>JALSLU010000085.1 GCA_026988125.1 Sulfurospirillum sp.
AGTTTTTTGGGGATTTAAATGGTTGGATAAAAGATAAACATAGCTTTGATTTTTTAAAATCCCTACAAGAAGATATAAATAACAAATTTAAACTTCCATGCTCTATAGGAATTTCAAAATCCAAATGGATAGCAAAATTAGCTACAGAGTTTGCAAAACCTTATGGTATCAAAAAGGTTGATGATATCTATGAATTTATCAAAGATATTCCCATTGAAAAATTTCCATCTATTGGAAAAGCAACACAAAAAAAACTTTACAAATATAAAAAATTTACCCTAGGTGACATTAAAGAGTCCAAAACTTTACTGTACTCTTGGGGAAATTCAGGTAAAAAAATCTATGATAGAGTTTGTGGTATAGACAACGAACATGTGCTAGAAAGAGAGGGAAGAAAATCCATTGGTATTTCAAGAACTTTTGATGAGATAGTTAACAGAGAAGAGATTAAAAGAAGACTGATTATACTCTGTAGACATTTAAGTCATATGGTTTTCAAACTAAATCTATTTCCCTCAACAATTTATCTATCAATTCGCTACAAATACTACAAAAAGAAAAAACAACAAACTTTCAATAGAAAATTTAGTGAAAATTTTTTAATAACAGCTGTAATATCTCTATTTTTAGAGTTAGATAAAGCCTCTAAAAACCCCATAATAAGACTCTCTATATCACTTTGTAACTTTAAAACAAGATTTACACCATCAGTTTTAGATACAAAAGCAGATACAAAATTTCATAACTTAACAAAACAAAGCTATAAACTACAACAAAAGTATGGTATAGATATACTAAGAGTTGCTAAAGAGCTTATCTAGGGCTATTTTTTTGTGTAGCTTTTGTAAAGTATAACCATATCAATCCAAGAAGAGAAAAAACTATAAATGGAGCTAGCCATGGATAATCAGAGAACTTTCCAAAAAAGGTAGTTATAGCTTTTCCAGAACTATAACTCAAATAGCCAAGTATTACAGCCCACAAAAATGCAGATATCACATTCAAAACATTAAATTTTAAAGCAGGATATTTGGTCATACCTATACCCATAGGAATTAATGTTTTTACTCCATAGATAAATTTTTGAAAAAATATAATCTTATCTCCATATTTTTTCATTAAAAGATGACTCAAGGCTAACTTTCTTTTATGCTTTCTAAGGTATGGCATAATTGTACTTTTATTATATCTACTCATATAAAAAAGCAAAGAATCTCCTATAGCATTTGCCACAAATGCAACAGCTATAGATGTTGTTAAATCCATCTTTCCAGCATAAGATAGTACACCTGCTGCTATGATTGCCACCATACCTCCACCAAGTGAGTACAAAAACAATATAATATAACCATAGGTAGATAAAGAGTTTATTACATCTTCCATCACTAATCCGTTAAAGTTTTTATAGTTTTTAAAAACTCTTGGACACTATATGAACCAACTGTTTTATTACCATATACAATTTCATTTACTGAGGTTCTTCCTCCATAAAGAACTCTATTTTTTTCATCCTTATTCATTATAACAGCACCCTCTAACGAAACACCTGCAAAAAGTCCATTTTTTATGACATATGAAAATATTTCTGCAGACATATTTACTTCAGCATTTCTTTCATAATTTGCTCCAATAGGACCAGCACTAATAGAAGCTCCGGCCCCTAAAGTAAACTTTTTACTTAGTAATCCATTTACACTATTGTTGGTTCTAAAAACTAAGACCATCGATATGTTTTCATAACCAAATTGAAAACCAAAACTACCTCCTCCAATTTCTATGAAAAAAGGATTACTCCAAGTGCCATCACCTCTTTTTATTGTTGCAACTCCCTCTCCATATTTAACGCCAAGAAAAAAACCAGCTTTATACATATTTGGAACAATCACCAACGCCTTTGCCTCTTGCAAAACTCTCTTTGGAATTTTATTTTGAGAATAAGCAATTTTTTTAAAACTATTTGCTGCATCTAAAATTTGCTCTTCTACTGATTGAGCATTCAGGCTTGAAATCAATCCAAAAATAACAAAAATATTTAACAATAATCTTTTCATCTATATACTCCTATTAACATAATTATAAAAAACTCCCTCTAGCTTCATAAGCTCGTCAGGAACTCCACTTTCTACTATCTGACCACTCTCTAAAACATAGATAAAATCAGCTTTCCTAATAGTACTTAACCTGTGTGCTATTATAATAGTTGTTTTATCTTTCAAATAATTTTCCAATTCATAAAAGAGCTTTGACTCAGTATGAACATCTAAAGCAGAAGTTGATTCATCCAAGATAACCACTTTTGGATCTTGTAAAACCATTCTAGCAATTGAGAGTCTCTGCCTTTGTCCTCCAGATAGCCTTATACCATTTTTACCTATTTTAGTCTCTAGCCCATCTTTCAATGATTCAATAAACTCTTCAAGTTGAGCCACCTTTAAAGCATATCTCAATCTACTCTCTTCAAACTTCTCTGAAAAGGTTAAATTTTTCAAGATTGTATCATTTATAAGTTGAGGGTTTTGTAAAACTAGATAGACATTTTGTCTAACCAAATCTAAACCAATCTCCTTCACACTACATCCATCAAACAAAATATCACCGCGATCAAAAGGATATAGTCCTACCAAAAGTTGAGCAAGTGTAGTTTTTCCACTACCACTTGAACCTATTATAGCAATTTTTTTACCTCTTTGTATTTTTAGTGTTATATCTCTTAAGACATCTTTTTCATTATCATAACTAAAATATAGATTTTTTACCTCAATTGAATTTGTAATTGAGTTTTTAAATGGGTTGAGCCTATTTTTTGGCACTGACTCAACTTCCAAAGTAAATATATGATTAATTCTTTGTAAAGCTGCTTTTGCATTGTGATAAGCATACTGCATATTTAAAACCTCTTGTATTGGACTCATCATAACCCACAAGTAACCAAAAATTGCCAACATTAGTCCGATAGTAAGGTCACTATATGCGACTACTAGTATACTAGCACCTCTAAATAATTCAAATCCACTCAAAAAAACAAGATAGGAAAATTTTGTTGCTCCATCACTTTTGTAGGTAAACTCGCAAGATCTATCTTTAAGAGTATCTGCTTTTTTTATAATTTGTTCAAAAAATTTTTTTTCTTTGTTGAGAGATTTTATTTGAACAAAAACATCTAAAGTCTCACTAAGTGCCTCGTTAAAAAGCGCATATGTTTTATTTTCTTCTTTTTTAAGTTGTGAAATTTTTCTTGCTATTTTTGTTGTCAATAAAATTACAAAAGGATTTACCAATAAAATAAAAAGTGCCAACTTCCAATGAATCATTAAGAGAATCGTACTAACACCAATAATCGTTAAAACCGATATAATTAGTCTGCTTACAACACTACCTAGAAAGTTATCTATTGTATCTACATCAATCATAAGTAAAGAGGAAATTTTACCCGTGCCTAAAAACTCAAACTCTTTTAAAGATACCTTGGAGAGGTGATTAATCAAATCTTTTCTTATTTTATAAGTTATATTTTTAGAAATAATTGTAAAAAGCTTTACTTGAAAAAAATTCAAAATAAAAAAGAGAAATCTCATCAAAATCACTATACACAGCACAACTAAAACATAAACATATGCTTCACTTTTTGTACCCAATATAGAATCAATATTTTCAACTAAAAAGGCTGGTTTATTCAGTAGTACCTCATCCACCAAAAGAGGCATCAAAAGCGGTGCAGGTATACTAACAAGCACCGCCAAAACAGCAACTATATTGGCTAATACAAACTCTTTTTTATACCTTTTTATGTCTGAAAAGATATCTTTAAAACTATAACTCAAATAAAATCTCTCTGGCTAATTGCTATCTTGCATAATCAATTGCTCTTAGCTCTCTTATAACATTTACCTTTATTTCACCCGGATATTGAATTTTATCCTCAATCTCTTTTGCTATCTCTTTTGAAAGAAGCACTGCTTCATCATCATTAACAAGCTTTGCATTTGCTATAACTCTTATCTCTCTTCCTGCATTTATCGCATATGCCTGCTTTATACCCTCTTTAGACTTAGCAATCTCCTCAATATCTTGAACTCTTTTTAGAAAACTCTCTAAAACCTCTCGTCTAGCCCCAGGTCTAGCAGCACTTAGTGTATCGGCAGCACAAACTGCAGCAGACTCTACACTTGTGGCCTCTTCATGACCATGATGAGCATAGATTGCATTTATAACAACTTCATGCTCTTTATATCTTTTACATATATCTGCTCCCAAATCTACATGACTTCCAGCAAATTCATGCGTCAATGCTTTTCCTATATCATGTAAAATTCCAGCCCGTTTTGCAAGTAGTTCATCTCCTCCACACTCTGCAGCAATTATCCCTGCTAAGTGTGCAACTTCAAGTGAGTGGCCCAATGCATTTTGTCCATAACTTGCACGAAACTTTAGTCTACCTATAAGTTTAACAATCTCTGGATGAACCCTTGTTATGCCTAAATCTATGAGTATATTTTCACCCTCTTCTAAAAGATTTTGCTCAAACTCATCTTTTACCTTTTCGTATATTTCTTCAATTCTTGCAGGCTGAATTCTTCCATCTTCAACCAGAAGTTCTATTACTTTTGTTGCTATTGCTCGTCTATAAAGATTAAAACTACTAAGAATAATTGCATTTGGAGTATCATCTATGATTATATCTACTCCTAAAAGCATCTCAAGTGTTTTTATATTTCTTCCCTCTTTACCTATGATTCTACCTTTTAGTTCATCATCTCTTATATTTACTACATTTATCAATCTCTCAGCAGCAAACTCACCTGCAAATCTTGATGTTGCTTGAGCCAATATATAATTGACCCTTCTTTTAGCATCTTGCTTGGCTTCTTCTTCAGCCTTTCTAACTATATGAGCTATATCTGCTCTTGATTGCTCTTCTACCTTTTTAAGAACTATATCTTTAGCCTCACTTTGAGTAAGCCCAGCAGAACGCTCTAAAACTGCTAAAGCCTCTTCAACCTTTTTAAAATACTCCTCTTTTAGAGCTAAGCCCTCTTCATAAAGTTCATTTGCCTCTTTTTTTAAATTACCAAGCTCACTTTTTTCTGTATTCAATTTCTTTAGATCGTCCTTAAGGTTTTTCTCCCTCTTTTCTAGATCTATTAATTTTTCAGAGTACTCCTTTTTTAAAGCAATTACTTTATCTTCATATTTTTGCTTTGCTTCTAGCTCAGCCTCTTTAACCTTAACTTCAGAGTTTTTTAAAACCAACTCCGCCTCATGCTCAATGGCTTTAGCCTTAGCTTTGGCTTGAGCTACATATACATCATAATTTGCCGCATCCAATTTTTTTGCTATTATGAATCCTGCAGCTCCTGCTATTACTGATGCTGCTACAACACTTATACCTATAAACATTTCGTCCCTTCTTTTGAAAAATTTTATATGGAGTTATATATATATCTGCTCGTATATCATGACTTTGGCATAAATTTTCTTTTACCATACACTCCTCTAGCTGTACAAAAACAACTATTGGAGAACACTTTAGGGATTCAAAAAATCTATCATACATCCCCTTCCCAAAACCAATACGCCCAAAAGTACCGTCCACTCCAAGAACAGGTACTACTGCCATATCTATCTTTTTAATTTTTTTATATGAGTTCTTAGGCTCAAATATACCAAATTTTTTTCTAGATAGAGGCAACCTAAATTTTACCATTTTAAAACTTTTACCTACCATAAATGGAACATATACATTGAGCATACCCCTTAATGTGTTTATTAATGGCATTAGGTTTACCTCGTTTTTTAATGGTATATAAAACAAAATGTTTCGAAAATTATTTTCTAAAATTATTTTTTTTAAATGCTTTTGGACATACCTATCTCTCTTTATTTTTCCTCTCTTTGCAAATTTTTCAACTCTTTTCTTTGCAATCTTTCTAAATTTAGCTTTTTTATCCTCTAACATCATATTCTCTTTATCTCTATTTAGGTATAATTATACCAAAATACTTAAGGATTAAAATGAAAAAAATTATCTTTGTAACTTTAGCATTTTTTGCTCTTCAGGGATGTTCCTCTGAAACATCTACTAAAAAAAATGTGACCTTAGAAACTATAAAACCAGTAGAAAAAACTCAAATACACACTGAAACAGAACCTAACAAGAAAGATGATCTTAAAAGTAACTATATATTGCTAAAGGATGTAAATGGCGAAAAAATAAAACTTATACCTAAGGAGAGTGGCTTTACATTTGTGAATTATGAAAATAAAATTGTAATTTTAAACTTTTTTGCAACATGGTGTCCACCCTGTAATGCAGAGATCCCACATCTCAATAATTTGCAGGAAAAATACAAAGATGATGTAAAGATTATAAGTATTTTACTAGAAGATAATAAATCTGATGAAGAGATTAAAAAGTTTATAAATAGAAATCAAATCAACTACACCATAACAAACTCACCAGCAAATTTTGAAGTTGCTAAAGAGATAGGTGGTGTTAGGAGTATCCCTTTTATGCTAATATATGACAGAAATGGAGACTACTCCCAACACTACATGGGAGCAGTTCCTGAAGAAATGATCGAAGTAGACATAAAAAGGGTACTTTAAATGTTCGGATTTATCAAAAAGGGATTAGAAAAAACTACTTCAGTAATGAAGTCAGTCGTTCCTAAGAAATTAAAAAAGATTGAAAAAGAGTTGCTAGAAGATGTTCTTTTAGAAGCAGACATACCCTATGAGATAGTAGAGGAGATTATATACTATCTGCCACCTCAAGAATTGGTATCGAAAAAAGATGTCAAAAGGGTGATGAAAACATATTTTATATATGACAATAAAAAGCAAAATACTACTAAGCCTCATGTAGATTTAGTTATAGGAGTAAATGGTGCTGGAAAAACTACAACCATTGCTAAATTAGCACACATATACAAAAAAAATGGTAAAAAAGTTTTACTTGGAGCAAGTGATACATTTAGAGCTGCTGCAATTGAACAGCTAAAGAGATGGGCAGATAAATTAGAGATTCCCATAGTCTATACAAAGCAAAACCACGATCCATCTGCAGTGGCATATGATACAATAAGCTCAGCAATTGCCAAAGATTTTGATAATGTCATCATAGATACTGCTGGAAGACTTCACAATCATACAAATCTATCAAATGAACTGAAAAAAATAGTTAGAATCTGTAACAAAGCTCAAGAGGGAGCGCCTCATAGAAAAATACTCATCTTAGATGGAACTGGCGGAAGCTCAGCCATAAATCAAGCTAAATCTTTCAATGAGATTGTAGGTGTAGATGCCATAATTATAACAAAGCTTGATGGTACTGCAAAGGGTGGTTCTTTATTTGGAGTTGCAAGAGAGTTAGAACTTCCAATAGTATATGTTGGCGTTGGTGAGAGCAAAGATGATCTTATAGAGTTTAATCCAGATGAATTTATAGATGTAATTTTGGATGCAATCTTTGAAGAAGAATAAAAAAACACTCTTTGAATGTCAAGCATGCGGACATCAAAGTTCAAAATGGATGGGAAAATGTCCAAGTTGTGGAGCTTGGGATGAGTTTTTAGAGCTAAATCAAAAACAAATTGAAGTTCTAAAAGAGATAAAAAACAGTGGCTCAAGTAGCAATCTAACTACTCACGCAATCCCCATAACACAAGTTAAAGAAGATAAAATTAGCAGATTTAGCTCTGGTGATAGTGAGCTAGATTTAGTCTTGGGTGGAGGCATAGTAAGTGGTAGTTTAACTCTCATAGGGGGAAGTCCTGGTGTTGGAAAATCAACCCTTCTTTTAAAGATTGCTGGAAATTTAGCAAAAGATGGAAAAAAGATTCTCTATGTTAGCGGAGAAGAGTCTGCTGGCCAAATAAAATTAAGAAGCGATAGACTAAAAAGCAACTATGACAATCTCTATCTTATGAGTGAGATTAGGCTAGATAATATCTTAGCTGAGTTATCTAGTGGAAAATATGAAGCTCTTATAGTGGACTCCATTCAGACAATCTACAGTGAAAAGATAAGCTCTGCTCCAGGAAGTGTCTCTCAAGTAAGAGAGATCACTTTTGAACTTATGAGATGGGGAAAAGATAACTCCATTGCCATATTTATTATAGGTCATATAACAAAAGAGGGAAGCATAGCCGGTCCTAGAGTATTAGAACATATGGTGGATACTGTTTTATATTTTGAAGGAGATAACTCCAAAGAGTTAAGACTCCTAAGAGGATTCAAAAATAGATTTGGCTCAACTAGTGAAGTTGGCATTTTTGAGATGACAAGAGAGGGTTTAGTTAGTGCAAAAGATATATCTAAAAAGTTTTTTACAAGAGGAAACTCTCAAGCTGGCTCAGCAATAACTGTCATAATGGAGGGTTCAAGACCTATAGTCATAGAGGTTCAAGCACTAGTGAGTGACAATAATTACTCAAACCCAAAAAGAAGTGCTACTGGCTACGAACTAAATAGATTAACCATGCTTTTAGCACTACTAGAGAGAAAACTTGATCTACCATTTAATCAATACGATGTGTTTGTCAACATAACTGGTGGTATAAAGATCACTGAAACCTCAGCTGATCTTGCAATTATAGCTGCAATTATTAGTAGTTTTAAAAATAGACCACTTAGTAGTGATACTATATTCATAGGAGAAGTAAGTCTCATAGGTGATATTAGAGATGTTTATAATTTAGATATAAGACTAAAAGAGGCTAAATCACAGCACTTTAAAAAAGCTGTAGTCCCTTCAACTCCAAATGGGCAAATGGATGGAATAAAGTGTTTCAAAGTGGATGAAGTTTCAAAACTCATAGATTGGATGTAAAATTTTAAAAAAATTAAACGATATAACAGTATAATACAGCGAATTAGTTTAGAATAAAAAAATAAGGATAAAAAAATGGCTGAAGAAGTTGAAGAGGTAGTTGAAAAAAAATCTGGTGGCAATATGGTGCTAATTTTGATCATAGTACTGCTAGTTTTATTACTTATTGGTGGTGGGCTTGCTGCTTATTTCTTACTTAGTGGTGGTGATGAAGCAGATATGGCTCAAAATCAAAATCAAGCACAGGCTGCTCCTGCAAAAAGAACACCGATGGCTCGCTCAAACGAATATTTAAACATTGGTCCAATGTACCCTATGGATCAGTTTGTTGTAAATCTTCTTAGTGAAGGTGGTAGCAGATATCTAAAAGTTAAATTGGATATAGAACTAGATAAACCTGAATTGTCTGCTGAATTAGATAAAAAGAAACCTCTAATAAGAGATATAATCATCAGAGTACTCTCCTCTAAAACTTTTGAAGAGGTAAGCACAATGAAAGGAAAAGATAGATTAAAAGATGAAATTGTCTCTAAAATCAATGAAATTTTAGCTGATGGTCAAATTAAAAATATATTTTTTACCGATTTTGTAGTCCAATGATGATAGGTATTGACTTAGTTAAAATTTCAAGGATTGAAAAATTCTATGAGCGCTTTGGAGATAAGGCGCTCAAAAGATTTTTAGATAGTAGCGAGATAAAACTAGCAAAATCAGCTAACACCATAGCCGGCTTTTGGGCAACCAAGGAAGCAGTTGCCAAAGCTCTTGGACTTGGAATAGGCTTGAAATGTAGTTTTCAAGATATAAAGATTCACAAAGATGCCAACAACGCCCCCTATTTTACCCTGTCAAAAAACTTAATAGAAGAATTGAATATAACTGATACCTCATTAAGTATAACTCATGAAGATGAATATGCAATAGCCGTTGTAGCCATAGAGTCTTCATGTAAAAAAAATAGAATTTTATATCACAATTAGATATCTAGCTAAAAAACATCAATCAACAAGAGCTCAAAAAGATAGTACATTAAAGACAAACTTTTTTTATTTATAGCTTAATTTTTCTTTTCATTTAGTCTTTTTTTTATCTCCTGCACCTCTTTTAAAAGCATATCTAGCTTTTTACTATCTTCGTGAATCTCTTCTTTCATCTTTTCATCTTGCATCTTTTGCATCTCACCTATGATTACCGCTACAAAAAGATTAAAAAAGACAAATGCTGCTATGATTATGAAACTAACAAAATATATCCAAGACCAAGGATGAACCTCCATAGCTTCATACATAACATCTGTCCAATCTTCAAATGTCAAAATTCTAAACAGTGTTAGCATTGCTATTAAAAAGTTGTCCCAAAGACCAGAAGGCAAATCAACAAACAAGAAGCTCCCTGCAATGGCATATATATAAAAAATTATGAACATAAGTATGACTATATCTACAATTGACGGAATTGCTTTTATAAGCATATCCAAGATAGCTTTTAACTCTGCTCTTGCAGTAAATAGCCTTAAAACCCTAAAAACTCTTAGCAATCTTGCGATTGCAGCAAAAGAGCTATTTTCTAGCGGTATAAGAGTTACTGTAACAATCACAAAATCAAAAATATTCCAACCACTTTTGAAAAAATTTATAAACTTCTCTTCAGCAAGCATCTTTATAGCCAACTCTATAACAAAATAGATCGTAATAGCATAATCAAGTGCTCTAAGAGTATTGCCAAGTGGCTGAGCAACTGAATCTATAGTTTCAAATCCTAAAACTGAGGCATAAAAGATAATTATAGCCGTTGTTAAGTTTGAAAACCACCTAGAATCTCTAATCTTTTTCAATTTTATAAAAAACTCTCTATTCAAATTTTCTATCCTTTATCCCAAATCCTACTGCATAATTTGGGTTTATGGTATATACTCGATTGTAACTGCAGATGAGTAGTTTGGAACATTATCATAGGTAAAAACTGCATAGTACTTATGTATATCAAGTGAGCCAAAATCATCATAAGTGTAGTTATCTTTTCCTGCATAGATTTTATCCCCATCAAATTGGTTTTTGGGTGGGTGGAATCTATTTCTAACTACATAGGCTCCAACAAAATCTTTATCATCTGGATTTTCCCAAGTTAATTTAATCTTTTTGTTTTCTATGCCATAACTTAGGTTTTCAACACAACCTACCGGCTCTTTTCTTCTTTTTATATATTTTATTACCAACTCAACACTATCCTCTTCCCACTTTATAATGTGGTCTTTACTAACAGCTGAAGTTGGCTTTATGAGAAACTTTGCATTTTTATAAAGTTTATGCATCTGTTGTAGATTTTGCATGGAAAAATCATCAAACATAAAATAGTGTCTCTTCTTTTTTTGTAAATCCGCCCTGCTTACTTCATAACCTATAAAACCTATCCTGTCTCTTTGCTTTATACTCTCGAAATCTATATCTTCATCTGTCTCTACATACTCAAGAGTGTATCTAATATCTAGTGGAATTTTAGGTGTGGTTCTGTTTTTAATGCCAATGTATGACTCTGTTATGACTGTATCTTTTGGATCGGGAAGTACACTCATATCGAAACTCATAAGCCCGTAAATTTTGCTATTTTGGCTATCAAATCCACATTTTAGCTCACCCTCTTCTATCTTGTCTTTCCAGATTGTAGCTATTTTATTTGGTTTTAGAGTTATCTTGGTTGAAGGTAGAGTATATTTCACATGTAAGCTTGGTCTATAATGAATCCCTCCACCAAATGGACCATAACCAATATCAAACATCATCATTTGAGAATCTCTTCCCGTTGGAAGCTTGATTGGACCGGAGACTCTAAATAAAACTGACTTTTTACTCAACTCTTTTTCTAAAATCTCCCTCTCTTTTTCATTAAATCCCCAACAACTCCACATACCTTGAGCCAACTGCTCTGAGGGAATCGTATCTCCTAGTGTATGTATAACTTTAGCTTCATCGATCTGATTAAAATCGGTTATATCGTTTATGAACTCCTGATCCAAAATTGAAGTCAGCCACTCTCCATACTTCTCTATCTTTACATTTACCCTGTTCATAGCATAAAGAGAAAACTTTACCTCTTTTATGATTGCATCTTCGGGGATTGAGCTTAAATCAAACTTGATAACCCCATAGCTAACCCCTTTTAGTTCATTCACACCAACAAATAGGGAGTTTTTTCCAAAATGCTTTCTATTTGTTTCTATCATTTTACTAGCAACATAGCCAACCTCTAAAGGATTTGGAAAGATTGCTCTGCTAAACTCATTTAACTCTAGCAGAGTTCTTACTTTGACCTGAGGCGCAAAAGGGGATTTTATGCCGGTTATACCATCAACTGCCCTAATATAGTAGTAGTAATCACTTCCACTTTGTAGCTCTACATCTCTAAAACCAAACTCCTTTGTAATACCAATCAAACTATGCTCATTACAAGCCTCTTTATTTGCTTCATTTCTATATATCTCAAAATATATATCTCTACTTTTTTCATGCTCCCAACTCAAAAGCACCTCATTGGCACCAAAACTATCTATAACAAAATTCTCAACCCTCTTTGGCGCAATTTTTGAGTAGTTTGAGGCTTCACAAAGAGTATGTAGAAGTGCTGGTATATTTTCATTTATACTCTCTCTCATATTTTTCATATAATCAGATATATTTCTAGTGCCAACCTCAACAACCATAGAGATTATGCCTTTAGAGTAGTAGTACTCTCTTCCACTTCCGCTTATAAGCTTTGTTGGAGGTTTTCCTCTATGGATGCCATACTTTCTCTTTGTAACTTTATATATATGGTAGTTCATATTGGCTGCTAGGGTATTTAGATCAGTCCCTTCTATCTCTTGTTCATGCCTAAACTTGTGAGCTGGAAAAAAAACATTTCCCTGCGAGTGATAATCTAGTGCTAAAGTTATATTGTCATGATTATCAACAAACTCCTTTATAGCTTTAGTTTCGGGCTCACTAAAGGGGCTTGGCCCACCATATACATTTGAGCCGGTATTTTTATTGTGTATAAAACCAACACTAAAGTTTCTATTTAAATCAACGCCAAAAGTTCCATCTTTGTTGTCTCTTCTGTTTTTTCTCCAAAAAGAGAAGTGGTTTCTGCTGTACTCAAACCCATCTGGATTTAAACATGGAACTATATATAGAGTGTTTTTAGTAATTGCTTCTAAAACATTAGGATTTTTATCATAGTTACTCAAAACATAGTCTATAAAGGCTATAGCCAACTCATTCCCTATCCACTCTCTAGCGTGAATTGTACCCGTATAAAGAAGTGCCGGTTTTAAGTCTGCATACTCTACATGTAAAGATATGGTAGCAAGCATTATCTCTCTGTTTTCATGGGTTCTACCAATAGACTCAATCCTAATCAAATCAGGATGACTCTTGACACACTTTTCTAAAAAATTACAAGTTTGTTCATATGTTTTATACTGCTGTTTCATTCTTTGGTTTTCAATTCCTTCTTAAATTCTTCCCAACTCTTCTCTATCTCTTTGGCAACCTTTTTAGTTATGCCCTTTATTTCAGAAAATGAGATAGGATTTTGTTCCAAAACTTCAACTATATTTTTAGCTTTTTCAAACTTATCAAAGATTTTTTCTATCTTTTTCTTTCCAACTCCCTCTACCTCTTTAAAAAAGTTTTTTAACTCTTTTTTGCCAAGAGAGATTCTCTCCTCTTTCGATTCGCAACTCTCATCGTTTGAGAAATCAACATCTTCTACTTCTACCCTATTCTCTTTTAATGCCTTCAAAGAGTATCTATCTTGAAAATTCCATCTACTGCTTGGCCACTCTTCAAAAAATCTTCTCTCAACTTTTTGCATCTTGTAAGTTTCATCAAGCTGGTGAATATAGACTATCTTATCTCCAAATCTTTTTCTTTTCTTTATAAATATTTCACCATCACAACTTGGAGTATATTCTCCAAAGGTAATGTATCTCATGGTTCTTAAAAGGGAGCTATCTATCTTTCCTAATTCTTCCCAGTTAAACATTGGAATATGAGGTTTTTTAAATCTGCCATCTCCCAAAATCCACATTATATACTGCCCAATCCAATCTCTTATGTATGGAAATGCAGCAAATGCAGTAGCACACTCTAAAATCCTGACCTTGCCATCTTTTCCATAAGCAACATCACAAGCGTAGTATTCGGCCTTTGCAGCCTTGCTGGTTTTAACGGCTAAA
Source organism: Sulfurospirillum sp. (assembly GCA_026988125.1). Lineage (GTDB taxonomy): Bacteria > Campylobacterota > Campylobacteria > Campylobacterales > Sulfurospirillaceae > Sulfurospirillum_A. The sequence continues at coordinate 14,046 of JALSLU010000085.1, forward strand.
TCCAAAACGGATTTTGGCACATTCATGTAGTCCATGCTTCCACCCTGAGAGGTATTGGTTAGCCACTCACCCTCTGGAGCTCTTCTCCAAAATGCACACACCGGCTTATGCCCTACTAGCATAACTCTTATGTCTGCTTCCATAGGAACAAAATCTTGTATATACATAGGATGGTATCTCTTCTTCTCAAAAAGCTCTTTAGCCTCTTTGTAGGAGTCAATCTTGTGAACAAAATAACCACCATAGTTAGATGGTCCATAACTTCTTTTAACAATTTTAGGGTAGATTGTATTTTTTAAATACTCAAAGCCCTTTTGTCTATCGTAAAATATATGAGTTTTGGGAAT
>JALSLU010000086.1 GCA_026988125.1 Sulfurospirillum sp.
CTTTTTCTTCATCTACTTTGCTAAAAAGTTTGTATCTAAATGTTTGGAGTTGATAGTCCGGTACTAAGTTATTATTTTTATCTCTTATCTCATCTTCTATCTCATCCTCTTTTGCAAATCCAGCACTTTGATGAGATACATGTAGATCAAAAAGGTGCATAGAACACTTGTAGGTATCGATTAGTTGAAATTTATCTTCAAAACCATACTTCTTGAGCATACTTAAATCAAAAGGAAGATTGTGAGCTATGAGGTAGTTGTCTTCACTATTTAGCTCATTTAAAACCTTCCAAAATCTACTCTTTTTAAACTCAGGCTTATCCTCTATATCTTCTTGTCGTATGCCATGCGTTGCCATAGCTTTTAGCTTTATAGGAACCAAACTAGAGCAAAGCTCATCAAAAACTCCATTGTCAAAAAGCTCACCTCTCTCATTTGTAATAATTGCTCCAATTTGGATTATCTCATCTTCAACACCAATGCCTGTTGTTTCTGTATCAAAAAAAATATTATACGCCATTACTCAACCACCTCAATACCTTCAAGTTTTTCTATCTCTTCTTTTATGCTTGGGTCTATCTTTAGATGTGTATTTATCTTTACATCTACAAGTTTTGAAGTCACCAAAAGACTAACTTCACTTCCCCCGTGATTGCTTACAAGTAGCTCTTTTAATCTATCTACAAGCTCTATATCCTCACTTAAAACTACCCTTATTGTTGTTGGTGGAAGTGGCTTGGGCTCTGGTTTTATCTCTCTTTTTTGACTAAATGATTTTGCATTTTTTCTTCTTTTTGCTTCATCAAGAGTATAGACTCCATTGCAGGCAACTTTTTGCTTCTCATCCTCGGTTTTTATGTTTAAAACAAATGCCAATGGTTTTTCCAAGTTTAAATTATCAAGCTTTAAAAGCTCCTTTTTAAACATTATAAAACTCAAAGTTCCACTCTTATCGATCACCTCTAAAAAAGCATAAGGATTTCCATTTTTCCCCTCTTTTTTATCTACGCTCTCCACCTTTGCAATGCAAACTATACTTCCCTCTTTTATGCTTTTTATATCTTTTATAGGCGTATGAGGCAGAGACTCTATCTCTTCTTTTAACTCTTCAAAAACTTTTAGTTTATCTTTTTCTTTATTTAACTCTTCAAGAGAGAGTGCATCTTTGCAGTTTAGATTTACTCCTCTATCATCTCTTGTAACATTAATTATGAAGCCTATTGGTTTTTCTAAATCCATCTGCTGAATCTTTTGAAGTATATTCAAAAAGACCATAAACTCTATATTGCCGTGAAAATCCATAAGGTTTATAAGTCCAAATTTGTTACCTTTTTTACTAATCTTTTCTGTTATAGCTTCAACTTTTCCTATAAATAGTACAGTTTCATCTTCTATGCTATCAACATCTGAAGATAACCTATGAGGAATGGAGCCAATAAGCTCTCTAAACTCATCAAGCGGATGACCCGAGATATAAAACCCCATAGTCTCCTTTTCAAGCTCAAGCACTCTTTTTAAATCAAACTCAGGCAAATCCTCAATCTCAAGCCTAACACTAACCATCTCCTCTTCATCGCCAAAAAGCGAGCCAACTGCCATCTTTCTAGCCCTCGCACACTCGCTTCCTGCTTCTATAATCTTCTCTATATGATCAAGCAGAGCCCTTCTTGAGTGACCAAACTCATCAAATGAACCAGATTTTATGAGTGATTCTATAGCTTTTTTATTAACTTTAGAAGTATCTATCCTAGAGACAAAGTCTGCCATATCTTTAAACTTGCCACTACTTCTAGCTTCTAGGATTCTGCTTATTGCTGAACCGCCTATGCCTTTTATAGCTCCCAAACCAAACAAAATTGCATCTTCTGCGTCTTGGGTCTTTATAGCTGAAAATTCAATAAGACTGCTGTTTATAGAAGGTGGAAGAAGCTTTATACCAAGTCTTTTAACCTCATCAATATACTTTACTATTTTATCTGTATTGTCCTGCTCACTTGTTAAGAGTGCCGCCATAAACTCTTGAGGGTAGTAGGTTTTAAGATAGGCAGTTTGAAAGGTTATCA
>JALSLU010000087.1 GCA_026988125.1 Sulfurospirillum sp.
AAAAAAGACCACTTTCGCATAATCTTATTAAATCTCTTTATGTCTAACTCTTCTACTTTATCCATTAGAGTCATACCTCTAAATAAAAAGAGAATATCCTCTCCACCATACTCCTCTATAAGTTTCGTAGAACTCTCTATCTGTGCATTTTGTAACAAAAAGATAAAGATGAAATCTAACTGAAATTCTGATAGTTTCTTATAATGTAATTTAAGATAGCTACTAAAAAAGTTTACTACGATTTTATCACTTTTTCTATCATATACTAAAGATTTTATCTGTATAAATAGTAATCCTGACTCAACAAATTGAATTAAACTGCTTCGATGCTTGACAAATAACTCTAATGCTTTAGTAAAATTTTTCTGTTTTTCAATAATAAGTACAATATTGTTATAGATAAGTCTTGTCTGTTGCTCTTTATCTTTAATCTCTTTCGTAATACTCTCTACAGGAATAGAAGATTTCAAGGAGATTAAATGCTCTATATCACTCTTTTTTCTATTTTTAGCAAATTCAGAGATAATCTCTTTCTTTATAACTCTACTATTTTTTGTATTTTGAAGATTTGTATCATCTCCATTAATCAAGAAGCGATATAGTGGTTTTATAGTTTCATTACATAAACTATCTTCTTGTAAAAGAATAGATTTAATAGCATTAATATTCTCTTTTTCTACTTTAGCACGAGGATTGCATTTATTAAAAAAGATTAATGTTTCATCTCTTTTATCCTCTAAAAATGCTCTAAAAGCTAAAATATAATTTTGTCTAGCTATAGCTAATAGTTTTAGATTTTTTTCATCTATCTCATAATTACCACTATAGATATTTGCAAGTAGATAGAGAAATATTGCCTCTCTCTTTATTTTAAGATTTTTTGAGTTAATTAAATCTTTGGAGAAGAGTATAGCATCTTTAAAATGCTCCATATAGCATAGATATTTTAATTTAATAAGCCGATATTTATCACTATTTTCTATCATTAAAAGAGACTCAATATCTCTCATCGCTCTATTTATATCTCCTGATTCAAAATTAGCTTCTGCCAATTTCTCATAAGAGGTTAATTGAATTTTGTGTAACTCTTCAACACTCATCCCCTCTATCTCAAACTGTTTTATCTTAGATATAACCTTTTGATAGTTATTACGATGAAAGAGTGAGAGAAGTTGATTGCTTTGAAAAGTTTTTCTCTTTTTTTTAGCCATATTTTTGGTTCTTTTTTGTTATATTGTATATCTTTTATGTTTAGAAGTAGGTTAGTTAAGAATTACTCTTTTATGATTGGACTTTTTAATTTGATATTCTATCGTTTTTTGCTTATTTTATTGGTATTGCCAAGTACGGATGGGAATGAGGAACTGGCAGACACAGAGGTCACCCCTACTTGATATAGGGTAGTTCATAGATTAAGAGTATATATACTATAATATTGTAATACAAGAATACAAAGGAAAAAATTATGGTAACAACGGTAAGACTAGATAGTGAACTTGAAGCGATATTAAATAGTTTATCTAAACAATTTGAGAAGAAAAGAGGTGAAATCATAAGAGAAGCAATAAGTTTTTATGCCAAAGCGATAGAGAATAGGAAAAAAAATAGATTACATCAAGCCATAGAAAAGACAACTAGTAAAGATTATGAGGAGTATAAACTTTTAGAGGAGAGTTTAAATGATGGCTTTACGAAGTGAAATTTGGTTAACCAATCTTAACCCATCAAAGAAAGCAAATGAGATTGGCAAGATACGTCCTGTTTTAATATTCCAAAATGATGAATTAAATAGAAGTAGTTACCCCACAACAGTAGTTTTACCACTAACCACATCTTTGATTGATGAGGCGAAACCTTTGAGATTTAGAATCACTAAAAGGGAAAGACTTCAAAAAGAGTCAGATATTTTGATTGCTCATATTCGCTCTATTGATAATATAAGATTAATAGAGAAGATAGCTTCGTTAAACAGTGATGAGATGTTAGAGATAAAAGAGCTTTTGGATGAAGTTTTATTGAACTATTAAATATATTTTTAAAGTAT
>JALSLU010000088.1 GCA_026988125.1 Sulfurospirillum sp.
AAGAGCCAAAAAGTATGATTTTCTCAGGTTTTAGTGGCATAAGTTTTTCTACTATCTGTTTTTTTATTGATGATGGGAGTCTAGTTTTTTTTGTTGTTTGCATGAAAAATACCTCCAAAAAAACATACTAATTTCAGATGATTTAGGGTATAAGAGGAAATTTTACTATGCAGCTAAATATTTAGTAAAATTTGGCAACCCAACCACCCACCTTGTTGCAATTATATGCTGCTACTTTACTACTTGTCTGCTTATAATAGGTTTAAATGTGTGATATTTTATGGTATTTTACAGTTTTGGATAGAAGTTTAAGTTTTTTTGTTATATCATACCTCTAAGAGTTTATGACAAAGGGGTTGTTATGCGTCTATTTTTTTTACTTTTTTTACTTTTTTTTCAATTTTTACAAGCAAGTGTTCCTGAAAAGTTTTCAAATAGCAGATATTGTATAGGTTGCCATGTTCAAAAGGGATTGGATTGGAAAACTACTTGGCACTCTAGATCAAATAGTAAAAAAAATAGTCTGTATAGAAAAACTATAAAGTATATAAGTGATATGACATATAAATCAGTAGCTAGTGTAGATGTTAGTTGCGGAGAGTGCCATAGTCCTAAAATGGGTGTTAAAAAGATAGATTTTTCTTATGATTTAGCGAGTGCATTTGGTGTGGAGACAGATGAGTCAAAAAAAGTTAAAAAAGAGATGCACAATAAAACAGCAGATGATGGAATCTCCTGTATAATTTGCCATAATATAGATAAGATTAAGCACTCTAAAGAGCTAAATATGCGTGGTTATGAAGCAGTTGTATTTGGTCCATCAGATGTAATGAGCGGTCCATTTGAAGATAGCCACCGCACAACTTTTCATAAAATGCAAAAGAGAGATTATTTTAACCAAAATGTAGATAGATTATGCTTGGTTTGCCACTATGGAAACAAGAGAAAAGGTATATATAATTATGCTACGGGTATAGAGTATAAAGCATCTAAAAGTAGTAAAAAGTGTGTAGATTGTCATATGGGAAAACTGCATAAATCGATAGTAGCGCCAAGCATAGTTGGTCAAACAAAAGCACTCACTAGAGAGACAAGAAGGCATCTTTTTGAGGGTGCAAGAAATAGTGACATCTTAAAAAGATCACTCAAAGTTTCTGTTACTAAAAGCGGTTCTACCTTAAATCTTGAAATTCAAAATATGACTCCACACAAAGTACCAACAGGTTTTAGTGCTAGAGAGATAGAGATTTTAGTTATTTATAGAAAAGGCTCAAAGGTAGTAGATAAGAAAAAAAGAGTTATAAATACTCTCTTTGTAGATAAAAACTCTCAAGAGACGCTTTCATATATAGCAGATAAAATGGTATATGACAAAAGACTAAAGCCGAATGAAATCAGAAGATATACCTTTAGTAGTGCCTCAGGTGCAGACAGTGTCAAAATCAAGATAAACTATAGACTTATAAAAAGTAGTCTGATTCCTATACTTCAAATCAAAGATAAAATTTTTATAAAAGAGTATCCTGTGTATGAGAAGGATATATCTTTACTATAAAAAATCTGATATACTCTGAGCTAAACCATACTCTTTGTATCTACTTGCATCTAGTAAAACTTGCGTTACAAAGCCTTTCTCTTGATTGAAAACAAATGGAGCTAAAAAGTTTATAACAGACTCTTTTATGGGATTTGCAACTATCATTACATTATAGACTAAAGGTTTTGCATCCTTTTTTAAATCTAGCAGATTTTTAAAATATTTTGGTACAACGAAATCATAATCTCTTAGTAAAAAAGGGTTTACGAGAACAAAAACTGTCTCATCTTCACAACTTTTTAGTTTGTAAAAAAAGTCATCTATCTCTTCTAGTTCTACATTTTTTATATGTTCAAATCCTAAAATCGGTGTTTTAACACTAAACTTCATATATATCCTTAATGTATTGTTCTTGGTATTATATCGACAATTTACTAAAAATATAGAGTTTTATTTTCTGATAACATAAAAAAAGGTACAATATCATCACTTATTTAAGAAGG
>JALSLU010000089.1 GCA_026988125.1 Sulfurospirillum sp.
ATGGTCAGTATGCAAAATCACCGGAACTCCGTAAGCTTCAGCTAGAGTGTGAACATGAAGAGCTCCGCTTATAGCTCCAAGCACCGCTCCATCTTTACTATCTAAGCCCTTTCCTGCATAAAATGACGCTCCACCGTTAGAGAATTGTACAATGATTGGAGAGTTAACCTTTTTGGCACTCTCTAAAACTGCATTTATAGAGTTTGTTCCTACAACATTTACCGCAGGAATCGCATAGCCCTCCTCTTTTGCTATCTCAAATACCCTGCTTACATCATCTCCAAACAAAACTCCAGCATCAACAAAATCAAGCACCTTAGACATTTTATACCCCTATTTACTTAATGATAATTTTTGCTTTTTTTCTCAACTCTTCAGCTTTTTTTGAAACCTTTTTACGAAATTTCTCCATTTTTATCACATTTTCAATCTGAGTTCTTACATTATCTAACTTTACTACACCACCATCTTTCTTATCTTCTACCAAAATGACATGGTATCCAAACTGTGTTTTAACTGGTTTAGTTGTTATCTCTCCCTTTTTTAGAGAAAACGCAGCCTTAGAAAATTCTGGAACCATCTGCTTAGAGCTAAACCAACCAAGCTCTCCACCATTTGGTCCACTAGGTCCGGTTGATTTTTTCTTTGCTAACTCTATAAACTTTTTTTCTAACTCTTTAGCTTTTAAGCCTTTTAGCTCATTGATTATCTCTTGAGCCTCTTTTTGACTTTTAACAACTATATGTCTAGCCTTAACTGTAGCTGGTTTTACAAATTTATCTTTATTTTTTTCAAAATAATCTTTTATCTCTTTCTCACTAACTTTTACATTTTTAAAAACCCTCTTCATCCACATCTCTAAAGCCAAATCATTTTTGATAAGCTCTAAAGTTTTTTGAAACTCTTTATCTTTTGTTATTCCCTCTTTTAGCGCCTCTTTTGTCAATAACTTTCTATCTACAGCTTGATTTATAACACTCTTTTTTTGATCTGCATTTAAATTTTCAAACTTTGCTCCTGGCATTGCTCTTAAAAGAGCAGATATATCCTTATCTGTAACCTCTTCACCATTTACGGTGGCATAAACCGTTGCATTTAAACTCGCACTTAGAGCAACAGTTGCAATCGCACCAATAATAATCTTCTTCATTAACACTTCCTTTTATTTGATTTCTAGTATTTTACTAGTGTTTGTATTAAAGTATAATTATATTCCCATTAATTAAACATTTTGTTAATAAATGATAGAATCACAAAATGAAAAAAGCTACAAAAAAAGAGATAGAAAAGATAAAAAAAATTTTCATTGAAAGATACTCGGATGCAAAAACTGAACTTGAGTATAAAAATTTGTATGAGTTACTCATAGCTGTAATGCTCTCTGCTCAATGCACAGATAAAAGGGTAAATATCATAACCCCCTCTCTTTTTGAAAAATATCCTGATGTTTACTCACTATCTAAAGCATCATTAGATGATGTAAAAGAGATCATAAAGAGCTGCTCTTTTTTTAACAATAAAGCCAAAAATATTATAAAAATGGCTAAAAGCGTAGTTGAAAATTTTGGTGGTAAAATACCTCTAAATGAAAAAGAGTTGATGAGTTTAGCAGGAGTTGGTCAAAAAACTGCAAATGTTGTTTTAATTGAATACAAAAAAGAGAACTTAATGGCAGTAGATACTCATGTTTTTAGAGTTGCTCACAGGCTTGGACTTAGCAGTGCAAAAAGTGCTATAAAAACTGAAGAAGATCTGACAAAAAAATTCAAAACTGACCTTCATATATTGCACCAAGCTATGGTATTATTTGGTAGATATATTTGCAAAGCTATAAAACCAGAGTGTGAAGAAAAATGTTTTTTAAAAGAGTTTTGTAAATCCAAAGATAGATTTAAAGCATAAAGGGCACCTCTAAGTAATTGGCACAATTTTTATAAAAATGGCACAAAAATAGCACTTTTTTTATGTATAATTTCGTCCAGGGAGAGGAGTTAGACACTTATCCACAATCCATAATCCGC
>JALSLU010000090.1 GCA_026988125.1 Sulfurospirillum sp.
ATAAAGAGATAAATAGATTAACAAACTTAGCAAATGTTGGTTTAAGTAGATTTAGAGCAAAAGAGGGTGGATGGTTAATTAAAGAGAAGTTTGGAAATGATGTAAAAGTTAGTTATACTGTTTATAGTATAGAGTCAAAAGATAGAAGAGGTTTTATTATTCGTGCCTACAAATAGCTTGTATATTTTTCAAAATAGAGATGGTTATAGGTACAATAGCGACACTCTTTGTTTGTATGATTTTGTATTGAGATTTAAACCAAACAGAGCTGTTTTAGATGTTGGTTGTGGTAGTGGTATACTTGGTCTCTTGATAAAAAGGGATTTTGATGTTAATTTAACTTCACTAGATATACAAAGTACAAACATAGATTTAACTAAAAAAAATGCCGAACAAAATAGACTAAAGCTAACTACAGTGTGTATTGATTTTTTGCAGTATGAAACAGATGAAAAATTTGATTTTGTTGTTTCAAATCCGCCATTTTATCATGAATGTTCAAAAAAATCTGAAAATGAATCATTAAAAATTAGTAGATACTCTTCATCTTTGCCTTTAGAAAAATTTATTAGAAAGGTTTCTTCGGTTATAAAACCTAGAGGAAGTTTTATATTTTGTTATGATGCAAAGCAGTGTGATTATATATTTGCAAAACTTTTAGAATATAAGTTTAAACCTATAACTATTAGATTTGTACATACTAAAAAAGATAAAAATTCAAAATTGGTTCTAATTTGTGCTAGAAAGAGTTCTAAAACATTGTGTGAAATTTTACCACCGCTCTACATGGATTCTTTTGAGATGGAACAAATTTATAAAATAGCCAATACTTGGAGTTTAGAGTGTTAAAAGTTGTTAAAAAAGATGGTTTTTCATATAGTTTTGATCCAAATAGATGTAAAGAGTGTGGAGGAAGGTGTTGCATTGGTGAAAGTGGTCACATATGGGTAACTCCTTCTGAAATAAAAATGATATCAAAAGTGTTGGCATTGAAGGAAGAGGAGTTTATAAATAGATATTTAGTAAAAATTAGGTATCGTTATAGCTTAAAAGAGCTATCTTTTGCAGATGGGTTTAGGTGTATTTTTTTTGATACGACAAGCTGTGCGTGTACAATTTACAGTGTTAGACCACAGCAGTGTAGAACTTTTCCATTTTGGAATTATTTTAAAAATAGGATTGAAGAGGTAAAAAAAGAGTGTCCAGGTATATTGGTTTAATTTTATTTTGTTTTATTATTGTTGGATGTTCTGTAAAAGAACCAAAGGTAAATTTAGGTAAAAAAAGTTTTGAGGCAGAGGACTACCTCATACTAGTAGCACTAGATTTTAGAAAAAATAAAAAATATAGAGATGCTATAAAAGTTTTTAAAGAGCTATATGAAAAAAGTCATAAGTATAGTTACCTTTTAGAGGCTGTAAGAACATCTATTTTTATAAAAGATCCAAACTTTACCCAAAGGCTTATGAATTATGCTCTAAAAGAGTATCCAAATAGTGTGGAATTAAAAAGGATAAAAATTGGTTTTTTAATGAGACATAAGAAGTTTGAAGAAGCTGAGAAAACAGCTTTAGAGCTTTTAGAACTTGAAAAGAGTGCAAGGAATTTAAATCTTATAGGTAATGTATATTTTGCAAAAGGGGCATACGAGTTAGCATTGAAGTATTTTGAGAGTGCTTATAAACAAGCTCAAGACTCAAACTCTTTGTTAAATATAGTTGATATATTATATAACTACCTTGATAAAAAAGAGGATGCAATTGCACTTTTAGAGACCCACATTAGGATGAAATCTTGTGAAGATTTAATCTGCTATAAGTTGGTTGAGATATATGGTAAAGAGCGAAATATTGATGGCATAATTTCAATATATAAAAGGTTGTATAAAAAGCATAAAAGTAGACAAATTGCAGAGAAAATTGTAGAGCTATATATGTATAAAAAAGATAAAAAAGGTGCTATTGAATTTCTGAAAAGTAGCGACTATGATAAAAAAAAGCTTTTGGA
>JALSLU010000091.1 GCA_026988125.1 Sulfurospirillum sp.
TGAAGTTTCCAGCTCTTTTGCTCATCTTGTAAGGCTCTCCACCTTTTAAGAGTGAGACCATTTGAGCCAAGATTACCTCTAGCTTGTTTTCATCATAGCCCAGAAACTTTATAGCGGCCTTAACTCTTGCTATATAGCCATGATGGTCTGCTCCCCAAATATTTATGTAGTGCTCATACCCTCTTTGAAACTTATTATCATGGTATATGATGTCACCAGCTAAGTATGTAGGTCTGCCATCTTCTCTTACTACCACTCTATCTTTTTCATCACCAGCCTCGCTTGAAGCTATCCAGATTTTTCCATCTTTTTTATAAGTTTTTCCAGAAGCTTCAAGCTTTTGAAATGTTTCATCCCATTTATCGTAGAGAGATTTTTCACTGACAAAATTTTCAAACTCTATGCCAACTTCCTTGAGATTCTCTTTTATAAGGGATATCATCTCATCTTTTCCCCAAGATGATAGTTTTGCTATATTTTTTTCATCTTCAAATATAGCCTCTCCAAAAGCCTCTTTTGCTTTGTAAGCCAAATCTACTACATACTCGCCTCTATAAAACTCCTCAGGCCACTTCACATATAGATTCAAAATCTTCTCTCTTCCGGCTAAAAAGATGGACAGACCAAGCATCTCAATTTGGCTTCCTGCATCATTTACATAGTATTCGCTATTTATTTTATAACCTAAGTGCTTACCAATCCTACAAAGAGAATCACCCAAAACTGCACCTCTTGCATGTCCTATATGAAGTGGTCCTGTTGGGTTTGCGCTAACATACTCTAGTAGAATCGAGACATCTTTTTTTGATTTTGCAAAAGAGTTTTCATTTTTTATAGCGTAAGTTGCGTACTCATTTAAAAAATCTTCACTCAATCTAAAGTTAATGTAACCCTTTAATGAAGTTACCTCTTTAAAGATTGTACTATTTTCAAACTCTTTACACAATTCATCAGCTATAACCATAGGGGATTTTCTAAGCTCTTTTGCTAAAGAAAATGCGATCGGAGTAGCATAGTGACCAAAAGAGAGATCTTTTGGTTTTTCCAAAACAAAATCTCTCTTTAGTATCTTTTGAATCTCTTCAATTACTCTTGTTTTCAAACTACATACCTAATTATGCTTGCTTTGTCTCTTCAACCTTTGAAGTTGAAACGCTCTCTTCTTTCTTCTCTATCTTCTCTTCACTTGAAGCAATCTCTTCATCATCTTTCATCTCTTTTTTGAAACTCTTAATCCCTTTTCCGATTCCTTTTGCTAAATCTGGAATCTTCTTAGCTCCAAAAAGCAATACAACGATTGCTAAAATTATAAGTAATTCTGGCATACTTGGAACGCCCATACTATCTCCTTCTATTTATTTTAAATTTGTTTTTGATTATACCATTTTTTTCTTAGACTCCAACCCAATAATTTAAAAACTTTTTGGAGTCAATCAAGCTAGTTTTACATTTTGCACTTTTTGCTATAGCACATAGTTGCTCTAGGGCCAAATTAAAGTCATCATTGACCAACAGATAATCATATTCATCAATCCTGTGCATCTCTGTTATAGCATTATTAAGCCTCTTTTGGATTGTTTCTTTTGAGTCTGTCCCTCTTTTTAAAAGCCTCTGCTCTAAAACTTTTTGATTTTTAGTAGTTATAAATACTGAGGTAATTAAATGTCCAAATTTTTCCCTAGCAATCTTATGTCCTTGAACATCTATATCAAAAACGACTAACTTGTCATCACTTAATGCCTTCAATATAGGCTTAAGTGATGTGCCATAGTAGTTATCGTGAACCTTAGCCCACTCTAAAAACAGTCCCTCTTGTATGTCCTTTTCAAACTCCTCTTTGGTAATGTAAAAATAGTTTTTTCCCTCTTCCTCTCCATCTCTTCTTTCTCTAGTTGTTGTGGATATGGAAAAATAGACATTATCTATCTGATTCAACATTTTTGCCATTAAAGAGCTTTTTCCAGAACCACTTGGTCCTGAGACTACTAGCATAGCTCCACTCATAGCTGTTCATTCTCTTCGAATGAAATTGTTATATTTACCTTCAATCCTTTTAAAATATCTTTGATTGAACTATCTAAAAGTGCATCTTTAACACTATTTGAAATTTTACTTTTAATCTCTTCCTCAATCTTCTCTTTTTTTACTTCATCATCTAGTTTTGTAGTAGAATCTATAGCTACTATCTCCTCTTCGTTATTATCTTCTTCTATCTCTTGACCTAACGCAGATAGAATTTTATTTTCATCTAAATCTTCAAGAGAATCTATCTCTTCCTCAATCTTTGTTTGCTCATGAAGAGTTTGTTCTAATTCATCTATAGTAGTATCCTCCAAATCATCTTCAAGATAATCTATCGGAGTTTCATCTTCTTTACCAAGTTCGTCAATATTGAGTTCCTCTTCAATCTCTATATTTTCTAACTCTTTTTCAATATCTTCTACATCAAATTCAACGCTATCTATGTCTGATTTATCTTCTTCACTACCTTGAATCTCATCAAGTTCCAACTCTTTATCATCCAAAGAAGAATCATTCTCCTCTAGTGATTCATCATTTTGATACTCATCAATATTGTCATTTGATTCATTTTCAATCTCTTTACCTAGCTCTTCTGGAACTTCAAAATCTTCAACATTAAGATCATCTTGTAGTGAATTGTCACTCTCTAAAGAGTCTAAAGAAAAATCTTCACCTGTTTTTTCTTCTGCAAAATCATCCAAATTATCCTCAAAGCTGTTATCAAGCGAAATTTCTTCTAAATCATCTTCCAATTCATTCTCTAGTAGCTGTTTTACTTCATTGATATCCTCACTATCTAAAATTGTACTACTTTGTTCATCTAAATCTTTATTAGTTTGTATTTGTGAATCCAAGTCTTCTTCAATCTCTTCTATATCTAAACTTTCTAAATTTAAATCATCTGTTTCTTCTAGTTTTTGCTCTTGAAAATCACTTGAGTCTTCATCATCTACTTGTTCATCTGTTTTTAATTCATCCTCTTCATTCTCTATATGATTTTCGATACTTGCTTGACTATCTTCTTCAGATTTATCTAAAATCTCTTCATCCATCTCTTTAGAGGTTACTTCATCATCTTTTTTTTCAATTTGCTCACTAGGCTCTAGACTATCTAAACCGAGATCTTCATTGTCATCAAGTTCATCTAGCTCTTCTATCTGAGGTAAATCTAAACCCATCTCCTCAAATTCATCTTCATTTGTATCTTCATTTGGATCTTCAAAGATTGATTCATCCTCTTGAAAGCTTGAGATATCTTCTTTATCACCACTACTATCATCTTGAATTTCACCATTTTTGTTAACATCTTGCAATGCACTCTCTATCTTTTTGACTAACTCAATCAAATCTGTTGGCAAAAACGGTTTTTCCAGGAGAGTATCTACCCCTTCTGGCTTCGTACTTCCTCTTTGCCCAATGTAGATAATATGCTTAGAAGTTATATTTTCTTTAAAAGCACTTAATGCTTCATTATCAAAACTATCACTATCTATAAAGACTATATCGTAGTCTAAAAGTGAAGCACTACTTAAATCTTTTACCTCTTCAACTTCACTTCCCAATTTTTCAATACTTAACTTTACTAACCTAGATACAGCTGGATTATCATTTACAAGAAGAAAATGCATATCTTAACTCCCAAGATTTTAATTGCTCTATTTTAGTATAAATCAGATTAAAATAAAATTGTTAAACTATTTATAGCAGATAAAAACTCCTTCTTAAAAATAAACATTATCGAGCTTAAAACTGCAATCATTACAACAAATGCAACCATTATTTTAATAGGAAAACCAACTACTAACAGATTAAATTGTGGCATTGTTTTCATAAGCATTCCAAAAACAATATCTGCCAACAAAGAGAGTCCAACAATAGGAAATGATAGTATAAATCCAAACATAAACATATTTGATATCGCTTTTAAAAGATAGCTCCATATATTGTGAGTTGGATAAAACTCTCCCAAAGGCAGTACCTCCAAAGAGTTTGCCATAAATTGTATCATATAGTGGTGTCCATTAAATGCCAGCAAAACAACAAGTGCTAATATTGTAAAAAATGTACTTATGATTGGAGAGGATGTTCCTGATTGTGGATCAATCACACTTGCCATCGTAAAACCCATAACAAAAGAGATTTGCATTCCTGCCATTTGAAGAGCTGCAAAAACTATATAGAGCATCAAACCAGCAATAACTCCAAGCATTAACTCACTAACAAGAGCTAAAACTATACCTGTTACACTAAAGTTTATATCTGGAAGTGTTGCCAATGGAAATAGAAAAACACTCATAAAGAAGACTAAAGCAGTTTTTATACTCATGGGAATTCTCATATGTGAAAAAAAAGGAAAAAATGCCATCAAGCCACTTAGCCTTGTAAAAAGAAGTAAAAAAAGTATAACTTTATTTTGTCCTAAAAACTCTACTAAAGTTTGCATAACATAGTTTGATCACATCTTTTTGCTAAATTTGAATCATGAGTTACCAACATGAGAGCTGCACCATTTTTTTCAATATAGTTAAAAATTATATCCATTACGTCATTTGCAGTTTTACTATCGAGATTACCTGTTGGCTCATCAGCAAAAATTATTTTTGGTTTTTTTGACAAAACTCTAGCTATGGAGACTCTTTGTTGTTGCCCACCAGAGAGCTCACCAATACTCTTATTCATAAGCTTGCTTATACCAAGCATCTCTATAAGCTCAAAGTCCATCTTTGTACCATTGAGCAGTGTCGCTAATTCTATATTTTCAAATGTGTTGAAACCTTTAAAGAGATAGTGAGACTGAAAGATTATACCTATATCTTCCCGCCTGATTTTTAAAATCTCTTTGCTAGTCTGTGTATATAGGTTTTTTTCAAAAAGAAATACCTCTCCAAAGTTTGGCTCTAAAAGAGTAGAGCAAATATGCAGTAGTGTAGATTTTCCACTACCACTTACCCCTACTACACTTAAAGAGTCTCCACAATCTAGTGAAAAATTTACATTTTCAAATAGTTTATACTCAAATGAGTGTGAAAGATTTTTTGCTGTTAAAAGGCTCACTAGCAACCTTTATTTGTAGAATACAAGAAGGGGTTTAAACCCCTTCTTGTTAAAAGATTTGTAATCTTTTAGTAGGTTTTATCCCATCTGACTTGCAACTTCTGCCGCAAAGTCTTCCTCTTTTTTCTCTATACCTTCACCAACTTCAACTCTAACAAACTCAACTATCTTAGCCTCTCCGCCAAGCTTCTTAGCTTCTGCTTCAATAGCCTGAGCTACAGTCATCTTGTCATCCATTACATACTGCTGGTCTAGTAAACACTGCTCTTGATCAAGCGTTGTATTATCAAGAATGTATCTTGCAATTTTACCTGGAATAATTTTATCTAAAATCTTCTCAGGTTTACCTTCAGCCAAAAGCTCCTCTTTGATTTTTGCTTCAGCTTTTGCTATAACTTCATCAGTAAGTTGAAGTCTTGAAACATACTCAGGAACATTTTTTAAAGGCTTTCCAAGTCTAGCTAACTCTTCATTCTCTTTTTTTATAACTTCGATTCTACCTTTTGTTTCACTCTCAACATAATCCATATCAAAATCGGTATATGATAGAGTCTTAGGCTTCATAGCACTTGCATGCATTGCGATGTTTTTCAAAAATGGCTTTATTGCTTCAGCAGTTTTATCGCTATCGCACTCAGCTTTTACAATAACCGCTATTCTATTATTTGAGTGAATGTATCCATTTAGTGCTTGATTTGCATCAGCTTTCACTATTGCAAATCTTCTTAGCTCAATCTTCTCTCCAATTTTAGCTACAGTTGTGTTAAAATACTCACCAAACTCGCTAGCCATTACAGCCTCAACATTACTTGGCTCATTATCATATACATACTCTACGGTTTTTTTAACTAAGTCTTGGAATGCTTCATTTTTAGCAACAAAGTCTGTCTCAGAGTTTATCTCTAATGCAACACCTTTTTTGTCATCTATTTTTAATCCAGCAAGGCCTTCAGCCGCTACTCTATCAGCCTTTTTAGCAACCTTGCCAAGACCTTTTTCTTTTAAAAATTCAGCTGCTTTTTCAAGATCACCTTCACACTCCACTAGTGCCTTTTTACAATCCATCATACCAGCACCAGTAGTCTCTCTTAACTCTTTTACCATCTTTGCAGTTACTTCAGCCATCTTAAGACTCCTTAGTAGTTTCTTCTTTTACTTCTTCTGTTTGTTTTTCAGCTTCACCTTCAGCTACAGCCTCTTTAACTATCTCTTCTTTCTCTTCTTCACTAATTTCACTTAACTCTTCGGCTTGAGACTCTTCTGCTTCATCTTGAGCCTTCAACTCTTTTCCCTCGATTATTGCCTCTTTCATCTCTCTACAGAAAAGCTGAATAGATCTAATTGCATCATCATTTCCTGGGATTGGGTAATCAACTAGATCAGGATCACAGTTAGTATCTAGTGGCGCAACAACAGGGATTCCAAGTCTTCTAGCTTCTTGAACTGCAATTTTCTCTTTTACTGTATCTATAACAAAAATCATATCTGGTGTAGTTTTCATATCTCTAATTCCACCAAGATAGTCTAAAAGTTTAGCCTTCTTTCTTCTAAGCATTAAAGCTTCTTTTTTAGTTAAAAGGTCAATCTGACCATCCTCTTCCATCTTCTCAATTATGTCTAGTTTTCTAATAGAAAGTTTAATTGTATTGAAGTTTGTAAGCATACCGCCTAACCATCTGTGATTAACATATGGCATACCACACTCTTGTGCAGCATTTTTGATAGCTTGACTAGCTTGCTTTTTGGTCCCTACAAATAAAATCGTTTGTCCCTCAGCTGCTGCATCTCTTACTATGTTGTAAGTGTGTCTAAAATATCTCAAAGTCTTTTGTAAATCTATAATATAGATATTTTTTCTCTCACCAAAGATAAATTTTTTCATCTTTGGATTCCATCTTCTAGTTTGGTGTCCGAAGTGTACTCCACACTCCAACAAATCCTTCATTGTTACCATGAAAGTTCTCCTTATATAATTTTGGTTTAGCCTCCACACCCATCAACAAACACTAAGTTTGCAACCTAAAAAGGATTGGTGTGTGTGAGATTGAGTTGCGATTGTACTAAAAGAATGATTAAATGTCCTTTAAACTATATTTAGAGATGCCCTTTAGTCAATATAACTTTATTTTTTAGAAAGCCAATAAGCAGATAATTTGGGTTTAACTAAAATTCAACTATTTTTAGATAAAGTAACACCCATAACTTGGGCAAAAGGATGCACATTGAGTATAATTAATCTTAATAATTTTAAATATATGCTTATAGTATCTATCTGCCTATCAATTTATATGAATTACTTCTTATTTTCATATTTTTTATTAACACTATTGACCTTAAACTTCTTTTTTTTAGATTTTAAAAATAAAGAGAAAGAATCTCATACAAATAACTTAAAAAATTATGAAACATATATAGAAGCATTTGAACAAAATCTAATTTTTGCAAAACTATCACCAAAATATAAAGTCATCTATGCAAATAGACAGTTTTGTCAAGTACTTCATACAACCAAAAAAACCGTCAAAACAATTTACCTTAATAAATCTTTAAAAGAAAATATAGATGAAATTAACGAAACTTTAAAACATAACCAATCTTGGGAAGGTAAAGTTACAATTTTAACGAAAGAGGGAGGACATTTTCTTGAAAGTACCTTCATACCAATAAATGATAAAAATGAAAAATTGAAAGAGATACTATTTCTAGCAAAAGATATTACAGAATTAAATATAAGCCAAATAAAAATTAAAAACTCTTTATATATTGACTCTTTAACAAAACTACCAAATAGATTAAAACTTTTTACAGACAAGAGCCTACCTACTACGAATAAGGTACATACTTACATTATTGTAAATATAGACTCCTTTGACTCAATTAACAATCTATATGGAAATTCATATGGAGATGAAATTTTAAAAAAAGTTGCTAGATGGCTTGAAAAAAACTCTTTAACAGAAAATACAAAACTCTACAAGCTTGAAGCAGACATATATGCAATGGTTTGCTATGATGAAATTTCCGAAGATGAACTTAGAAACTATTTGACAAAAATATCAAAAAAGATTTTAGAAGAAAAGTTTTTATGTAATGAGACTGAAATCGATATCTCTTTTACCATAGGAGCATCTCAGGGAGTTTCAAATTTACAACAGCTATCCCAAATTGCTTATAAGGAGGCAAAGCTTTCAAAAAAAGCCTTTGCAATTTATGACAAGCAAAGCAACAAAGAAGAGGAGTATATAAAAAATATCCACACATCAAAGCTTCTTAAGGATGCTTATGAAAACAATAACATTATTCCATATTTTCAACCCATACTAAATTTAAAAACTCAACAAATAGAAAAGTACGAAACTCTCATGAGGGTAGTTAACCAAGATGGAAAAGTTTTATCTCCAAATGAATTTTTAAATATAGCAAAACAATCAAAAATATATCCGAAACTATCAAAACAGCTAATTAAAAAAAGTGTCGATTACTTTTTAATTTCTCCTTGTGAATTTTCTATAAATCTATCGTACTTAGATATTGTAAATAAAAATACAAAAAAGTTTATTTTAGAGCTTCTTGAAAGTACTGGAATTGGTCCTTGGATGATTTTTGAAATTTTAGAGAGTGAAGGGATAGAAAACTATAAAGATGCAATGGGTTTTATAGAGGATGTAAAATCGTATGGTGCAAAAATTGCAATAGATGATTTTGGTAGTGGTTATTCAAATTTTGAGATTATAGTAGAGCTACAAATAGATTATCTAAAGATTGATGGAAGCTTAATCAAAAATATCCATATAAATGACGATGTGAAAATAATAGTTAAGACAATTACAAATTTTGCTAAAGAGTTAAATATAAAAACTGTAGCAGAGTTTGTTCACTCAAATGAAATTTTGGATGTAATCAATGAGTTAGGAGTTGATTTTGCACAAGGATACTACATTGGAAAACCAGACAAATACCTACAATAGAATAGTTTTGGATATTGCTAGAGATGCTATTGAAAAAGAGTTTACAAACGATGAGATAGACATTGGGAAATACACTAAAGATAACCCATGGCTCAAAAAAGATGGGGCTTCGTTTGTTACTTTAACCTTGAAAGAAAAATTAAGAGGGTGCATCGGCTCCCTTCTAGCTAGGAGACCTCTTGTAGAAGATATAATAGAAAATGCTAAAAATGCTGCCTTTAGAGACCCAAGATTTCCGAAATTAACAAAAGAGGAGTTTGATAAAATTGCTATTGAGGTATCAATTTTGAGTGAACCTAAAGAGCTTTTTTATAGTGATGTTAAAGAGTTAAAAAGAAAGATAAA
Organism: Sulfurospirillum sp.; assembly: GCA_026988125.1. Lineage (GTDB taxonomy): Bacteria > Campylobacterota > Campylobacteria > Campylobacterales > Sulfurospirillaceae > Sulfurospirillum_A. The sequence continues at coordinate 9,390 of JALSLU010000091.1, forward strand.
ACCATTTGAAGATGGAGTTATATTAAGTCTTGGAGACAAACAAGCGACATTTCTACCTCAAGTTTGGGAAGAATTAGCTGAGTTTGAAACTTTTTTTGGGCATCTATTGCACAAAGCTGGACTCCCTATGGATAGTTTCAAATACCATCCAAAAATTTTTACCTACAAAGTAGAAAAGTTTAGCTAATTTAGATATAATCCGCATCTTATTTTATACTTTAGGAAAAAAATGTTCAATTTAAAAAACTACTCAAAATCAAACATTAAAAATGATGTTTTATCGGGAAGTGTTGTTGCTATAGCTTTGGTTCCTGAGGCGATTGCATTTTCTATTATAGCTGGAGTTAGCCCAATAGTTGGACTCCATACTGCTTTCATACTCGGGCTTATAACCGCTCTAATAGGAGGAAAGCCTGGTATGATTAGTGGAGCAACTGGGGCAATTGCAGTTGTTTTAGTGGCTCTTGTTGCAAATCATGGGTATGAGTATATGCTTGTTGCTACAATTTTAGCAGGGCTACTTCAAATCTCTGTGGGTGTGCTAAAGCTTGGAAAACTCATAAGACTGGTTCCTCAACCTGCTATGTATGGATTTGTAAATGGGCTAGCTATAGTTATAGCAATGGCTCAATTTCCACTCTTTAAGGGTGAAAACTGGATTATGTATGCTCTAGTTGGGCTTACAATGTTTATTATGTACTTTGGTCCAAAGCTAACCAAGGCTATCCCCTCTTCATTGCTTGCTATTATAATAGTCTCTACAATTGCCATACTTTTAGACTTAGACACAAAAAGGGTTGGAGACTTGGCAAATATTAGTGGCTCATTTCCAGAGTTTCACATCCCTGAAGTTCCTCTAAATCTTGAGACACTAAAGATAATTCTTCCATACTCTATAATTATAGCTCTAGTAGGACTTATAGAATCTTTGCTTACACTCTCAGTACTTGATGAGATGAGCGGGACAAGAGGAAATGGAAACAAAGAGTGCATAGCTCAAGGAGTAGGAAATATGACTTGTGGCTCTTTTGGAGCAATGGCAGGTTGTGCTATGATTGGACAATCCATAATCAACTTCACCTCAGGAGGACTCGGAAGACTCTCAGGAGTCACCGCGGCGATTTTGCTTATACTATTTGTTGTGAGTCTTAGTGATTATATCTCAGTTTTACCAGTTGCTGCTCTTGTTGGGATTATGTTTATGGTTAGCATATCTACTTTTGAGTGGGCAAGCATAAAACATCTTAAATTTATGCCAAAGAGTGACGCTTTTGTTATGCTTGTAGTTACGATTATAACTGTGTTTGCCGATCTAGCAATTGCTGTTATAACCGGTGTTATAATTTCTGCTTTGGTTTTTGCTTGGAAACATGCAAAGATCTATGCTAAAAGCTACTTAGAGGATGATGGAACCAAAGTTTATGTCTTAGATGGACCTCTGTTTTTTGGCTCAGTAACCTCTTTTAATGAGGTATTTAATGTGCAAAATGATCCTAAAAATGTAGTAATAGATTTTAAAGATGCTAGAGTTATGGATAGCTCAGGGGTCGAAGCGATTGATTCTATAACTAAAAAATACAACAAAGCTGGTAAAAATTTAAAGCTAAGACATTTAAGCCCAGATTGCATAAAGGCTATGAAGTTTGCTGGGCCATACTGCACATATGAAGAAGATAATCCAACTTATGTTGTCGCTAGAGATTTATAACTGACCTTGCGCACTATAAGCACACCTCTAAAATTAATAAAAATAATTAAGACTATTTTTATCCTATTATGTTAGAATTCTTAAAATCAAATTTAAAAGGACTAAAATGGCAACAACAAAGTTAAAAGGTAACGAGGTAAACTTAGCCGGAAATGAAGTCAATGTAGGAGACAAAGCTCCTGAGGTTAATGTAGTTGGAAAAGACTTAAGTGAAATAAAAGTAGGTGGAGAGCAGGGCAAGGCTCAAGTTATAGTAGTTGTACCTTCACTAGATACTCCGGTGTGTGCTGCTGAGACGAGAAAATTTAACGAAGAGGCTGCCAAGATAGAAAATGCTTGTGTAACAGTAGTTTCTATGGACTTACCATTTGCGATGGGAAGATTTTGTACAACCGAGGGAATTGAGAATCTTCAAGTAGGAAGCGACTTTAGAAATAAGGATTTTGCAAATGCTTATGGTGTACTTATTGCAGACGGACCATTAGCAGGCGTTACTTGTAGAGCAATATTTGTTATAGATGCAAATGGAAAAATTACCTATAAAGAGATTTGTGAAGAGATAACTGAAGAGCCAAATTATGATTCTGCTCTACAGGCTATAAAAAATGCTACTTCTACAAGCTGCTGTGGAACTTGCCAATAGTTTTTGATTTCAATCAATGTAAAAACCATATAAATCTACTAGAATTCAGATAAAACATATGGGCATTTCTAAAATTTTAGAGATGCCCATATCTGAATTCTAGGAATAAAAATGAAATACTATCTCTTTTCTCAACCTCATCAGCCTTTCTTTGCGTTTGGTATGATTTTTTTTATCATCTTTATTTCTATTATCACTCTTGTATATAAGGGAGTTATACATCCAATAGCAGATATAACACTTTACCACACTTACCCAATGATTCACATAGTGTTTATACAGTTTTTTTTAGGATTTTTATTTGTAGTTTTTCCTCGCTTTTTAACCCAAGCGGATGTTAAAAAAGATAGATATACAAACATTTTTTTTATCTTTTTAGTGGGTGCTTCTTTATACACTGCTTCACTTTTTATATCGTTAAATTTGACAAAAGTTGCAATAATTATACTACTTTGTGCCTCTATATCTAGCTTTTTAACTCTTCTTGGAATTTACAAAAAAAGCATTGTAAAAGATAAAAAAGATACAAAATTTGTACTTATCTCTCTTGGTTTTGGAATAACATCAAACATCTTCATGTTAATTTCATCTTTTGGATACTACCTTTTTGAAATACTTAGCATACACATTGGCTTTTATCTTTTTTTATTTGCCCTAATATTTACAATATCTCAAAGGATGATTCCTTTTTTTTCAAGTGTAAAAGTCAATGGATATAAAATAAATAAATCTAACCACTTACTAGAAATTGTCTTTATACTTTTGGCATTAAAAGTTTTATCTTTGAGTATAGATAACTCTCTATTTAGTTTAATTATTGATTTTTCACTATTTATATTTTTTACTTATGAAATCTATAAATGGAAACTACCCATACTGAAAGTTACTCCAATTATGTGGGTTTTGTATATATCACTATTTTGGATTCCTATTGGTTTTTTTATATCATTTTTAGATTCTCTGTTAATCTTTTTAAAATATAACATATTCTTTGAGAAATCAGTAGTCCACACTCTAGCGGTAGGTTATTTTAGTACAATTTTACTTGGATTTGGAACCAGAGTTGTTTTAGGTCACTCAGGTAGAACTCCAACTTCGGACAATTTAACAACTACACTTTTTTTGCTTCTTCAACTTGTAGTTATAACAAGGGTATTGGCAGGAATTGGCATAAATTTTAACTTTAACTATAATTTTTGGATTGTCTTAAGTGGAATTTCCCTTGTATTGATTTTATCAATTTGGTCTTTTAGATATTTAAAAATTCTCTTTAAACCCGAATTATGCAATAAAAAACAATAAGTAGCGCCTATGCTTGCGTACAAGGGATGTTTAGAAAATTTTTCTGCCTACCTTATTGGTAGGTCAACAATTTTATAAATGTACCTTGTGTGCAATAAATAGATGCTTTCTTGAGTTCTTTATTACATAATTCGAATCAAAGGCTAATCTTTGCTCATCTGAGCTAACTTAATAGCATCTTTAGCCATACTACTTATAAACTCAACTTTTCGGATGAAATCCTCTTCTTGAAACTCTATTTCAAAAAACTCTTTTGCTAAATTTTCATTTGCCAAAAATCCTACATCATAAGCTTTTGCTTTTTGGATAACAAGCAGCTCTTTTGGTTTTAGTTTTAGCAGCTTTTTCTTGTAAGGATAAATCATCGATTACTATACCTCATCATAAACTAACAACTCCAAAAAATCTTTTTTTGGTTTTATCTCGTCTGTATGAGAAGTAATCTTTGTTGCAACATGTACAGGTAGGATCAACTTCTACCTTCTTAACTCCCAACTCATTTAAGTCTTTCAAGTTTAACTCTATTAGGTCTAAATAAGTCTTACCATTTTTTTTATGAATAAACTCTTCAAAACTATCTATGACTTCACTTCCAACCTCATAACAGCACCTTTTTATAGAAGGACCAAAATAGATCTCTAAATCTTTTAAGTTCAAACCAAATTCTTTGTGCATCTTTAAGATAGTTTTTTTAACTATGGACTTGTAGGAACCAACTCTTCCTGCATGAGCAACTCCTACGGCTCTTTGTTTACTATCTTTTATGATCACAGGATTACAATCTGCC
>JALSLU010000092.1 GCA_026988125.1 Sulfurospirillum sp.
AGCCTATTTAGCCATTCAAATTATGGCTTTACAAGATGATGAACTGAAAATAAAACTTCAAGAAGACAGAATTAGCAAAGCGAAAAAAGTTGAGTTGGATTCTAGTACTGTTGAAGTTATTTTGTAGGAATTAAAAAGGCATAAGATGGCTGAATTAGCACACTTTAAAAACTTTGCAAAGTTAAAGGATACTTCGGTTGAATTTAATGATATTACTGTTTTGGCTGGAAAGCCTGGGACGGGTAAAAGTTATGTTATGAAGTACTTTTATGCTGTAAGTGAGATGCTTTATCAAAAATCTAAAGATAATTTAATAAATCTCAAAGATGATGAAAAACAGTTAGAACAAGATTTTTTTCTTCAAGTATATTGGGAAGATGGGTTAGATAAAAGAGTAGCTAGAGCAATAGAACAAAAAGATTATGCATCAATTTTTAATTTAATACATAATTATGCAGGATATAATCAGGAAGAACTTAATAATTTAGTATGGAAGATTAAAGAAAAATCAAGTTTATCATTAGATAAAAAAATAAAATTTTATTTAAATAACTTAATAAAATCTATTTTCACAAATCATAATCAAATAGCTAATTTTTATCAAATTATATATCAGAATATAGAATTTCAATATAAAGGTGATGAATTTCATGTAGAAATAGATGAAAAGAAAATTCTTCCAAAAGTTGAAGAGTCAATTTTTGTAGAAACACCTCTTATTTTGGAGTTTAAAAAATTTATGCCAAAAGAAAAAGGAAAAACTCCTTATCACATAGAATCTTTATTAAATATACTTGATACTAATTACTCTTTTATAGATATAGAGCAAGATAAGTTTATTGAAAAATTTAGAAAAAAGTCACAAGCCATCATAGGTGGGGATATAGAAAGTAGTGGAGACTCTTTTATTTTTAATAGAAAAGATGATAAAAACTATGATATTCTTAATGCTTCATCAGGAATTAAAAGCATAGGCTTACTTCAATATCTTGTTACAAATAAGGCTCTAAAAAAAGGTTCAGTGTTATTTTGGGAAGAGCCAGAGGTGCATTTGCATCCACAATGGCAACTAAAAATGGTTGATTTGTTTGTTGAGCTTATGAATGCAGGGGTAAAGATAGTGTTCTCTACACATAGTCCATATATGGCTGACTATCTTAATGCTATATCTAAAAAAGGAGATTATAGAGATAGAGTCTCTTTTAATGTTTTAGATGAAAAAGATGGTGTTGTTAGTAACCATATCTTAGATGATGATAATTGGGATATTTTACAAAAAGAGTTAATGGATACTTTTGAGGATATTTTGTGGCAATACCTATAAAAAGTATAAAAGAGAAGTGTTGTGACACTACTTTAGCTTCTTTCTCTATTATTGAGATGGATGCGTTAGATGATATTGGTTCAACGTGTGATAAAGTTATTGAATGTAAAGATAGATACTACTTAGTAGAAGAAAAAAGTATAACACTCTCTTTTTTGCATAATTGTTGTAAAGAGATAAATGAAAATTTTGACGCTTATAAATATGAAGACAATAATATTATCTATCTTAAAATAGATGAAATTATAACACTAATCCAATCTATAAATATAGAAGTTAAACGAAGAGTTTTAGCTGAAACAATTGTAAACCTAACAAGTACCTCAGCGAAAAAAGCAAGTAACACAACAGATATTTTAAACAAACAGTTTGATAATCAAAAAACAGCTAATATGCCAATGTTTTATTTGTACTGCAATAGTGCTACACCTATTGATATGATTATCAATAGACTTTTAGGAAAATATAAAAATACAACTTTTTTAGAGTGTCGTAAGTTAAAAGAAAAATTAGAACAGGAGTGTTTATGAACAAAAACGCATTAACCTTTAGTGAAATACTACTAAAACTACAACAATACTGGAGCGAACAAGGGTGTAATATTGTACAACCTTATGACATACCAGCAGGTGCAGGGACATTTCATC
>JALSLU010000093.1 GCA_026988125.1 Sulfurospirillum sp.
AGGACTTCAACTACTGCACCATTTTCTATACTTTTATCCTCTATAACCTCTACAGCTTCATGAATATCGGGGTTAAATTTATCTCCTACTTTTGTACTTATTTTTAAATTTATGCTACTTAAAATATCTGAATAGAGCATATCTATAGATTTAAAGCCATTCTCAAATGCTCCAAAAGCTCTATTGAATTTAGATACACCAAACATAGAGTTTTTGGGCATAGAGTTTATGGCATCTTTTGAGTTTTTTAGAAATAGGTAAAATGTTATAAAGGGTTTTAGCTCATCGTCACTCCGTTCTAGTTTTACTGTTTCTAACCCACTCTCTATCTGTTGAACCAGCTTAGTCAGCTTTTTAAACTCTCCCTTAATCACAATTAACTCTTCAGCGATGCTATCCTCTTCACTCTTTCCTTGTATAAACTGTGATAACTCATTAATCTCTATACTATCCATTAAATCTATCTGATTACAGATATACGCTTTTAATTCATCTTTTGTCATATTTTAAAGGGTACCTCAAATATATCTTTTAGATATCTACTCTTATCCTCTTTTTTAGACTCTTCTATCTCTATAGAGATATTTAATACAAATCTATTATCTTCTATTCCTTTTATAAAATACTCCTCATTACTCAAGTAATCATAGGCATCAGAGATAAGTGCAAACTGCTCTGGATTTGTATCTGGAGAGTATTCTCGTATAGCTTTTCTATATGCTTTTTTAATATCTTTAAACTCAAAGTCTCCCTCTAAGCCTAATATTTCATAGGGGCTTTTTTTAATCAAAACAGTCCTTTATCTTTAAATCTCTCTATAAGTTTCTCAAATCTAACATTGAGTGTTTTAAATCTCTTTTTTTCTTGTACGCGAATAAAATGGTTTAAAATTCCTTTAAAAGCTTTATCTTTTGGTTGATTGTAATCATCTATTAAATATAGGTAACTCTCTAACCATTTAAGATACCAAAGGGTCTCTCTATCTTTGTTAGGTGCTAGAGTTATAGCGTCATATAAAAACATAATAGCTGTTTTTATATCTTTTTTAGCATACTCTTTAATCGAAATTATTAGTTGCTCTCTATACTCTCTATCTCCCATAGATATATTCATAACACCCAAGAGTTTGGCTGTAAAAGAGTTGTCATATTTTTTAAACTCTATAGCTTTTGCCAATAAGTCCAAAATGAATTCCAAAAGAGTATCACTATAATAACTCTCTGGCAAATTTATCAACTCATTATGAAATGGGTCTTGATTATTTGCTAATCTTTCAATAAATTCCTCTTTTATCTCTAATAAATAATCTTCATCATTAAAATCAAACATATCCTCATCTTGGTCATAATCACCTAACATACTTTCAAATATATCAAGGAAGTTCATATTATCTATTTTTTTCTCTTTTTTTATACTTTTCTTTTTTTGAATTGAGGTAAAGAGTGTTTTGATATCTGAAGATAAATCTGATTTATCCATATTATAAATCTTTATAAAGCTATTGATAGTTTCAGCAAGTTGAGTATAGAGTTTTATGTTTTTTGAAAATTCAAAGTTTTGAGCAAATTTAGCCATACTACTTAAAATATTAAAAATAATAGATTGATAATTTTTATGAGCTTGTTGGCAACTAGCAAATAGTATTAATATTTGAGCTAACTGTTCGCCTAGTATCTCTTTTTCTATTCTAGTCATATTATCAATATTATCATCTAATATATCAACATAATCATCTAATCCATTCAAAGCTTTACCCTTTAAAAAAGACCACTTTCGCATAATCTTATTAAATCTCTTTATGTCTAACTCTTCTACTTTATCCATTAGAGTCATACCTCTAAATAAAAAGAGAATATCCTCTCCACCATACTCCTCTATAAGTTTCTTAGAACTCTCTGTTTCGTAACTTTTTAATAAAAAGATA
>JALSLU010000094.1 GCA_026988125.1 Sulfurospirillum sp.
CTCCTCTATAGCAACTACACAGCAGTTATACTTTTCATAAACCTTTACCATTTGTGATAAGACTCCAGCATCCTCGCTTGAGCATAGATCATCTGCTAAAATTACTGCAAATGGTTCATCTCCTATGAGAGGGCTTCCTGTTAAGATTGCATGTCCTAAGCCCTTCATCTCTATCTGTCTTGTGTAGGTAAATGTGCATCTTCCTATAAGCTCTCTAATCTCATTTAAGTAGTACTCTTTGGAGGTACCCTTGATTTGGTGCTCTAATTCATAGCTTATATCAAAATGATCCTCTATAGCTCTTTTTCCACGACCTGTAACTATTGCCATAACTTCACAACCAGCCTCTAATGCCTCTTCAACTCCATACTGAATAAGTGGCTTTGTTAAAACCGGCAGCATCTCTTTTGGCATAGCCTTTGTAGCTGGCAAAAACCTTGTCCCATAACCAGCAGCTGGAAATAGACACTTTTTTATACTTTTCATTCATACCCATCCTAAATCAAATTAACGCATAACAGGAGTACAAAGAGGCGTAAGATTTAGATTTAAAAATATGAAGGACTACTAATAGTAATTCAAATATTTTTAAATTTAAAGATTATGCTTCTTTGTGCTCCCCGTAGGGCGTTTCTATTTTGCCCACTCTCATCGTTAGATAATCTTAAATATAGTTCTAGCTATGCTTAAGAACATCTGCTTTTATAGTGAACAAAATAGAAACGCTGTTAAGCGTTAATTTGGTTTAGGATGGGTATTGTATTCCTTTTAATTTTTCTTTTAAAATCTTTTTACTCTCTTCAACTCCTGGTTGATCGTAGGTATTGACCCCCATAAGGTAACCAACTAGCGAGGTTAAAAGCTCATAATAAAATATAAACCTTCCTATGCTTCTCTCACAAATGCTCTCCAAAGTGATTATATCTACCGGAATATCACCTTTTTTTATCAATGAGTCTATAACCGAGTCTGCTTGAAGATTTATGAGTGAATTAAAAGATAGATTATCTATATTTTGCACAGACTCTAACCCTTTTAACTCAACGCTAGGTACTCTCATCTCTTCATTAAAGTTATCTATTTTCAAAAAAGTCACACTCTTATCTCTAAGCCCCTCTACAATGAGTTGTAAAAATGAGTGCTGATCTTTTGGTCCAACAAGACTTATGGGAGTTAGTCCTACATTAAAGCTACTATGGAGCTGTTTTTTCCCCAAACTCTCACCCCAAAGCTGCACATACCACTCCCCAAACTGTTTAAAACTCTCAGAGTAGATAAACAGAGCATTTATGTTGTATCTCATGGAGTTTTTAGCATAAAATGTTGCCTTTTTAAGAAGTATATCTTTTATGTAGCCATTTTTAAAAAAGCTCTCCTTGACCTCTCTTGCTCCATTCAATAAAGCCTCTATATCTACCTCAATCAAGCTAAGTGGAGCTAATCCAACTGCACTTAATACTGAAAACCTTCCTCCAACACTCTTTGGCACATAAAGGCAAAATGATTTTTTACTCTTTGCATGAGCTTCAAGCAAGCTTCCTCTATCTGTTACATAGGTAAATCTATAATCTTCATCCAAATTGGCTTTTTTTATTAACTCAAGCACATACTTATAGATAGTAATTGTCTCAATGGTAGTACCCGATTTACTAACCACAAAGAAGTGTGCATTTTCAAGCTCAATCTTTTTTATTTCATTTTTCAAAGCTACTGGGTCTGTGCTTTCTAAAAAATGGATCTTTTTGCTAAATTTTTTTGAATTTTTAAGAGTTCTATAGATAGCTTTAAGTCCCAAAGAACTACCCCCTATGCCAATAACCACTAAATGCTTTATGTGTTTATTTTTTTGCTCAAACTCTTTTTTATACTCTTTTAGATAACTCAAGTCTTGATTAGGCAAAGAGTAATAGCCTA
>JALSLU010000095.1 GCA_026988125.1 Sulfurospirillum sp.
AAAAACGATAGAAGAAAAATACAAAGAAAAACTAGAAGAGATAAATAAAAAGTTAGCAAAAAAAGGCAAAGAGGCTTTAAGTAGTGATGAGAAAAAGAGCCTTAGAAAAGAGAAAAAAGAGCTTGAAGCGAAAATAGAAACAGAGATAAGAGCCGAGATAAAAGAGAAGTTTAACTACGAGATACCCATAGCAGAAGTACAAAAAGCAGGTATAAGCACTACAGGAGCAAAGATAGAAAACGAGCTAATACCTCTAAAAGATGAGTTTAGCAAGTACAGAAAAGAACATAAGCTTTGGAGTAGTAAAAAGTTAGCATTTGAGTATAAAATAGAAGATGAGAAAATCATTAGAGTTTTAGATGATGAAGAGTTTAGTTTATGAGTGATGGGATTAAATCGTTTTTAAAGTTTGTGTCTTTAGATGAACTTGATTATTGGGATGTCAAGAGATATGTAATTACCGATATACATTCAAAGTTTACTTTGATAAAATTGTCAAACTTAATACAAGAAAGAAGTGAAAAAGTAAAACTTTTTGAGGAACCTGAAAAGTTATTTGGTATTTTAGGAGTAAATAATAAAATAGGTTTATTTGATGCTTATGAACAATATGGAAATGAGATAAATCAAGCATATAAAAAAGTATATGACGGTGATTTAGCCTATAATCCATATAGAATTAATGTTGGCTCTATAGGTCTAAAAACCAAAGAGTTAAAAAACAACTTTATAAGCCCAGCATATGTAGTTTTTTCATCTAATGAAAATTTAAATCCAAATTATTTGTATAAAATATTCAAAACAGATACTTTTAATAAAATTATTAATGATAATACAACTGGTTCAGTAAGACAAAATTTAAAATTTGACACTCTTTCAAATATCAAAATCCCCCTACCAACCATAGATGAACAAAACAAACTCTTAGAAAAGTACAACACTAAAATAGCTTTAGCACAAAGCCAAGAGCAAGAGGCTAAAGAGATTGAACAGAGTATTGAAGAGTACCTTTTTGAAGAGCTTGGAATTGAGAAGATAGAGGAGAAAAAAAAGAGTAGTAAGTTGCAGTTTGTTGAGTCTAAAAATCTTGATAGATGGGATACATTATATTTGATAGGAAATATTCCAACTTTAAAATCCAAATATAAAATTGTTAAATTCTCAAAGATAATTACTTATTTTAATAAAAGTAATAATGATGAGTCTTTAAGGATAAATTCTAAAGATTATCCTAATGAAAGCTTTATCTACATAGGAATGGAACATATAGAGAAAGAGACAGGTACATTGCTTGAAATAAATAATGTCAAGGGAAAAGAGATAAAAAGTCAGACTCTGAAAGTTCCTTCAGAGTATATCTTATTTGGAAAATTAAGACCCTATTTAAACAAATATTGGATAAATAATTTAGATAAAAATAATATAATTTGTTCATCAGAATTTTTTGTTTTCGATATAGAGAAAAGTATGAATAAACTGTTTTTCAAATATTGTCTCTCATCAAATTTTATTCAAATGCAAATTACAGATAAAACAAGTGGTGCAAGAATGCCCAGAATAAATGAAGATACATTTATGAGTTTAGATACTCCGTTGCCACCGATAGACATACAAGACAAGATAGCAACCGAAATAACAAAACGAAAAGAAAAAATAAAACAACTAAAACAACAAGCCCTTAAAAATAGAGAAGATGCTATAAAAGAGTTTGAAGAGGAGATATTTACAAAATGAAAATAATAAGCTTAGAGATAGAAGAGTATAAACTTCTTAAAGATTTTAAGATAACTTTAGATGAACAACTCATAGTCCTTATAGGTCAAAATGGCTCTGGTAAATCTACACTTTTAGAGTTTGTAGCAAAGATATTTTATGATTTGTATGAGCATTTTGTATTGGGT
>JALSLU010000096.1 GCA_026988125.1 Sulfurospirillum sp.
GGTGCTTTATCATTCTGTCCGTAGGATGATAAAATTTGCACCCTACTGCTGCGTCAGCATAGCTTTATAGTAGAATAACTACAATTTTGCTATACTTCCTTGCATTAGAATGCAACTTTTATCACCTAGGTGTATTTATAGTGCGTAAGGTCAGTTAATAGTATGATACAATACTTTTTTTTAAAAAAAGGGTAAAATACAGATGAAAAAGATGGAATTAAAATCATATTATGATGTAATTATTGTTGGTTCTGGTCCATCTGGGCTTGGTGCAGCTTTTAGATTGGCAGAAAAATCAGATAAATCAATTTTAGTTTTAGAAAAGAAAAAAATATGTTCTGGTGGTTTAAAAAATGATTGTAAACAAAATTACACCTTTCCTGTTGGTTTTCCACTTGAGCATTGGACTAAAGGTGAAGCAGATGAATTGCTTTTAGAGGTAAAAAGGCATCTAAATCCAAAAATTGAAAATCGTATAAATGTTGAGAAGTATCAAAAAAGAGCAAAAAAAATTGGTGTTGAAATTCTTTCTATTGATCAAGCCCATGTAGGAACCGATAAGTCCACAGAGCTAATAAAAGGTCTTATTAAAAAATTGGAGGAATTAGGAGTAAGTATAGCTTTAAATACTGAAGTAAAAGAGTTAAAAGGGTTCAAAAAGGAGATAGTTTTATCAAATGGAGATCTAATATCTTTTGGAAATATAATTTTGGCATGTGGTAGGGCTGATTATGATTGGGTACAGAAGCAGATGGATACATTGGGTGTTAAGTATAGTGATAATATAGTAGATATTGGCATAAGAGTAGAAACTAAAGAGGAAAATTACCCTATAGTTAAAGACTATTATGATCCCAAAATTCTTTTTCCAAATAAAGTAAGAACTTTTTGCACAAATTCTGGTTGCGCTCATATAGTTAGGGAGAAGTATAAGGGTTACTATTCAGTTAATGGACACTCCCTTTCTAAAGAGCACAAGCCAAATAATTTAGTAAACTTTGCTATGCTAAAAACGATTAGACTAACTGAACCTGTTGTAAGTGGGCAGCAATTTGGAAAAATTCTGGGTGAAATGGTTATGCAACTTAGTGGCGGTTCAGTCATAATGCAAAGAGTAGGAGATTTTAGACTTGGAAGTAGAAGTAAAAAGGAGACATTTAACTCTGATCTGTATGATTTTAAGCCAACTTTAAAAAGTGCAGTTGCAGCTGATCTCTCTTTAAGTATGCCTGCAAAAATCTTAAGGGATATTTGGAAATCTCTTAAGATGTTAGATACGATTATACCTGGAGTTTTACATCCGTCAACTATACTTTATTATCCAGAAATTAAAACTTATTCAAATAGACCTGAATTTAAAAATAGACATTTTTTAGTTAAAGATAGTTACTATATCATAGGAGATGGAGCTGGTACGAGCAGAGGAATAACGGCAGCTTGGGCTAGTGGCATAAGAGCAGCAGATGGCATATTAGACCCTGTAAAATCAACTGTGTAAATCCTTAATAAATTTTATATTTTGTAACTATACCAAATATTATTGTTTTTTAGGATTTACACAGTTATTTTTACACTACCAGTTCACTAAACCCAAATTATGCAATAGGATTCACCAAATTAGCACTTATCACCTAGCCTATGGCATTTGCAAAAAATCATCACCTAACCTTTTGGTTAAGCTCAAATTTTTTACAAACACCCTAAACTAGGCTATAAGCACTACTTTAGCAAATCCTATTGTATAATTTGGGCTTAAATATTTTGGCTATCAAATCAAAAAGAGTGTAGTCAAAATGGAAATTTTAACTCGAATTGTGCAATGAAATATTGACAACAATATTGTTACATTAATTTGTTCTAAACTCAATTTTAAGTGAGTCACTTAAGAGCTTAGGATTTAAGCTTTTTTGTGGTGGATTTAGTTCTCCAATGGTATCTTCTACATGTAAGTAGTTTTGTATATAGTAGGTGTGGTTATAGTTTCTATCTTTTAAATCTTTTATGATTGTGTTTATGTCTTTTTCATCTAGTATGTCGGTGTGTAAAGTAGTTCTAGCTTCAAATGCAAAGTTCTTTTCTATGAGTAAATTTAGTGTCTTATAGAAGTTCTCTTTTAGATTTGATTTTGTAACCTCTTGAAATTTATTTGATGGCGCTTTATAATCTAGTGCTATATAATCAACAAGATTTAGCTCAATTAACTCTTTTACAATTTCTGGATTTGTTCCATTTGTATCAATTTTTATGTCAAATTCTAACTCTTTAATCTCTTCGCATAGATTAACGATATAAGGATTAAGTGTGCATTCTCCTCCGCTTAAAACTACACCATCAAGTCTGTTTTGTCTACTTTTTAAAAAAGTAAGTACCTCCTCATTGGAGAATTTTCCCTCTCCAAATACCACCTCTTTATTGTAGCAGTATGGACATCTCATATTGCATCCTCTAAACCAGAGTATGCAAGAGAGATGATCTTTAAAATCTAATGTTGTAAACTTTGTTATCTCAAAGATTGATGAGTGATTAAGAAACTTTCTCTTCAAACTTTACTCGCTCTTTATGCTCTCCAATTTTGCCAACATTAAAACTCTCAACAGGTCTATGATAACCCATAACTCTTGTATAGACTATGCACTTAGTTCTTTTGTCGTTTAGTTTTTTTAAAACATCCTCTTTTTTCATGATGCCTCCTTATTTTGATTTTCCAGCAGTAACTCTTCATCACATTTTGGACAAAACTCATGTTCCCCATTTATATACCCATGCTTTTTGCAGACTGAAAAAACAGGCGAAATTGTTAAGTATGGTAGGCGATAGTTTGTTATTATATTTTTTATGATTTTTCTACAAGCCTCTGATGAGCTGATTCTCTCTTTCATATAGAGGTGCAGTACAGTTCCTCCTGTGTAGGAAGATTGAAGCTCATCTTGCAAATCAAGTGCCTCAAATGGGTCATCTGTGTAGTCAACTGGTAACTGAGTTGAGTTTGTATAGTAAATGTTTTCTCCACTTCCTGCTTGAATGATGTCAGGAAATCTCTTTTTATCCTCTTTTGCAAATCTATATGTTGTACCTTCTGCCGGGGTTGCTTCAAGATTATAGAGGTTTCCGGTTTCTTCTTGGTACTGAACCATTTTATCTCTCATAAAGCTTACAATCTCTTCAGCAAATTTTCTTCCAAACTCATCTGCTATATTGTGCTTGTCTTCGGTGAAGTTTCTTATCATTTCATTTACGCCATTTATTCCAATAGTTGAGAAGTGGTTGGCAAATCCCGGAAGGTATCTTTTTGTGTATGGGTACAATCCTCTATCATACATCTCTTGAACAAAGACTCTCTTTTTCTCAAGAGTAGATTTTGCCAAATCCATAAGATACTCAATCTTTTCAAAAAGCTTCTTTTTGTCACCCTTATAAAGGTAGCCAAGTCTAGCCATATTTAATGTAACTACCCCTATGCTTCCAGTCATCTCAGCACTTCCAAAGAGCCCACCTCCTCTTTTTAGAAGCTCTCTAAGATCAAGTTGTAGCCTACAGCACATACTTCTTACATTACCTGGTTTATAAGCTTCAGGGTCCTCTACCAAGTTTCCATTCTCATCTCTTTTATATTGGCTTCCTATGAAATTTTGAAAGTATGATGAGCCAATTTTTGCTGTATTTTCAAAAAGTAAGTCGGTGTTTTCTCCATACCAATCAAAATCTTCTGTTATGTTTACTGTAGGAATTGGGAAGGTAAATGGCTGACCTGTGCTATCACCTTCAGTCATTACTTCATAATAGGCTTTGTTTATAAGGTTCATCTCTTTTTGAAATGCCTTATAAGTCATCTCATCTAGCGAGTTAAAGCCTCTTTTTTTTGCCTCTTTTTCAAGCTCTTCATCACTTAAATCTTTAAAAAGATGCAGATCATTACATGTAGGGATTTGAGTAGCCAAATCTTGCGGTACTGTCCAATCTATTGTTATGTTTGTAAATGGACTTTGTCCCCATCTAGCTGGAACATTTAGATTATAAACAAAACTTACTATTGCTTTTTTGATCTCTTCGTATGGTAGTTTATCTTTAAAAACATAAGGTGCTAGGTAGGTATCAAAAGAGCTAAACGCCTGAGCTCCTGCCCACTCGCTCTGCAATATGCCCAAAAAGTTTGCCATTTGACCTAAAGCTTCTCTAAAGTGTTTAGGTGGTCTTGATTCTACTCTTCCTCTTACTCCGTTGAACCCCTCATTTAATAAAGCCCTTAAACTCCAACCTGCACAATATGCTGTTAAGCAGTCTAAATCATGAATGTGATAATCACCATTTCTATGAGCAAAACCCTCCTCTTTGGAGTAGATTTTATCTAGCCAGTAGTTTGCTATAACCTTTCCGGCAGTATTGTTAACAAGTCCAGCATTTGAGTAGCCTGTATTTGAGTTTGCCTTTATACGCCAATCTCTTCCTCCAATATACTCCTCAATTGTCTGAGTTGAGTTTATGAAGGTGGTATCTTCATTTAGCCCTGCTACATGCTCTCTTTGCATTTTATGAGTGTGTCTGTAAATCATAAAAGATTTCATAACATCGAAGTATCTTGCTTTGTATAGCTCTTGTTCTATTAGGTCTTGTATGTCTTCAACAGCAGCTACCCTTTTTTTGCTAATCTCCTCCATAACGCTTTTAAAGACACCTTCATCATAGGTTACTCTTACACTTTTAAAAGCTTTTTTGATAGCATCCTCGATTTTATAAGGCTCAAACTCAACAGTTGTGCCATCTCTTTTTAAGATTTTTGTAAGCATAATACTCCTAAACAAGATTCTTTATGAGCTATTATACTTATGAATATTAAACTAAAACTTAAAAATAATGTTGTAATTTTTTTGTCACATTGAAAAACTTCTGTTTTTAGTATATATTTATTAACCACTCAAAGCATTGAAAATAGATTATTTTGGCTATATATAAAAATTTTTACTTAAAATATAAAATTAATTATATTTTTAAGAAAATTTTTTAAGAAAATTAAATTTTTATGACAATTCTTCCAACACTTTTTCCTTTTAGCATATTATCTAGTAAATTTGGTAAATCATCCAGAGAATGTACTTTAATGATAGAGTTTAGATCAATTTTCCACTCATTTGAAAGCTTGTTCCATAAAAACTCTCTATAATTGCGTGAAATTTCTACCGAATCAATTCCTAAAAGATTAATACCCCTTAAAATAAATGGAAAAACTGATGTATTTAATTTAGGTGAGCTTATCAAGCCACAGATTGAAACACTTCCTCCATATTTTATCTGTTTTAAAATCTCCTCAAGTAGTTCTCCTCCAACAACATCAATACAGCCATCAAAAATCGGTTTGAGTAGAGGTTTATTTGGATTAAATTGGATTGAATTTATAACCTCATTTGCCCCAATGTTCTTTAAAAAATTTACTTCATTAGTTTTTCTAGTTAGTGCAGTGACATTAAAATTTAATTTTGAAAGCAGTTTTACACTAAAACTTCCAACCCCACCAGTAGCACCTGTTATGAGAATTTTATCGCTACTTTTTAAACCATTTTTAATAAGTTTATCTACCCCAATAGCTGAAGTTATACCAGCTGTTCCAATTCCAACTGCTTCTTTTAAAGTTAAGTTTTTAGGAAGTGGAATAATCCACTCTTTAGGTACGCTAATATACTCACCGAAGGCTCCGTTGGTATTCATTCCTAGATCAAAACCAGTAACGATTACCTCATCACCGGTCTTAAAGTTTTTGCAATTACTTCTATGAACAATACCAGCCCCATCAATTCCTGGAGTATGAGGGTAGTTTTTAGTAACACCTCTATTTCCTATACTACTAAGTGCGTCTTTATAGTTTAGTGCAGCATATTTGATCTTAATTAATACATCATTTGAGTCCACTTGATTAAGTGGTAACTCTTTTATGCTTTTTGTAAAAACTCCATCTTTTTCTTCTATTCTCAATGCTCTATATAACATTTTCTATCCTTTATTGACAACCCTCACACTCTAAGCTTCTATCAGCAACATCTATTTTTTGCTCTGGAGATTGACTTCTTAGGTAGTAGGTTGATTTAATTCCCAATTTCCAGCCTAACATGTAGATGTCATTGAGGTACTTTCCGCTTGCTTTATCTAGAGTTATAAAGATGTTAAGACTCTGCCCTTGGTCTATCCACTTTTGTCTAATTGCACCAGCTTTTATAAGCACTCTTTGGTCAAGCTCATAAGCGGGAGTGTAGTAGCTCCAAGTGTCTGGGCTTAGGTTTGGAACAACTACAGGAATCATTCCTGAGAGATTCTCCTCAAACCATTTTCTTTTATAAACTGGCTCAATAGCCTGAGTTGTTCCAACTAAGATTGAGATAGAGCTTGTTGGAGCTATCGCCATAAGATAGCCATTTCTCATACCACTGCTCATCACTTTTTTTCTAAGAGCATCCCAGTCATAAGTTTGACTAAAAAGACCTCCCCTATCTACAAGTTTTTTAGCTTCTTCATTAGCACAATCTATTGGAAAAATTCCTCTACTCCATTTAGAGCCTTCAAACTCAGGATACTTACCCTTTTCTATTGCTAGATTTGCCGAGGCGTTTATGGCATTGTAGCTAATAGCCTCCATTACCTCGTCTATTTTACAAAAATGCTCATAGCTCCCCCACTCCAAACCATGCTCAGCCAACATTTGAGCCTCTCCCATAACCCCAAGACCGATTGAGCGAGACTTTAAGTTTGTGTGCTTCACCTTTGCATGTGGGTAAAAGTTTAGATCTATTACATTATCAAGCATCCTAATAGCAGTTGGCACTACTCTTTCTATATCCTCTTTTGTATTGATTTTTGAGAGATTTACACTAGCTAGATTACAAACTGCAGTCTTGCCCTCAATCATCTCTTTTTCAACTATAAAAATCTTTTTTCCATTTATGCTATCTAGTGCGGTAACTTTTTTAGCCTCTTTTGTTATACCACAATCCACCTCTATAAGGTCACTCTCCTCATAAAGCTCAACACTCTCATCTTCATAAACAATTTTAATCTTGTAATGATTTGGCTCAGTATTTTGAAAAATCTCAGTACAGAGGTTTGAGCTTCTTATGAAACCTGTATGGTCGTTTGGATTGACCCTGTTTGCATTATCTTTAAAGCACAAAAAAGGATTTCCTGTTTCAAATAGCTCAAGAAGTATCTTTTTCCAAAGCTCTTTTGCTCTTACTCTCTCTTTAGCGATGCTATCATCGCTCTCGTACTCTTCGTACCTTTTTTCAAACTCTTCGCCATATAGGGTTGAGAGATCGCTAACCTCATAAGGGTCAAAAAGTGTCCATATTTCATCATTTTGAACTCTTTTCATAAAAAGATCATTGATCCAAAGTGCAGGAAATAGATCATGAGCTCTTCTTCTTTCTTCTCCTGAGTTCTTTTTAAGATCTAAAAAGTCTCCAACATCCATATGCCATGGCTCAATATAGACCGCGATTGCCCCTTTTCTAGTTCCAAGTTGGTCAACTGCTATGGCTATATCGTTTGTAATTTTCAAAAATGGTATGATTCCACCAGCAGCATTTTTATGTCCATCTATGCTACCACCCATGCTTCTAACCAAGTTCCAATCCCAGCCAATTCCTCCTCCAAACTTGCTTAAAAGACTCATCTCTTTGTAGCTATCAAAGATTCCCTCTATGTTATCTGGAGTACTTCCAATGTAACAAGAGCTTAGCTGATGCCTATGTGTTCTTGCATTTGAGAGGGTCGGGGTTGCAAGCATAACTTCAAATTTGGAGATTAAATCATAAAACTTCTTAGCCCAATCTTGACAATTTAGCTCATTTTGAGCCAAAAACATAGCTATTGCCATAAACATATGCTGAGGAAGCTCTATAGGATTTCCTTTTCTATCTTTTATGAGGTATCTGTCGTACAGAGTCTTCATGCCAAGATAGTTAAATTGCAAATCTCTCTCAGGCTTTATGTAGTCATTTAGATCATCTAAATCATATTTCTCTTTAAGCCCCAAAAGAAGTCTGCCCTCTTTTTCACCTCTCTCAAAATACTCTCTTAAGTGACCATAGCCACTAAATTGATTTACCCTGTGGTACAAATCATACAAAAAGAGTCTAGCTGCTACAAATGTCCAGTTTGGTCTATCGATGTCAATTTTATCTACAGCTGTTTTTATTAGTGTTGCTTGAATCTCTTGGGTTGTTATCATATTTCTAAACTGAATTTTAGCATCAACTTCAAGCTCGCTTTGACTCACATTTTCAAGCCCGGCTACAGCTCTACTAGTATGTTTTTGAATTTTAGAGATATCCAATGGCTCAGTTCGTCCATTTCTTTTTACTACTGTTATCATCTACTCTCCAAATACTCTTGTGAAGATTTTATCTACATTTTTTGTGTAGTAATCATAGTTGAAACACTCTCTGATTTGCTCTTCATTTAGCTTCTGTCTTAACTCTTCATCATTTAGAAGGTGATTAAGATAGAGACTTTCACCCTTTTCATTTATGCTTGGTTTTCCTTTTTGAATCTCTTCCCAAACTTTCATTGCATTTCTTTGGACTATTTTGTAAGCATCTTCTCTACTAACTCCAGCTTTTGGAAGCTCTAAAAGAACTCTTTGAGAAAAGACAAGTCCACCAGTTAGGTTTAGATTTTTCATCATATTTTCAGGCATAACTGTTAGATTTGATATGACGCTATTCATTCTGTGGAGCATAAAGTCTGTTGTTATGAAGCTATCTGGTAGCCAAAATCTCTCTGTTGAGCTGTGGCTTATATCTCTTTGGTGCCAAAGTGCAACATTTTCCATAGCTGGATTTGCATAGGCTCTAATGATTCTTGCAAGTCCTGTGATGTTCTCTGTTAAAATTGGATTTCTTTTGTGTGGCATTGCAGAGCTTCCTTTTTGACCTTTTGCAAAAAACTCTTCTGCCTCATAAACCTCTGTTCTTTGAAGGTGCCTTATCTCTACAGCAAACTTCTCAATGCTACTTGCTAGAAGAGCCAAAGCAGTTGCTAATCTTGCGTATCTATCTCTTTGGACAACTTGGTTCGACACTGGAGCCGGTTTTAGACCTAGCTCCTCCATAGCATACTCTTCAAGCTCAAGTGGCGCGTGAGCAAAGTTACCCATAGCACCACTGATCTTGCCAACAGCAATTACCTCCATAGTCTCTTCTAGGTTCTTTAAATGTCTTGCCATCTCATCATACCACACAGCAAGCACTAACCCAAAAGTTATAGGCTCACCATGAATCCCATGGCTTCTTCCAACCATTAGAGTCATTTTATGCTCATAGGCTCTTTTTTTTATAGACTCCATAAGCATCTTGACATCTTTAATGACTATTTTTAGAGAGTCTCTCATCTGAAGAGCAACACCTGTATCGACTGCATCACTGCTTGTCATTCCATAGTGAAACCATCTGCTCTCTTCTCCCAAACTCTCACTAACACTTGTGTTAAAAGCTATAAGGTCATGTTTTGTAACAGCCTCAATCTCTTCAATCCTTTCAACACTAAATTTTGCATTTTCTACAATCTTTTTACAATCTTCATCTGGAATAAGTCCTAGTTTATTCCAAGCTTTAACAACAGCCTTCTCAACCTCTAGCCAAGCTTGGTACCTTGCTTCTTGTGTCCAGTTTTTTTTCATCTCTTCTCTTGCGTATCTTTCAACCATTGGCCTAATCCTTAACTTGGTATAAATAGTAACTGACCTTTCTCATCCTGTCCGTAGGATGATAAAATTTGCACCCTACTGCTGCGTCAGCATAGCTTCATAGTAGAATAACTACAATTTTGCTATACTTCCTTGCATTAGAGTGCAACTTTTATCACCTAGGTGTGTTTATAGTGTGTAAGGTCAGATAATAGTATATAATATACTATTAATTTGGTTACAAAAAGGTTAATTGTGGCATATGTTAAGAAAAAGATTTTTCAAAAAGAGAAAAAGAAGATTTTTAAAATTTTGATGGATGAATTAAACATTTCTGTTCATCAAGCACAAAAAATGATAGATAGAAAAAGAGTTTTTTTAGATGGTAAAATTTTTGAGAGCAAGAGTGCTGAGGTTTGTGGTATTTTAGAGGTTACTCTTTTTGAGCCAAATCCAGTTGGATTAAGACCAGTTTTTGAGACTGATGATTTTGCAATCTTTGATAAGCCTAGTGGACTTTTGGTTCATCCTAGAAAAAGAGAAGAAATTCAAACACTAAATGATGACATAAAGTTCTTATATGGTCATGAAGCAAATGCAGCACACAGACTAGATAAAGAGACAAGTGGTTTAGTTTTGGTTGGTAAATATAAAAAAGCAGAGATTGAGCTAAAACAACTCTTTGAAGATAAAAAGGTTTATAAAGAGTACATTGCACTTACATTTGGGAAGATACAAAAGCCTTTAACAATCGATGCACCATTAAAAATCGGCTCAATAGAATCAAAAATAAAAATAAAGGTACATGTAGATAGCTCTGGTAAAAAGGCATTGAGTTTAGTTGAGCCTCTTGAGTATGATGAAAAAAATGACTTAACTTTAGTAAGAGTTATACCAAAAACAGGAAGGCAACACCAAATAAGAGCTCATTTGTTCCACGTGAAACATCCTATAGTTGGAGATACAATCTATGGTGTTGATGAGGAGTTTACAGATAGATTTTTAGATAAATTAGTTGAAGAAAAAGAGAGAAAATTGGTTACAAAAGGAGAGAGACTTATGCTTCATGCAAGTAGAATCTCCTTTTCATACAAAGAAAAAAAGTATGATATAATATCGAAAAGAGATGTTAAAAGGGATTTTTATGAAAAGTGTTGTTTGTAACAAAAAAGAGATAGTGCCATCAAAAGTAGTTTGTATTGGAAGAAATTTTGTAGAGCATATTGAGGAGTTAGGAAATGAGATGCCCTCTTCTATGGTTATATTTTTAAAACCAAACTCATCAGTTACTAACAAGTTATATACTCAAGAAGATGAGGTTCACTATGAAGCAGAGATCTCTTTTTTAGTAAAAGATGGAAAGTATGGTGCGGTTGGATTTGGTTTGGATTTAACAAAAAGGGAGATTCAGTCTAAACTTAAAAAGAAGGGACTTCCTTGGGAGAGAGCAAAAGCTTTTGACAACTCAGCAGTTTTTAGTGAGTTTGTTAGTTTTGAAAAGCTAGATTTACTACATGTAAAGCTATATATAAATAACAAGTTAGTTCAAGATGGTGGTGTTGAGCTAATGATATATAAGCCAAATGAAATTCTAAATGAGATAAAAACTTTTATGAGTTTTGAAGATGGTGATATAGTTATGAGTGGAACTCCAAAGGGAGTTGGCAAAGTAAAAAATGGAGATAAATTTTTAGGTCAAATTTTTGAAGGTGATAAACTGTTAGTTCAAAGTGAGTGGATTGTTGATTGATCCACTAGCTTTTATCAAAAAATAGCACCTTTATCATCCCGCCTACTCCAGCAATTACTACTATTGCTAAAAATATAACTTGCCCCCAATCTATAAGTGTCATGATATCTCCATTTTAGTTTTTTCTTTTAACTGTCCGCAAGCTGCACTTATGTCTAATCCTTTTGATTGTCTAATAGTACACAATATTCCATGAGCTATAAGATAATCACAAAACTCTTTGACTTTTTTTTGGCTTGGTCTTTGGAATTCGCTTCCGATGTGAGGATTAAAGTAGATGAGATTGACTTTTGCTTTTATGCCATGAAGAAGCTTTACCAACTTTTTAGCGCTTGTTAGGTCATCGTTTATATCTTTCATAACAAGATACTCAAACATCACCCTCTTTCTAGCATCTATCGGAAATTCTCTAACAGCATCTATAACAGACTTAATGTTGTAAGCCTTATTTATAGGCATAAGCTTTTGCCTTAGTTCATCATCTACTGCATGTAGTGATATGGCTAGTAAAACTCCTAAATTCATCTCACCTAGTTTTTTTATCTGTGAGCTTAGTCCACTTGTGGAGATTGTTTGTCTTCTAGGACTAATTGCAAGCCCATCTAGGTCAGAAAAAATCTTTATAGCTTTACTAACATTTGTTATGTTATCAAGCGGTTCGCCCATTCCCATAAAGACAATGTTTACTCTTCTCTCTTGAGCAATGTTGTTATCTTTTTTAAGCTCCAGAACTTGTGCTACTATCTCACCAGCACTCAAATCTCTTTTGAAGCCCTCCTTTGCAGTCAAACAAAAACTACAACCAATCTTACATCCAACTTGTGATGATATACAGATAGTATATCTTGTATGATGTATCCTATTGCCCTCTTCGTCAAACTCTTCCTTTTTCATTGGTAGTAGAACTGTCTCAACTGTAAAGCCATCACTCAATCTAAAAAGATACTTTTTACTACCATCACTACTCTTTTCAACTTTTACAATTTTAAGTGGTTTTAGAGTATATCTGTTATTAAGTTCTTCTCTTAAATCTTTAGGTAGATTCTTCATCTCTTCAAAGCTATCTACATATTTATGATAAATCCACTGATAAATCTGTTTAGCTCGAAAAGATGGTTTGACTACCTTTGTCAATTCTTCTTTAGTATAATCTAATATATTAATTTTTTCCATAACTCTCTTTCATATACTCTATTAGTAGCTTTTTAGCTTTTTTGTGATTGCTTAAGAACTCTTTATGAGCATCTTCGTAGGTGTAGTTAGTAACAATAAATATACCTTTTGCATCTATTCCAAAATTACGAGCAACACTAACAATAGAAAAAAACTCCATATTTTCCAAAAATAGACCTTGATCTAAAAACTTTTTTGAGCTCTCAAAGTGTGAAGTAATATAGTTTGAAGAGTTTACTATAGTTAATGTTTCACGGGAAACATTAATTATGTTTTCAGTTGAAATGGTACAATGTAGGGGAGTATAGCACCTGTTGTCTAAAAAACCTATCTCTATGTTTGAAGCCGTTTTTGAGTGGATTATATCGAAGATATTGTGCTTACCATAGCTTCCAGCACTACCAATAAATAAGAGTTTTTTTGGTCTTTGATTTAAAATAAGCTTTGTAAGATTTATGCTAGATTCAACAAGCCCTACTCCGATTGGATTTGCAAAATCAAACAGC
>JALSLU010000097.1 GCA_026988125.1 Sulfurospirillum sp.
GAAACACTCGAACCATCTCTGCAATTATCACTTGTTGGAAACATTGCAAACTCTAACAATACACTCATAAATCCTCCTTAAATAGATACCCTACTCCATATATAGCTTTTATACACTCTCTATTAGTAATCTTTTTTATTTTTTTTCTAATATTTTTTATATGATTATCTATGGCTCTTCCACTTTTATCATATATAACTCTTCCCAACTCTTCACGACTCGTCACTCTTTGTTTATTTTTAATGAGAAGTTTTAGAATCTTAAATTCTGAAATAGTTAAATCAAGCATACTATTTTTAAAATATATCTGAGAGCCAATTATCTTAAATGCTTCACTATCCTCTTTGAGATTTATTTGACTGTTTTTACTCAAATTTACCCAAATTCTAGCTTCTAACTCTTCTAAATCAAATGGTTTGACCATATAGTCTGATGCTCCAAACTTAAATGCCTTTAACTTAGAATTCAAATCACTAAAAGCACTTATCACTATAACTGGCACATTGTGTTTATTTTTTAAAACTTTTAAAACTTCAAAACCACTAAAATCTGGTAAGTTTAAATCCAACAAAACTATATCAAACTCAAAATTACTCATATTTGAAATACCATCAGTTGCACAAAAAACACTCTTTACTTCAAATCCACAACTCACCAAAAACTCACTCAATGACAAAGCTGCGACTTCATCGTCTTCAACCAATAGTATTTTAGTATCTAACAAAACATCTCCTACACAATCTACATATTTTCTTTACATTTTGCATACATTTTAGTTGTATAATTTACATTATATTTACAGAGGTTGAATTATGTACAAAAACTCAAATAAACATTTGATTATCTATACAACTATCCTAACAATTATACTCATACTCTTTGGCATATCAATTTCAAGCAGTAAATACAACCGTATGAAACTCTTAAGCGATTTAAACAAAGCAATTAACTCTAGCAGCATTATATCAAAAACTATTCACTCTTTACAAAAAGAGAGGGGATTATCTGTAGGTGTATTTTTAGATGATGGAGAAAATTTTACAAAAGATTTAAAAATTCAAAGAGATATTACTGACTCCCTTTTAAAAAAACTGCAAAACTATAAAAATAGTCAATTTTTGAATAACTTTTTTAAAGCTTCTAAGATGATTATCTCAATTAGGGAAAAAATTGACAAAAAAAAATTCTCTCTAAAAGAGATACTAAATTACTACTCAAATTTAAATCAAGAGCTATTACATGCTATTACTCACTCGACAAAAAAATATAACATTGGTGAGATTGGCAACAGTATTGAAGCTTATAGACATTTTTTATATGTAAAAGAGTACACTGGCATAGAAAGAGCACTAGGAGTTATAATTTTTTCTACAAAAAAAATAGATTTTGATCTCATAAAAGAGTTTTCCTATGTTATAGAGCTACAAAAGTTTAATATGTCTATGTTTAAAATTTTAGTAGATAAAAAAATTTTAAAAGAGTGCAACAATGGATCAAAATTTTCTAAAATTGTATTGGTTGAAAATAAAATTTCAAACAGAAAACTTGAAATCATTGAACCAAAAAAATGGTTTAATCTCATAACCCAAAAAATAGATCATTTAGATAAAATGAGTCAAAAAATAGAAAACAGAATCATAAATCGTATTGAAAATGAGTTTCAAAAGTCCTACTATGCTTATATGGTTGCGTTGGGTTTGATTGTGTTGGGTATTATACTCTTTGTAATCTTGATGAAAAATATTTTAAATATCATAGAAAAAGAGAAAAATCTTAGAACCATCCTAGATCAACATATTATGAATGCCCAAATAGATAGAGATGGAAAAATTTTAGATATATCTGATGCCTACTGCAGTGTCTTAGGGTACAAAAAAGAGGAGTTGTTGCAAAAAAATATAAAAACCATACTCGATGATAGTGAAATAAAAAAGATTGATATAATAAGAAAAGAGATTGAAAAAGCTAGAAGATGGGGAGGAAAACTAAAAAAAAGAAAATATAATGGTTCAGTTTTTTACACCTATACAAATATTGAGCCAATTATAACAAACAGCGAAACAGATACTTTTCTATCCATAAATATCGATATAACTGAAAATGAAAAACTTTTGGATAAATTAAAAGATGAAGAGAAAAAGAGATTAGCTCAACAAGAGATTTTACAGCATCAATACAGGTTGGCAAAAATGGGAGAGATGCTGAGTATGATTGCGCACCAGTGGAGACAACCACTAAATGCAATTACTGCTACTTGTGGTGTTATAAAAATGAAAGCTAGTTTAGATAAACTAACAAAAGAAGATGCTATAATGTTTAGTGATAAAATTAAAAACCTCTCTATTGATTTGAGTCAAATTATAGATGATTTTAAAAATTTTTATAAAAAAAATAAGAGTAAAAACTTAACAAGTTTTGAAAGTATAGTAAAAAAAGTGCTATTTATACTAGGTAGTTCTTTAGAGGAAAAAGCAATAAAAGTAAATCTAAAGACTATATCTTGCGAAGAGATATATACCTTTGAAAATGAGCTTAAACAAGCTGTTTTAAATATAGTTAAAAATGCTGAAGATGCACTTGTTTTAAGGGAGATTAAAACCCCAGAGATAAACATAACTATAGAGAAAAAAACTCTTACGATAGAGGATAATGCAGGTGGCATTAGCAAAGAGATAGAAGATAAAATTTTTGATCCCTACTTCTCAACAAAGGGTAAAAAAGAGGGGACAGGATTAGGTTTATATATGAGCAAAATTATAATTGAAGAGCACTGCGGTGGAAAGTTAAGCTTTATAAGTAAAAATGGAAAGACTACTTTTAAAATAGAGCTATAAAACAAGAGGAAAAAGATATGAAAATAGATTTACTAAGAACCATTAATCAGTCAAAAGACTTAAAACTACTCTATGTAGAAGATAATCAAGACGCAAGAGAGATGACAACTCTCATACTAGAAACATTTTTTGAAGATATCACCATCGCAAAAGATGGTAAAGAGGCTTTAGAACTATACAATAATAAAAGTTTTGATTTAATCATTACAGATCTGCTTATGCCAAACTTAGATGGCTTAGAGCTATGCAAACTTATTAGAGAAAAGGATAACGATATATCACTAGTGATCCTCACAGCTCACAATGAAGAAAAATTTTTTTTAGATAGCATAGATATTGGAATAAACGGCTATTTGATAAAACCAATAGACTTTGAAAAGTTGGCAAAACTAATCTACAGAATTACTACAAAACATAAATTTTTAAAAGATGCTAGAAAAAACCTACACCTGCTAAAAGAGTATCAAGAAGCCACGGATTTAGCTTGTATAGTCTCCAAAACCGATCCAAGAGGCATAATAACCTATGTAAATGAGACATTTTGTCAAATCTCAGGCTACTCTAAAGAGGAGCTCATTGGTAAAAATCATAACATAATAAGGCATCCAGATAATCCAAAAGAGATTTTTAAAGAGATGTGGCATACCATAAAAAAAGAGAAAAAACCGTGGAAAGGTATAGTTAGAAACTTAGCAAAAAATAAAAAAAGCTACTATGCAGATAGTCTAGTAAAGCCTATACTAGATGAAAATGGTAAAATTTTGGAATATATCTCACTAAGGCATGATGTAACAGAGATTATGAATCCTCAAAGACAGCTGATGGATGCTATAAAAAATGCAAAAAAGCCCATAATAGTCCTTATAAAACTTGAAACCTATGAAATAGTTGAAGATTTTTTCAACAGTGAAAAGCTAAATAGGGTAGAAAATGAGTTTTTAGCTATCTTAGAAAAGAGATTTTCTAACTATTTTGAGTTTGATAAAATTTACTCATTGAAAAATGGAGAATTTGCATTTATATTGGAGCATGAAAGATATATTGATTGTATTGCAAAGTTTTTAATTGATCTGCAAAGAATCCAAAATGAGTTTTTAGATAGTAAATTTAGTATTGATGACTTTTATATTGAAACTTCTATTATATTGAGTATTGCTTATGATGGTAAAAATATGCTAGAGTCTGCAAAGATTGGAGTTAAAAGAGCAATACAAGAGAGAAAGAGCTTCATAATAGCCAATGATTTATCCCAAGCAGAGTTTGAATCGGCAAAAAACAATCTTAAAACCATCTCAAAAATAAAATATGCAATAAACAATGATAAAATTCTCTCTTTTTTTCAACCCATAGTAGATAATAAAAGTAAAAAAGTTGTAAAATATGAATCTCTTATACGCCTAGTAGATGAAAAAGGCAACACCTTAAGTCCATTTTTTTTTCTAGAGGTTGCTAAAAAAACAACATACTATCCAAAAATAGTTGATTTAATCCTAGAAAACTCATTTAAAATGCTAAAGCATAGTGATGCAGAAGTCTCTATAAATCTATCTACAATTGATATTGACCAAAGAGATATAAGATTAAAAGTATTAAAATTATTAGAAAGCTATAAAAAAGAAACAAAAAGAATTGTTTTTGAACTTTTGGAAGATGAGGATGTAAGAGATATTGAAAATTTAAAAGTTTTTATAAAAAAAGTGAAAAGATATGGTGTTAAAATTGCCATAGATGATTTTGGTTCAGGCTACTCTAACTACCAAAGATTGAGCGATTTTCAACCAGATATACTAAAAATAGATGGCTCTTTGATAAAAAATATAGACAAAGATATGTATGCTTATAGTGTAGTTAAGAGTATTTTAACATTTGCAAAAGAGCAAAAGATGCAGACTGTTGCAGAGTTTGTAGAGAATGAATCAATCTTTAGAGTAGTTAAAGAGTTGGGCATAGATTTTTCACAAGGGTACTATTTTGGAAAACCTGAAAAATATGTTTAGATTATTTACTATTTTAGTGGTAAGTTTCGCTTTTGCATACGCCAAAAAGCCTATTTACATCGCAATTAGTATTGATAAGCCTCCTTATGTATTTGGTAAAAGTTCAAAAAAGGGCATAGAACCAGATTTGATTGTAGAAATTTTACACAATTCACAATACAAACCTATTTTTTTACAAAAACCTAAAAAATATCTTTTAAATGCCCTATATGAAAAAAATCGTATAGATGGTGTTGCAACCATAAGGTTAAAAGATAAAAAATTTTTTCCCTCATCTTCTTATATATCTTATCAAAACTATGTTATTACACGAACCAAAGATCATATAAAACTAAACTCCGTAGAAGATTTAGCCAGCCTAAAGTTTGTCTCCTGGCAAGAGTCATACTATGACTTAGGGGAGAAATTTTATAAATTATTCAATCCTATAGATGGTATATATAAAGAGTCATACAATGAGACATACTCACAAGCCAATGACATAAAAATGTTTTTCTCAGAAAAAGTTGATGCAATCATAATGGATAAAACTATTTTTAACTGGTATAAAACTCATTTAAACAATAATGAAAGTTATACCTTTCATTATCTATTTAAAAAGAGCAATGATTACCCTGTTGTTTTTAGATCAAAAAGCATAAGAGATATTTTTAATAAAAACCTAAAAAAACTAAAAGAGAGTGCTAGATACGATGATATTGTAGAGTTTTACCAAAAGATTGATTTAGAAAAACTAATCACTTATGCAAATTTGATCTCAAAAATATCTGCTAAATTTCTATTTGAGAAGAGAGATAAAGATTTAAAAAAGATTTTAAAAAAGCTGTTTACTCATCCAAATATAAAAAAAATTACTATTCAGAATAATGATGGAAAGCTATTTTTAAAATTAAACAAAAAACTACAAAATGATGAAAAGATTTATCCTTCAAACTTTATAGAAAAAAAGATTTTTTATGCATCAAATAACGAGATAGAGGAAGTTGGCACCTTAAAAATCTACTATAGTGATAAATTTCTATATGAAAATGGCATACTAATTCCACCACTAGAAGAGTTTAACTCGTTTGATGACGATCTAAAATTTATTATAAATAGTGCGTATGAAAAAACGAATTTGAAAAAGAGACTTCTTTTAAATAGAAAAGAGAGGGAGTATATAAAAAATAAAAAAACCATTACAGTTCACAACGAAAAAAATTGGGCACCATATAATTTCAATGAAAATGGTATCCCTAAGGGCTTGGTTATTGATTATATGGACTTATTGGCTAAAAAAATTGGAATAAGCATAAAATACATATCTGGCCATAGCTGGAGTGAGTTTTTAAACTTGCTAAAGACTGAACAGATTGATGTTATATCAAACATAGCCTATACTAAAGATAGAGAAAAGTTTGTCAATTTTACTGAGCCATATATGGTTTCAAAAAAAGCAATCTTTTCAAATATACCAAATTTAAAAAATTTAAAGGACTTAAATGGAAAGATTTTGGCTGTACCAAAAAACTACTATCTAGAACATTATATAAAAACCAATTATCCTAAAATTAAAATAAAAACATATAGAGATATACAAGATTGTCTCTACTCAATTATAAATAAAGAGGCAGATGCATTAGTTGAAAACTACGCAGTTGTAAACTACATCATAATAAAAAATGGTCTTGATATAAAGTATGTTTATATTCAAGATGATAGAGAGTTAAGCTCACAATTAAGAATAGGAGTTAGAAAGAGTCAAAAAATTTTAAGAGATATACTCCAAAAAGCTCAAGATAGTGTTACAAAAAAAGAGTTTGAACTACTGGAAAATAGATGGTTTGGACTTAAAAATGTATTGAAACAAAGAGATATATCAAGAAAAGAGGAGGAGTACTTAAGAAATAAAAAAAGTGTAAAAATCTGTATAAATCCCAATTGGAAACCCATAGAGTTTTTAGAAGATGGAAAACCTCAAGGAATTACTATAGATATAGTAAAACTAATTCTAAAAAGATTAAGGCTTGAACCAGATTTTATCTATACTGACTCTTGGATTGAATCACAAGAGTTTTTAAAATTTAAAAAGTGTGATATATTGGCTTCAGCTATAAAAACTCCAACTAGAGAAACTTATGCAAAATTCACCAAACCATACATAAGCTATGATTTAGGAGTTATTACAAAGAATGACAAACCTCTTTTATATGATCTCTCATCTATAAAAAATAAAAGTTTTGCAAGAAAAAAGGGCTCTGGAATTGCAGAGATGATCTTAAAAGACTTTCCAAACATTAAAGTTATTTTAACTAACAATATGCACCAAGCATTTAAACTAGTTAGAGATGATTTAGCCTACTTTAGTATAGCAACACTTCCTGTTTTTCTTTACAATCAAAAAAGGTACAATTTAGAAAATTTACAAATTTCTGGCTATTTTAACGAAAAAGCAAATCTAAGAATAGCCGTAAGAGATGATAATAAGCTTCTTCTAAGTTCACTAAATAAAACTATAGATAAAATCTCTGAAGATACTATAAAAGCTATAAATGATAAATGGACATCACAAAAAGTTATTAAAGAAATTGACTATACCTTTGCTTTGGCCGTACTAATCATATCTTTGATTATAATATTTAGTATATATTTTGCATACACTAAACAAAAAATCTTGAAAAATCAAATAGAATCACTAAATAGTGCTTTAGAGAAGAAGATTGTTGTTGAAATTGAAAAAAATAGAAAAAAAGAGAAACTAATGCTTCATCAAAATAGACTAGCTCAAATGGGTGAAATAATCTCAATGATAGCCCACCAATGGAGACAACCTTTGAACATTCTTTCTATTTTAAATCAAACAATATATATAAAATTTAAAAGGGAACAGTTAGATGAGAAATACATGGATGAATTTGAGAAAAAATCCAAAGAATTAATTAACAATATGTCAAAAACTATAGATGATTTTAGAGATTTTTTCAAACCTACTAAAGACAAAGAGATTTTCTCTATAAATCAAAGCATAATCGATACCATAAGTTTAATAAAACCATCTTTAGAAAAATTGAACATAGAAATAGTTTTTAAAGAGAGTGGAAAGTACTCTATAAAAGGCTACAAAAATGAGTTTGGACAGGTCTTGCTAAATATAATCAACAATGCAAAAGATGCTCTAAAAGAGAGCCAAAAAACAAATAAAAAGATTGAAGTATCTATTGAAAGATCAAAAGGCAAGTTAGAGATAATGGTTTTGGACAATGCAAATGGAGTTCCAAAAGAGATTCAAGACAAAATATTTGAGCCATATTTCTCTACAAAAGATAAAAATGGCACAGGACTGGGTCTATATATGGCAAAAATTATTATAGAAGAGCATTTGAATGGAAAAATAAAAGTATATACAAATGAAAATGGAACGACTTTTAAAATTATCTTAAAGGAGAAAAAGATTGATACTTAGTAACTTTACACTTTTAGTTGTTGAAGATGACTTAAACACTCAAAAGTATTTAAAAGAGGTTTTAGAGTCTGAAGTAAAAGAGTATATATCTGCCTATGATGGCAAAGAGGGATTAAAGCTCTTTTTAGAAAAAAAACCTGACATTATTTTAGCAGATATAATTATGCCTGAACTTTGTGGCCTAAAAATGATTAATGAGATTAAAAAAGTGAATCCTAGACAAAATGTCTTAATAATTTCAGCTAAAAGTGAAAAAGAGACACTTTTGGAAGCAATCGAACTTGGTGTAGATAGCTTTATAATTAAACCCTTGAATCTATCTTTGCTTTTAGAAAAGTTAAATAAAACCGCTAAAGAGATTCAACACAGAAATCGTAATGATATTTTAAAAGAGATAGAGATAAAAAAATTACAAAAACTTGCTCATTATGATCCTTTAACAAATCTTCCAAATAGAACTTTTTTTGAACAAAGAATGAAAGAGGTCATAAGCAGTTCCAAAAGAAATGGAACTTTTTTTGCTCTATTTTTCGTTGATTTGGATAATTTTAAAAATATAAATGATACTTTTGGACACACTATTGGAGATAAAATCCTAAAACATACTGCAAAAAATCTAAAATCGATTTTAAGAGAGGAGGATTTTGTAGCTAGAATTAGTGGAGATGAATTTTGTGTTATTATTGAACATAATGAGGAGCATATATTTTTAGAAAGTATTGCAAAAAAAATTATAAATGCTGTTTCAATCCCTTTAAAAGTTGGATTAAATAGCATAAAAACTACATGTAGTATTGGAATTTGTAAAAGCACCGATACTAAATCAAGCAATATTGAAGATCTTTTCAACCTAAGCGATAAGGCAATGTATGTATCAAAAAAATTGGGGAAAAATCGATATACTTTTGGGCACCTATAAAAAATCAGTAAAAATTGCATTTACTCCCATTTTCAAAACTTTTTCTTTGTCTGCTGCATGATTAACAGTATAGACACTTACAAAGTAGTTCTCTTTTTGTAGTTGCAAAACCAGTTCCTTTGAGACAATATCTAATGAACAGTGATATCCATGTGCACTGCACTCTTTCATATATGAGATTATATTTTTTGGATGAGATTTATCTTTAAGAATTGCCCTTTTTATTTTAGGAGATAGCTTTGAAAGCTCTTTAATATAGTTATGATTAAAAGAGGAAAACAGCACTAAATCTTCAACACCAACTTCTAAAACTTCATTTAAAACTTTTTTTGGAGCAACCTCATCAAAGGGTGTTTTACTCATATCTTTTAACTCTATATTTATGGGGAATTTATGTTTTTTTATTAAGAGTAAAACCTCTTTTAGCGTTGGAATCTTTTGCAAATCACCACTTTTAAACCAACTTCCAAAGTCTAACTCTAAAAGTTCATCATATGTAAAATCAACTACCCTAAACTCTTCGCTACTTTTTTTGATACTTTGTATATTTGAAGTTCTATTTAGAGTATCATCATGTATAACGATCGCAACTCCATCTTTACTAAAACCTACATCCAACTCTATAAAATCGCTTCTACCAATAGCATCCTCAAAAGCACCTAGTGTGTTTTCAGCTCTTAAACTTTTAGCTCCTCTATGCGCTCCAATAAGCATTGGTTTATCTAAGATATCATCCCAAAAACTCATACTATTCCTCTAAAAAACTCTCCTCCTGAGTCAAAAACTCACAATTTTGAATAAGAAGTTGATTTGGCTCTAAAAAAGCAACTACATAGCTTGGATTCTCTTTTACTGTCAAAAGGTTCTCTTTAGAGTGTGCTTTATAGGCTATTTGGTGAACTAAGCTCTTTGTTGAACTAAGAGAAAAGGAGCTATATCTTGCAAATATATTTCTATGCATATGCCCACAAAACAGATGCTTTACACTACTATATCTTTGTAAAAGTGAAAGAAAAGCCCCACTATTTTCAAATCCATACACTCTATCCATCGCATATATATCACTATTTAGTGGAAAGTGGTGCATAAAAATATAAACATCTCTATCTAGGCTCTCATCCAACTGCTCTTTGAGCCAATCTAGTCTCTTCATACAGAGTGTGCCACTATGCTTGCCCTCTATGGTTGTATCTAAAAATATGAACTTATAACCCTCTATCTCTTTGGTAAAGTGCAAAAATTCACTATAACACCCTTTAAAAAAAACTTGCTTTAAAAGCTCTTTATTGTCATGGTTTCCAGCTACCAAATAGACAGGCATATAAAATTCAATCAACTCTTTTTTTAAATCCAAATAAGCCTCTTTATCTCCATTGTGAGCTAAATCACCACTTATAACTAACAAACTAGCATCAAAATGGTACTTTTTTATGCTCTCTAAAGCTAATCTCAATCTCTTAAGCGGGTCTATACCGTATAGCTCACCTCCTAGATGAAGATCGCTTATTTGAACTATTTTCACTACTTTTTCCTATTGACAAATAGGTTTACTACTGCAACTAGGGTTATAAAAACAACTATCATAAACGATACCGCATTTAGCACCGG
Source organism: Sulfurospirillum sp. (assembly GCA_026988125.1). Classification (GTDB taxonomy): domain Bacteria; phylum Campylobacterota; class Campylobacteria; order Campylobacterales; family Sulfurospirillaceae; genus Sulfurospirillum_A. The sequence continues at coordinate 10,801 of JALSLU010000097.1, forward strand.
AGTTGAGCTGTACTTAATCCTTGTATATAACTCTACAGGAAGAGTTGTATCTGAGCCTATTAAAAAGATGGTGGTGTTAAAGTTTGAAAAGCTTATAAGAAATGCTACAACAAAGGCACTAATTATGGCTGGTCTTAAAAATGGCAAAGTTATGAGAAATATAGACTCTAGCCTAGTAGCTCTTAAACTAAGTGCCGCTTCTTCTAAGGTCTTATCAAATTTTTTAAGCCTAGCACTCACCAAAAGCATCACATAGGTAGCACAAAAGGAGAACTGCCCAAAAACAACAAGCCAAAAGCCAGGATAGAGCCACTCTAAGCTTAAGTTATAGTTATCCTCCAAAAAATAGCCTAGTGAGGTAGAGCTCATAAGTATGGATATACCCAAGATTACTCCGGGGATTACAAGTGGAGCTAAAGCCAAAAAGTACAAAAATCCCTTAAACTTAAAATCTCTCTCTTCAAACAGCATAGCAGCAATTGTGCCAAATATTGTAGAAAATAGAGCAACTAAAAATCCAGTTGATATACTCACCCAGATACTATGTAAAAGATCAGCATCTTCAAAGAGACCAACTCTTTTATCGGTATTTGCAAAAAACCAATCAAGTGAAAAACCCTTCCAAGGAAGAGCTATAAAATCTGAATCATTAAATGCCAAAATACAAATAACAACTATAGGAAGAACTAAAAAAAGATAAAAAAGTCCCATATAGATTTTAAAACCAATTTTATATGCAGGCGAACTAGGAAGTGAATTTATCATGAACCGACCCTTTCTAACTTTTGACCACTAAGCTTAAGTGCTACCCAAACGATGACCGAGGATAAAAACAGAAGTAAAAATCCAAATGCTGCTCCAACATTCCAATTGAATGTTGCCAAGAAGTTGTTATAAATCTGCTCTGTAAACCATAAAGAGCTCTTTCCGCCAAGCAAGTTTGGTGCTACATAGTCACCAATTACAAGCATAAAAACTATAATAGCGCCAGAGGTAATTCCAGGCATGGCATATGGTATGATTATTTTTGTAAAAATTGTCCACTTTGAAGCACCTAGATCACTTGCGGCCTCTATGAGTGAATTATCCAGGCTCTCTAGCGTTGACATAACAGGAATTATCATAAAAAGCATAGACATATACAAAAGTCCTACACTCATAGAAAAGTCCGTATAAAGAAGCTTTATAGGAGTGTCAATAAGTCCGATGTAGATTAAAAAATTGTTTACAACCCCATGGTCTCCAAGCAGAATCATCCAGCCATATATGGTAACTAGCTCACCTATCCATATAGGAATCAAAAGCAAAAGAGTCATAAAGCCACTATACTTCTTTGAAGCAATTTTTGTAATGTAAAATGCAACAGGAAAAGTTACAACAAAGGCTAAAAAAGTTATAAAGATTGCATAAAGTGCAGTATTTATAAAGGTTCTCCAATAAATTTCATCACTAAAAAAAGTAAGATAGTTAGCAAATGAAAAAACCTTATCTCCACTATCATTTTCTATCACAAAAGAGCTTATAAAGAGTTGTATATGAGGTAAAACTATGAGTGAAATCAACCAAAGTAAAACTGGTACTAAAAGTAGATAAAAGATAAATTTAGATTTTCTCATAATTACCCTTCATAACATTTAAGATCATCACTATGCACACCAACTCTTATACTATCACCAGCTTTTAGGTTCTCAAACTGTGCATTTTGTGGCAAAGAGATAAGAAGCTCATCTCCACTTTCAACTACCTTGGCTGCTAGTTTTGTATTTGCTCCATCAAATAAAACTGTCTCAATCTTTACCAAAGTGGTAACTACCTCATCCAAATCCTCTTTTGGCTCAATTATAAAGGCTTCTGGCCTTATAAAAAGCTTTTTGGGATTGTATGCTAAATTTTTCTTTCTTATATGCCATCCGTTCTTGGTTGTAATTGTACAGTTTACATACTCTTTAATCTCGTAACTATTACTCTCTCCAACAAAACTTGCAACAAAGGATGTTTTTGGGTTTTTGTACAGATTTTGAGGAGTATCAATCTGTTCAAACTTTCCATAATTCATCACAGCAACCTTATCACTCATAACAAGTGCTTCACTCTGGTCGTGAGTGATGTAGATGAAAGTAGTGCCAATCTCTTTTTGAAGAAGTTTTAACTCTATCTTCATGTGCTCTCTTAACTTTCTATCTAA
>JALSLU010000098.1 GCA_026988125.1 Sulfurospirillum sp.
GATTTAAAATCTCCTTTGCATCACTCTCTTTTGAGTTTAAACCAAGACTAGAGGCAACACAGCTACTGTTTGGGAACTCTACCTCTTCTATCATAGAAGAGGGTTGTTCAGTTAAGTTTTTTTTTTCCTCTTTTGGGGTAGATTGACTCATAGAGATTTTGGTATCTATTCCAAAAATTTCCTGCACAAACTGTCTTATTATTGGGTAGGAGTGTCTTAGAAACTCTTTATCTTTTCCTGTAGCATTAGAAATCCAAGTAAGGTTGTTATCTCTGAATTCGACAAACTTTATATTTTTTTCAAAGCATTCACCAAGCTCAAAACTTCTGTCTTGCAGTTTTAAAATCAATTTTCTAAACATATCAGACGGGTTTGTACTATCTACTATTTCTTCCACTTTTGTCTTTTCTATTGATTTTTGAACGGAAGGTAGACTTGGTTGTACAAATTTTTCACTTTCAAGAGTTTCAATCATCTCATCTATTGTTTTTATCTCAGTAGCCTCAAGCATCTTAAAAAACATGATAGACAGCACAAAGCCATTGTCTGGATTTAAAAAGAGAAGATTTTTTGCTTCGCTTAATATTCTAAAAAATCTTTCACTAATAAGAGTTGAAAATCTACTATCTTCTTTTAAAAAAGCCTCCTTTAAGTAAGTTATAAGCTCATCTATAACAACTTCGCACTCATAATTTTCAAACTCTTTCACAAATTCCAAAATCTTTTTTCTGTCTCTATCTAAAATGGCTTTAAAAACCTCTTCTGCTTGGTTAGGATCTAAAATTCCTAGCATAGAAGCCACACTAACTGCAGTAATATTTGATTTTGTATAGATAATTGCTTGTTCAAGAAGCGTCAAAGTGTCTCTTAGCGATCCATTTCCTGCTCTAGCCAATATATTTAAAGCATCTTCTTCATACTCTACACTCTCTAAGTTTAAAATGTGAGCTAAATGATTTACTATATCAACCCTAGCAATTGTCTTAAATCTATAGTGTTGAGTTCTTGATAAGATAGTAGGGGGAAGCTTTAGGGGATCGGTTGTTGCTAGTATGAACTTTACATATAAAGGGGGTTCTTCAAGTGTTTTTAAAAGTGCGTTAAAAGCCTCTTTTGTTAACATATGAACTTCATCTATGATGAATATTTTGAATTGTGCACTATTTGGTTTATACTTAGTTTGCTCTATTAGGTCTCTTATATCATCAATTTTTCTTGAGCTAGCCGCATCCATCTCTATGATGTCAATGTGTCTATTTTCATTTGCCATTTGACAGTGAATGCACTCTTCACAAGGATTAGGCGTTGGTCCCTTTTCACATACTAAAGCTTTTGCAAAAATCCTAGCGGTTGAAGTTTTACCACTACCCCTAAGACCAGAAAATAAATAAGCATGAGATAGCCTATTTGAGCTAAGAGCTAAAGATAGGGTTTTTGTAACAGAGTCTTGACCTATGAGTTTATCAAACGAGGTTGGGCGGTATTTCAGAGCTAAAACTTGCGACAAAAAGCATCCTTTAAATCTTTATTGGTATAATTTTACAATTTTTATCTGTAAGGAGATATTAAATGAGAAAAATAATCGTTACGATTTTAGTTTTACTCTCTTTTGGAGGCTTATTTAGTGGATGCGAAAAAAATGATTATCAGCACCCACTACATCGCTCAAAGTAAGAGATTACTCATTCATGGATGCTAAAAACTCATCATTAGATTTTGTTTTTAGCATTTTTGCATACAAAAATTTGAGTGCTTCTACATCATCCATCTGAGAAATTGCGCTTCTTAGAGCCCAGACTC
>JALSLU010000099.1 GCA_026988125.1 Sulfurospirillum sp.
AAAAGATCTAATTGATGCCTTGGAGATGAGAAAAGCTACTCTTTATAAAATTGGGCTTATGATAATTGAGTATCAATATGACTTTTTTTTTGGTGGTGCCATAAAGCCTATGAAACTAAAAGATTTGGCAGATGATTTAGGAAGAAATCCATCAACAATTTCAAGAGCAATTTCAAATAAATATCTATCTTGCAGTAGAGGAGTTATCCCTCTAAAAAAGTTTTTTGCAACAGCAATAGATGAGGATGTATCCAATAGTGCAATTAAAGAGTACATGTGTGAAATCATAAAATATGAAGATAGAAAAAAACCACTTAGCGATATAAAAATTTTAAAGCTTATTGAAGATAAATTTGGCGTGAAAATGGTAAGAAGAACCATAACAAAATATAGAAAGGAATTCAATATAGCTAGCTCTAGTGAAAGAAAAAAACTATATATGTTAAAATCTATGCAGTGATCTTTTTCTCCTGTTCAAAGTAGATTTTGATTATTTCATAAGCCTGTTTTATATCTTGAAATTTTTTTGAATAGTGACTCAAAAGTGTTTGATTAGAGTTTAAAACCCTATCAGGATGATACCTCTTTACAAGCCTCAAATACTGTTTTCTAATTGTTTCAAAACTATCTCCAGAACTACATTCAAGTACTTTAAAATACTCCTCCAATAGATTAAAAAGTGCATTTGATTTTCTCTTTCTAATAGATTTTTTATCTATATTTTGTCTATATTGTTCATACTCTTTTTTATTATAATTAAACTCTACATAACATCCTATAATCTCTTTTTTTTGAAAAAGTTTTTCTAAAAGTTCTATGGTTTTAGAAGATTCAGGATAAATTGTCACAGTATAGTTTTTAGGTCTATATTGAACTAGATGATTTTTAAAATAGTTTTTTAAATAGTTAACAAAAATGGAATTACTTCCGCTCAAATAAAATACTACAACATAGTTATCTTCAATTTTAACATCTATTTTTAACTGTTGCTGGATTTGGTTTGATTTTAAATGTACGATTTTTATGGATTTGTCTTGTGCCAAAAGTATGTTATTATAATCACTATTTGATGCTCTTTTATTTAACTTCATATAGATTTTACCTACTAGCTTTAAAAAGTACCTTCTTTTCACATCTTCATCATCTTGCTTAAAAATTATGGTTTTATTTTTCCTACCAATCCACTTAGAAAAATTTCTCTCAATTAAATTTTGAAGATGATAAAATATTTTTGAGTTATCCTCAAGAGTTATAGCTAACATTTCGTGTGAAAATGAAATCTGCATAAAATCTCCTAGTGATAAATTAAAGACATCTCTAAATTTCTTGGAGGTGCCTTTAATAAAGTTCAAGCAAATACTATTCCCAAATTGCTTGTTCATTTAGGTTTGGTTCATTTTTTAAGATTTGATATGGCTTATAATTGGCTTTATAGTTTAAACTAGGACACTCCTTGACATAATACCCCAAATAAACCCATTCTAAACCATACTCTTTTGCTAATTTTATCTGTTCATACAAAGAGAATCTACCAAGTGAAAAATTGGAGTAGTCAGTATCATAATAGAAATATATTGATGAAATCCCATCAGGCAAAAAATCTACCAAATCAACACCTACTAATCTATTTTGAATAAAATATAAAATCTCCTTTCCAAACTCCATTGCTCCACTAACATAGAGTTCATGATAGCTATTTGGAGAAATCTCATAGTGTTTCCAACCCTTTTTCTTCTCCATAAATCTGTGATATTTTTCATATAGTCTTAGATGTGAAATTGTGATTGTTGGTTTTTGTATGATTATTTTTGTATCTTTATTCTTTCTAATGGTTCTATTTGCACTTTTTGAAAATTTGAAATTCTTAGCATCTATTCGTAGAGAGAGACACTCTTTACATGTAGGACAATTTGGTCTTGAGTAGTACTCACCAAAGCGTCTCCAGCCACGCTGAACCAACTTTTGATTTAAAAGGGTAGGGCAGTCCTCTATATACTTGTACTCCATGCGCATTCTTCTATCTGGAAGATATGCACATCTTGACTCTAATGTAGAAAACTCTACAACTCTTGAAGCTTTATTAGTAATCATTGTTTGAATTTTTTTATGCCTGCTACTTTCATAAACAATTCAAATTCAGACTTTAGTTTTTTCTCTTTTTCATCCTTAATTAACTTCTCTTTTTTATCATCCTCTATTTTTTGATTTTTTGCCAAATCTTTTTTCAAATCTTTCAAGTTATCAAATAAATCATTCATATTTTTTCCATTTCACTTTTTTAAAATTATAGCAAAATAAATTCATTTTCCAATAAGTTTGTCATCAAAACAGTATCTTCAAGATTTTGACCAATATTTAAAATCAACTTTAAAATTTCACTTGTCTGTATAGATGCAGCAAAGGTTACACTAAAAGAGGGATTTCCAACAAAAATTTCTGCACCTTTGTCTGTACTTCTGTATAAATTTTCTAAAGTTGAATTTGTGCAAAATTGTCCACTAAAGCCTGCAATTGCACCATGAACAAAATTTTTTTCATAATTTTTAGCTAGAAATGAAAGTTCCAACTTAACTTTAGGATCATCCAAGGCATCTACTATAACATTTGATTTTTTTAACAGATAAAAATCTTCCTTAGGTATGAACTCTTTAATATGAGTCTCAATCTTTATTGTCGGGTTTATTTTAAGTAACTCCTCTTTTAAAACAGCAACTTTCTTTTTTCCTATATTCTCATAAGATGAAAAATTTTGTCTATTTAGATTATGCTCTTCAAATGTATCAAAATCAATCAAGATCAAATGTCCAATACCAACTCTAGTTAAGTTTTCAGCAATATGACCACCTAAACCACCACATCCTACTATTGCAACACAAGAGTTAAAAAGTGTCAGTTGCATTTTAGGAGATATGGTGGCTTGATTTCTTTTATATCTAAAAGGGGTTATACCAATTTCTAATGATATTTTTTCTATATCTCTTGAATTGATACTAAAAAGATTTGATATCTTTTTTACATCTTCCATAGATATAAATTCATCTAAACATAATTCAAGAATTTTTTTTCTTATTTTTTCTTTCATTTTAACCCTTTAAATGCTATGATAGCTAACCTAGCACACTCATAAGTTATGGAGTACAATTATGATTGAAATAACATTTAACGCCTTCTCTTTTTTAAGAGCACATCTAAAAAAAAGAGGGGTTCCATATGTAAACTACAAGATGAAAATTGAAAAAAACTCTACTGCAGATAGTTTAATAGACAACCTAGGTTTTAAAAATGGCGAAGTAGAGTTTGTTTTCATAAATGGTAAAGTTCTTCCAAAAAATACTCTACTAAAAGATGGTGATAGAGTTGCTTTAGTTCCACCTGGAACTCCTGGCTCATATAGACTCATTTTGGGAGCCAAAAAGATTGACTAACCACCACCAACTTTTGGGAAGAGGGCGACAGTGTCACCCTCTTTTAAAACATAGTTCTCATCAACATGTCTAGAATTTACCATCAAAACACCTAAAGGAAGTTTTTCAGCAACTCCTAATTCCTCTATAACATCCTTTGTGGTTGTTCCATCTTTATACTCTTTTTGCGCAACTTTAAATCTTCCCTCTCTATATTGTGCAAATAGTTTTATAGTTACTTTTGGCATTAAAAATTCCAAAAACTGTCTATCTCTTCATTTGTAAAATCCCACACAACATTGTGAGGAGGAAGTGGCTCATATTTCATAAATTCTGGGATTCTATCATCAGCATTTGTTAAACCAGCTTTTAGGTTAAACTCTCTTTCAGTCTTCAAAATCTTTTTACCCAAATTTGTAACATCGTCAGCCGTTAAATTTGTACCAAACCTAGCATTTATCATATCTATTAGAGCTGGTAAACACTTCGGATCATCTAAAGCAGGAAATGCTACAAATATGCACATACCTGTACTATCAACTGCAGCTGAAGCAATTTGAAGATTTCTTGAAAGCTCAATTTGCCCCTCTTTTTTCAAAGGATCAATATATCCACCACTATTTAAGATATTGGTTGCAACAGCATACCCTGCTGTATGATCTGCACCCATAGGAGTTGTAACATAAGTAATCCCTTGTCCTTTAATCGCTCTTGGTTCATATGCAGGAATAGCCTGATTTTTAACAACAGGTACTCTAACTAAACCGTAAATTTTTCCTAAAGTTCCAGTACCACTTCCTAAAATTCTTCCAATTGGTGTACCATTTGCTAATTCATCTTTGAGTAGTCTATAAGCCTCTTTTCCATCTCCATACTCTAAGATTTTAGCATCAACAGCTAAAGCGAGGGTGCAGCCCATCTCGATAGCATCTAGTCCTAAATCATCCATAAGAGCATCGATTTTTGCTATTTGATCCAAATCATTTATACCTAAATTTGCTCCAAATGCCCAAATCATCTCATACTCAAATCCAGAAGTTAAATACTTTCCTTCTTCATCATTATATGTTTGAGAGCACTGTATAACACATCCTGCATGACAACCATGAGTTGTACTTCCACCTCTCTCTTTAATTTTTTCAGCCATAGTTTCACCACAAATTGCTTCAGCATTTTCAGAGTTTCCACTTCTAAAGTTTCTACTAGGTAAACCTCCTGCTTCATTTATGATATTAACCAAAACATTTGTTCCAAAAGCTGGTAATCCCTCTCCACTTATTGGATTTTCTTGTAAAGCTTTTGTAAAAATTTTATTTGCTTCTTTGAATTTTTCTTTATCGGCATAGCTTACCTCTTTATAGTTTTGAGCATCAACAGTAATACACTTTATCTTTTTAGATCCCATTACAGCACCTAAACCACCTCTACCATGACTTCTTAATTTACCTTTTGGATCTTTTACAGAAACATTTGAAACAAGCATTTTCATCTCTCCTGGACGACCTATGCTCATAACTGCAACCTTTTTATTATACTTTTCCATCATAGCATCTAAAACTGCATAGTTGTCTTTCCCAACCAGCTCAGGAACAGGATTTATCTCAATATGCTCTTTTGTTACATGTATGTGGTAAAAAGTACTATCATCCTTTGGAATTCCCTCTATGATCAATGCCTTAACACCAAGTTTAGCAAAAATACCAGCACTAGTTCCTCCAACATTACTCTCTTTGATTCCACCAGTTAAAGGACTTTTTGCACCAAGAGAATTTCTACCACTATTTGCAGCTGTCGTTCCTGAAAGAAGTCCAGGAGCAAATACCATTTTGTTGTTAGGTCCAAGTGGATGACACTCTGGATCTACCTCTTTAGCAACTATAGTAGAAGTTAATGCTCTACCACCAAGTCCAGCCCACTCTTGAGGAACATCCTCAATCTTGTAACTCATGTCATTTAAATTTACACGATAAATTTTATCTGCCATTACGCGCCCCTTAAAATAAATTTCTTAAGTATAATAGTAGTAAAAAATTTCATAATTGTTTTAAAATATATGTAAATGTTGAAAAAAAATAAATATTCTTTTTTTGCATATTTATTTTTACACATTTTAATAAGAGTATTTTTGTATTATTATTTTAATTTCTTATAATAAAATTTATATAAAATTGTAATTAAAA
>JALSLU010000100.1 GCA_026988125.1 Sulfurospirillum sp.
GGAGTAGCGTGTGGAAATAAACCTATGAAAGTGAGAGAGGGAAGTAGTGTAAACGATCTTATATATAATTTAAAACTGAATAAAAATGATGTCGAAGCAGTATTTATTAACTTTAGAATTCAACCATTTGAAACAGTTTTAAAAGAAGGTGATAGAGTAGCGCTTGTGCCTCCTGGTGGTGTTCCTAATCATGTTAGAATGTATGTTGGAGCAAAACCCAATAGAGATTAATTGTGAAAATTATAGTTTTCAATAATTAGACTATAGTTTTACAATATCAAACTATATAGCTCCGAGTTTACTTTTAACATCATCACTTGCCATAGATATATTCCATTGAGGTTCCCAAACTAAGTTTATTTTGACACTTTTAACATCTTTTAACTCTCTTAAAACGGCTTCTTCTACCCACTGAAGAATCATTTGATGCAAAGGGCAAGCTTTTGTAGAGAGAGTCATAACAACTTCTATATCTCCATTTTCATTACATTTTGCATCATAAATTAAACCTAAATCAACCAAATTAAATCCAACTTCGGGATCTATTACTGTGCTAATTGCTTTAAATATCTCTTCTTTGCTGTACATCTCTACTCCTTATAACTGACCTTACGCACTATAAGCACACCTAGGTGTGCTTATAGTGCGTAAGGTCAGTTATAATTTATCATAAACATCAAATTATAGAACATTATAAATGCTCCAACACATAAACAAATTACCCCCAAAGTATGTAAAAATTCAATTTTATAAAAAATCGCTATACTCTCTACAAACAAACCACAACTCGTAAAAAATATTTGTAAATTTGCACTCCTATTTGGCACCATATCTGCCAACATTGGAACCTTCTTTTTTCCAACAAATGGAGAAAATTTTTCATACCAAACTAAAAATGGAACTATTTTATATAAATGACCAAAAATCATAAATCCAAAAAAACCAACAAATAAAAACCACCCACTTAAAATTGCAAACTTTTCTTCAAAACTAGCTACATACAACACTCCAAAAATAACCGCTAAAACAAAAGAGACAAACGAAATTAATAAAGAGATTATGTACATATCGTTCTGTTTTCTTGCTCTTTTTTTGTTGATGAGATAAACAAGATAAAAGTAACTAAAAATTGAAATTAAACTCAACAAATAACCAATCTTGGCAATTAGATTTGACTCTATTAGTGAGCTAAAAAAGACACAAACAACACCAATAGATTGACTCATTATAGAAAAATCCAAAGGTCTTTTACTAAAACCATGAGCCAATCCAAACATAGGCAAAAGTACATATGAAAATGCAATTATTGTTATAAAAATATATCCACCAACTACTAGATATATATGTGCTTTTAGTAATAAAACTACATTGCTAGTAATCATTCCCGCAAAAGTAAGTGCCATTATAAAGCCAACTATAACTCCAATCCATAAAAATATATTTGAAATCAATACACTCACAATAGTTGTGTTAAACTTCTCTATGCCTTTGATAGTCAACAGAGTTTCAAAAGCAAAGATACTCATAGCGATTAAAACAAAGATTCCTCCAAAAGATAGCACTATATTGGAGTATAAAAAGCCAAAAGCCATAAGCAAGGTGCCTACACTTAATATAGGGTAGATAATATAATAAAAATCAACACTAAAGTGCCCTCTTTCTAAAACTACGGGAATTAGTTGAGCCATAGCACCAAATATTATCATCATAACAAAACCAAGTAGATATAGGTGTACTAAACCAACTATTTTGAACTCAAAATAGCTCATCATTTCAGATATATCTAAACTAAACATAAAAAGCGAACTAATTAAATAAAAAAGTACGCCTATTACAAAGTATGGTGCTATTAATTTAAACGGTGGTGCAAAGTCCCTAGATATACTTATCATATACTACCCACTACAACTATTTTGAGTAAAATCCGTAGTTCCTTTTGCATCTTTTTTCAGCTTAAATGTTATCTTTACTTTTTGATCTTCTATCTGCTCAATTTCATAATCAAAATCAGCCTCAATTTTTGGGAAAAGCCCCATAGGTGCTTTATGGTTTATCATTACCAAAGTTTGGTTTTCATCTTTCAAAAGCTGTAAGCCACACATCGCATTTACCATAGGTTCTGGTGGCTGAGATGCTGAAGTATCAAAAGTGTAAATTACTTCATTGCCCTTCTCTATCTTATAAAAATCTACAGTTGAACCATTAACATCAATTTTTTCCATCACGCACTCCTTATTAACTGACCTTACGCACTATAAACAATTGGTAGTTAATTTTAAACTTAATAAAAAAATTATTCATTGATTAGTATCAATTTAACTTAAAATTAATATAATTTCAATAAAATTAGCCCTATTTGACTTAAAAGGAAATATTTGAGTGAAAAATAAAAAATTTATTACTATCTTGATTATAGAGTTTTTGGTGGTTGCACTAGTAGCAGCATATTTTTTAATTGATAGTGCAGATATCTACAAATTTTTAAATGGTGAAGTAAAATTTAGTGAAATGTCAAAAGAGTGCGATCTGCATAAAAGTAGTTGTAGTGTTGAAGTTGAAAATTTTGGCAAAGTTAGTTTGGAGATTATGCCAAAAGATATACCACTTATGAAAGAGCTTACCTTTGTAGTTACTAGCTCTAAAGATGTAGATAGTTTTGATTTAAATATATTTGCAACCAATATGAATATGGGATACCACAAATTTAAGTTGAAAAAAATCGCACCAAATAGATATGAAGCCAAAGGAACTTTGCCTACTTGTATTGTTGGTGGGATGATTTGGAGAGCTGAGGTTGTAAATTCAAATCATGGTGCAGTATTTATCTTTAAGACAAAATAATGAGATTTAGAGTAGATTGTAAAGAAGATTTTAAAAGTAGTTTGCTTTTTTGGATGGAAAGATTTGTAAAATCCAAACTAACATCTTTATCAAATAGACAAGTGACAGATAATGTAGAGTTATCTAGGATTATTGGCAGGTTAAATGGAGGAACAAATTCCATAGATGAATTAAAAATGCTCTGCAAAAGAGCAAGAAAGATTGGACTCATAGGCATAAATACCTACATAAACCCACTCTATATCTTTTATAAGTACATAAAGAACTTTACATTTAAAAGCATAAAAGAGATAGATGAAGAGATTTTAAGTGAGTTTTTAGCATCTCAAACAGGCTCTCTTAGCGACTCTACTAAAAAAAACTACCGCATGGCAGTTGTATCATTTTTTAAATTTATAGAAAAAAACAATGAAGAAGAGAATGCAAATGCCTATATGTTTAGAATAGAGTTAAAAAATTGGGGTGGTTTGAAATCTAGCACTCAAAATAAACTACCCTCATATATGCAAGAAGATGAATTAAAAAGATTTTTAGAAGCTATCGATAAAACACCTTTTAAAGAGTATGCAAAAGCAAAAAATAGACTTCTTATTAAAATAATCCTATATAGCGGTATGAGAGTTAGTGAAGCTATAAATCTTTTTTTGAAAGATATAACCAAAGAAGACGGTTATTTTATATTTTACATACGAGGGAAAGGCAACAAACCAAGAATTGCTATGATAAAAGAGAAGTTTATAAAGAGGGATTTTGAAGAGTGGATGAAAATTAGATCTAAAAACTCCTCTCTTCTTTTTCACTCAAGAAGCAACAAGCCAATAACTCAACCATATGTTAGTTATGTAATGGATAAGATTTTATCTCAAGCTGGAATAAGAAAAGACAAAAATGGAGCTCATATGTTAAGGCATACATTTGCAACTAGACTCTATCAAAAAAATAGAGATTTAGTTTTGGTTCAAGAAGCGCTAGGTCATGCTAGTTTAGATACCTCTAGGATCTATACACACTTTGATAAAGAGAGATTAAAAAAAGCAACCAATGCTATAGAGGATTAATCCTCTATAGAGTGTTTTTTAGGATAATCAAAAAAGAGAAGTCTTCCACCCTCCTCTTTTATATCTCTAAATTTTTCAACATCAAAAGCAATACACACTATAGAGCATGTTGGCATATTTGTCAAAATTGTTCCACTAAGTCTCTCAGCGACTTCAGTCATGGTTGGGTTGTGAGCAACTATAAATACCTCTTCTAACGAATCATCTAGGGAGTCTATAAGATATCTGTATGTCTCATATGAGCTGTCATACAAAGAGTCAACATAGAGGATTTTATCTACATCATACCCAATAATCTCTGCAATTTTTTGGGCAGTTTTTTTTGCTCTTTTAGCTGGAGAAGAGATGATCAAATCTGGTAAAATTCCAAAAGATTTTAACCTTTTAGCCATAAATGGTAGGTCCCTTTTTCCTCTTTTATTTAGAGGTCTATCAAAATCACTCAATCCAATCTCATTCCAGCTAGATTTTGCATGCCTAATAAAGTATATCTTTTTCACAACATTTTCCTATTTTGTATCTATTAGTATCTCTCTTTGTCCTTTTGAATTCTGTGCGGAGAGAATACCCATCATCTCTAATTGCTCAACAATTCTTGAAGCCCTATTGTATCCAATTTGAAGTTTTCTTTGGATGTAACTTATAGAGCATTTTCGCTCATTCAATACTATAGCTTTGGCTTCTTCAAAAAGCTCATCAATCTCTCCATTAATCTCGCTACCCTCTTGGACACTGGACTCGCTGCTATTCTCCTTTAAAAAACTCTCATCATAAGCAACCTCTCTCTGTTTTTTTAGATAATCAACAACCTTTTCGATCTCCTCTTCACTAGCAAATGGTGCATGTAGCCTAATTAAGCCTGAGCTAGAAGGGGGAGTAAAGAGCATATCTCCTCTTCCTAGTAGTGATTCAGCTCCCATGGTATCTAAAATCACCTTTGAATCAATCTTTTGTCCAACCTTGTAGCTTACTCTACTAGGTAAATTTGCTTTAATTAATCCTGTAACCACATCTACAGAGGGTCTTTGAGTTGCAACTATGAGGTGAATTCCACTAGCTCTAGCCATTTGTGCAAGTCTTGCTATATAAAACTCTACCTCTTTTCCACTATTCATCATCAAATCAGACAATTCATCGATAATAACCACAATATAAGCAAATGGTTCAAGTCCAAGTTTTTTTGCTTTTTCATTATAATTTTCTATATTTTTGGTTTTTGATTGACTCATTATTTGATAGCGTCTCTCCATCTCATTTACCATATTTGATAAAGCAATGATAGCCTGTTTAGGTTTTGTTATGACTGGCGTTAAAAGGTGGGGAATATCATTATAGATTGAAAATTCTAACATTTTAGGATCAATCATAAGCAATTTTAAATTATCAGGAGAATTTCTATACAAAAGGCTCAACAACATAGAGTTTATACCAACGCTCTTACCACTTCCTGTTGTTCCTGCTATGAGAAGATGAGGAAGCTTTTTTAAATCTGTTACAAAGGGATTTCCAACTATGTCTTTTCCTAATGCTATAGTTAAAGGAGATGATGCTTTTGTAAAAATTTCACTCTCTAAAATCTCTTTTAGGTAAATTGTCTCTATCTTTTCATTTGGAACCTCTATCCCGACAACATCTTTACCGGGAACCGGAGCTTGAATCCTTATGGTTTTAGCCTTCAATGCCATAGCTAAATCATCTTGAAGAGTTAAAATTTTTGAGACCTTTATGTGTGGAGCAGGCTTAAACTCAAAAGTTGTCACAACAGGACCTGAGTATGTTCTAACTACATCTCCATCAATCTTAAATCTCTTAAGTTTATCTAAGAGATCTGAAATTTTTCTATCTATCTCACTCTCATTTACATACCTACTTTTTTTAGGAGGAGTAGTTAAAAATTTAAGTGGAGGAAGCTTGTAATCCTTAGGTGCTGTTTGCTCACCCTTTTCTATCTGATCTAAAAGCTTTTTATTTTCCTCAACTTCACTCAAAATTTCAACTTTTTTACTTTCCTCTTTTGGAAATTTATCTTGACTTATCTCTTCGCATTTTTCACTTTTTTTGATAAGCTTTATAGACTCATCATAATTTTTATCTTCTATATCCTCTTGGACTATATCCTCGCTACTCTTCTCCTTAGAAAAATTAAAATCTAAAGTTTCTTCACTCTCTTTTACTTCTTTTTCTATCTCTTTATCATCTTTTTTATTTTCCTTAGTAACAAAAAGTCTATTTAAAAAATCATCTACAGTTCTATTTAAAATTATACTCAATGATAAACTAGCAATACCAAATATAAATATCCAAACACCAAAAATACCAACAAAAGACTTTAAAACTTCAACTATAGAAAAACCAAAATAACCACTAAGCTTTCCATCTATAACATTTGCTTGAAAAATTAGTAGAGAAAAAACAAAAAGCACACTAGCTAAGATAAGCTCAGCTCTTCTTGTATCTACATATGGCTTTTTATAAAATAAAAAAGCAACCAAAAGTAGAACAAATGGGTAAACAAAGGAGAAGTATCCAAACCACAATCGGTTCAAATTACCAATAGCTTCACCAAAACTTCCAACGAAACTCTGATTTGGCAAAAGAGTAGATATTCCTAAAAAAATCAATAGTGCAACACTAAGTATAAAAACAGTCTCTTTTAAAATTTCAAATCCTTCAAAACTTAATTAGACCCGAATTATACCCAATGTTTACATGTAGTTCAATAAACTCATAGAATTTATCTTTGCAACAGTTGAGAGCATAGCTTGGTATGAGTTGGAGAGTTGATTAAACTTCATATATGCTTCACCAATATCTACATCTATTACTTCAGAGCGAACTGTTTGTACATTTACACTCAAAAGCTCTGAGCGCTCTTTAGCTTGGGAGAGTGCATTGGAGTATGAACCAATCTTTGTATGTCTCTTTGTTACATGATCCAAAATATGATCTAATCTTTGGATAGAGTTTTGTATGCCAATGTTTCTAGGATCACTACTATCTCCATCCATTCTAAATCTGCCCTCTCTTACAGCCTTAATC
>JALSLU010000101.1 GCA_026988125.1 Sulfurospirillum sp.
TGTTCTATCATTTATTTGAAACTCTGTTTGTTCATCCGAAAGGTTATAGTATTTTTGCAAGATTAGAATTTTAAACATCATCACTTTATCAAAGGAAGGTCTTCCTCCTGCACCTTTAGCCTCTATATATAAAGCCTTTTCTATTGGCTCTCTAAATAGTTCCCAGTTAATCACTTTGTTTAATTTACTCAATGGTGGTTGATACTCTTTTATTTTTCTCTCATGATATTCTGTATCAAATAATCCTGCCATTTTTTTTAACCTTGTCTGTTGATATATCTTTAGATTTTATCTAAATTGTGCTTTTTATTTGATTATTGGTAGTTTTTAGAGGTGCCCTTCAACCCCATTGACTTAAGGATAAAAACCTCCTAAAATCATGCGATTGCCTTTTTCTTTCTTTTATAGAAATTGGCAGAGTTTACATAGATTGTAGATTTATCTTTCTCTTTATCCAATCGTTTCTTACTCAATTTATCTGGTCTAATAATAACTGTATTAGTCATAAATAGAGTTTGCATATTTTGAAGTATTTTATCTATATGTTTATTGCTATAAAATAGCTCAAAACTCTTTTGTTTTATGCTATTGAATGATATTGATTTATTCACTTTTTGAGTGTACATATTATCTTTAGTCTTTTCTTTTAGTTCTATGTTTAAGTCATAAGATAGTAGTGATTCATAATTTGATAAAAACATCGTTATATAAAAATCTTGTTTTACCGATAGAGCAGTATAGCCGGTAAAATTCTCCAAAAGTAATCTATTTTTAATAATATGATAAAAAGTCTCTATACCCCATCGTAAGGCATATAGCTCTTTAAAGTCTAATGTTTGCAATATCTCATCATCTAAAATATTTGTAGCTAACACTTCAACCTCTCCTGTACTTAAAATCACTTGTACGAATCTTATCTTCATAATTGTTGGAAGATTGTTTTTTCCTAATTCATCTTTCACTTTTTTAGGAGCCTTTATCTCTAAAATGGTATCTTTTATTTTAGAGTGCTTATCAAATAAAAATTTAACTTTATTGAAGCTATTTTTTCTTATTCTCATGAGATAATTTGATTTCTCATTTATCTCTGCAAAGAGTCCATATGATGGGTATCCTCTATCATAAACAACTAAATCATTTTTATCTGAATATTGAAGGTGTTGTTGTGCTAATTTTCGCTCTCCGATACTTTTATCGTTGATACTTGCATCAATAACAATATTGTTTAAGACATCATAAAGTGTTGATGCCCTTGCTAAAACTACATCTTTTGAGAACTCTGGTATCTGATTTTTGACTTTAGTTGCAGTAAACTCTTTTTTTACATTATCTGTATTTGGTAAAGTTACTATAGAACCATCTACAGCTAATAATCTATAGCCTTTATATGTCTGGTACTCTCCATCTTCATAAAAGCCATCTCTTACTAATTCTGAAAGCTCTATAAATGCCTCATGTTTTAGTTTCGTTCTTGCTCTTGTATATGCACCCGCTGTTACTGTTTCATAGGCACTAGCGTATAATTCATAAATTTTCTCTTTCGATTCGTTCAGAGTGTTTTGTAAAGATTTACTACTTTTTTTAATCATTATATTTACCATTGTTATAAAATTCAGTTTCCTATTTCTTGTAAAATCTCTATCTTTCATTTTGTAAGTACTTTTGAATTTTTGGGAACTAATCTTTTTTCTAATTGCTCTTGTGACTTTTTTATTTGTTTCATTTTGCTACACTTTTGAAACTTCTCT
>JALSLU010000102.1 GCA_026988125.1 Sulfurospirillum sp.
AAATTACTTAACTCTAACAGATGAAAAGTTTAAAAGTTTGGAGTTTAAGCCAAGAATTGATCTAAAGATAGACAAAGATGCTAAAACTTTAACTGTTAGTGATAATGGTATTGGTATGAGTGATGAGGATTTGGTTGCAAATTTAGGAACTATCGCTAGAAGTGGGACTAAATCTTTTGTAGAGAGCTTAAGTGGCGATAAGAAGAAAGATTCATCACTGATTGGTCAATTTGGTGTAGGTTTTTACTCAGCTTTTATGGTAGCAGATAAAATAGAAGTCATAAGTAAAAAAGCTAGAGAAGAGAAGGCTTATAAGTGGACAAGTGAAGGAAAAGGTGAATACGAGATAGAAGAATCAACTAGAGATTCTCAAGGAACTACTATAATCTTACATTTAAAAGAGGGTGAAGAGGAATTTTTAGAGCCATACAGAATCGAAGAGATTGTTAAAAAGTACTCAAACCACATCCCATTCCCAATCTATATGGACAAAGAGGAGTATATCCCACCAAAAGATGATGAAAAAGAGGGAAAAACTGAGGTTAAAAATGTTCAAATCAATAAAGCTTCAGCTCTTTGGAGACTTCCTAAGAGTGAGATTAGTGATGAAGAGTACAAAGAGTTCTATAAGCAAATCTCTCACGATAGCACCGATCCACTACTTTGGATGCACACAAAAGCTGAAGGAACTATAGAATATACAACACTATTTTACATTCCGAGCACTCAGCCAATGGATCTTTTCCGTATGGATTATCAGCCTGGAGTTAAGCTCTATGTAAAAAGGGTTTTTATAACTGACGATGAGAAGGAGTTGTTGCCGGTTTATCTAAGATTTGTAAGAGGAATTATAGATGCTGAAGATTTACCTCTTAATGTTAGCCGCGAGATACTACAACAAAATCGCATCATGGAGAGCATAAAAAAAGCTAGTGTCAAAAAGATACTCAGTGAGCTTAAAAAGCTTCAAAACAAAGATAAAGATAAGTACCTAGAATTTTACAAACTCTTTGGAAAGGTACTAAAAGAGGGGCTTTATGGAGACTTTGAAAACAGAGATGCGCTTTTAAATCTAGTTATGTTTAAATCTACCAAGAGTGATGGCTTGGTAACTCTAAAAGAGTATAAAGAGAGGATGAAAGAGGAGCAAAAGAGCATCTACTACATAACCGGAGAAGATGAGAAAGTTTTAAGAAATTCACCACTGCTTGAGCAGTTTAAAGCAAAAGATATAGAGGTCTTAATCCTTGATGAAGAGGTAGATAGCATAGTTATGCCTATGGTTACAGAGTTTGACAAAACTCCAATAAAACCTGTTAACAACTCTGAAATTGACGAAGAGATCGAAGAAAACAAAGAAGAGGTTAAGCAAGAAGAGGAGAAGTTTCAACCTGTCATAGTTAAGCTAAAAGAGATCTTAAAAGATGAAGTAAAAGATGTAAAAATCTCAAGCAGACTTAGTGACTCACCTTCTGTTCTAATCTATGATAAAAATGACCCAGATTTTCAAATGCAACAGATGTTAAAACAGATGGGTCAGGATAATCTTCCAAAAGTAAAACCAATTTTAGAGATAAATCCAAAACATGAGATTTTACAAAAGCTTTTAGAAAAGTCAGATGATATAGTTCTAAATGACATAGCTCACCTACTGCTTGATCAAGCAAAACTAGCTGAAGGTATGAAAATAGAAGACATAAGTAGCTTTGCTAGGAGACTAAATAAGCTCAT
>JALSLU010000103.1 GCA_026988125.1 Sulfurospirillum sp.
AAGTTGAAAATATGATCTTAGCTATAGAGATAAAAAAGAGTGGTAGTATTAAAAAAGATGATTTCAAGCATATTGTAGATCTACAAAATAAAATTAATACAGAGTGTTTAGGTGTTGTGTTTTATAATGGCGATATGGTTGTAGAGTTTAGTGATGATTTGGTAGCTTTACCTTTTGGGTTTTTTCTATAGCATAAGACCTATTAAGATGTGCCTCATCAGAAATTTGTTATTGACTTAATCAAATTTTCTACTAGATTAGTTGCTATAAGAAAGCTTAAGTAGTTTATCCTTTTTTTTGAAATAATAAAGAGGAATTCTTTTTTTCAAGTAGAAATTATCTTCAAAAATAAGCTGATCTAAATCCATAAAAAATCTCTCTAAATCTTCATCACTATCCAAAAGATTTGAAAAATCTTCTGCGCTTTTTATGATTTTTTCAACTATCTCATCATCAAAAACAGATTTAGATAATTTTATACACTTTAAAAGTTTTTTGTGATGTTTTTCTAGTCTTTTGTATTTTATGTGAAAGTTCAAATACTCTTCAATTTCCATCATAAAAATCTGCTTTAAACGAAAAAGTAAAACTCTAAAAACCAAATCTGTCCACATAGCCTCGCTAAGATTTAGACTAACTTTACCATCTTTTATACTCTTTAGTCTTTTAAAGACCTCCTTAGGATCAAATTCATACTTTTTAGGATCTCCAAAAAGCTTTAAAAATTTCTCTTTGTATCTAACATCATCTGTTATCTCTTCCAAAGAAAGTATGTTTTTATCCTCTATCTTAGTAGCAGATACAACCACCAGCTTTTTAAACCACTTTAGAGGCTTTTTATACTCCTCTAAAATGGCTTCATGGTTTTTTAAATCATACACGATAGAGTTTTTAGCACTATAGTTAAAAACTTGTTTAGTAGTGGAGTTTTCTTCTAAGTATCTCTTTATCTCTTCATCTGCCAAAAACTCTCTTTTTGTCACTTTTCAAACGCCTTTTGTAAAAATGGTACAACCTGTTTTTTTCTACTAAGCACTTTTGGAAGCCACACTTGATTGTCTTCTAGCTTAACACCAAATGCCTCTTCAACCAAACTTGGCTCATCACTTACTACTAAAAGTTGAGAACCCTCTTTGATGATATCGCTCAAAAGAAGAAGAACTGTGTGCCTGCCTTCCTCATCTTTTAGTTTTTTCATATCTTCAAAGAGCATCTCTTTTTTATCATCAAAGATACTCAAATCTACAACTTCAAGCTGACCAATGCCAACTTTTTTGCCACCCATATCAAAATCTTTATAATCTCTTGTCAATAGTTCTCTAGCGCTAGCTCCTTCGACTTCTGATTTTACTAAAAACATCTCCATACCAAGAGCTTTAAAGTCCTCAATCCCTGCAATCTTGGCCAACTCTTTAACAATTTTTGTATCTAACTTAGTGCAAGTTGGAGACTTAAATATAACTGTATCACTCAAAATGGCACACATCATAGCACCAGCTAAATTTTTAGGAATCTCAACTCCATAGTAATCAAACATCTCTTTTATAACAGTATTTGAAGAGCCAACAGGTCTTATCCAGCACTCAAGTGGAGAAGAGGTAGTAATGTCTCCTAGTTTATGATGATCTACAATCCCTTTTATGTTAGCCTCTTTTATATCCTTTGGAGCTTGAGCTAAATCTGAGAAATCTACCAAATACACATCCTCATTGGCA
>JALSLU010000104.1 GCA_026988125.1 Sulfurospirillum sp.
TCTTAGCTTTCTATCTAACGCTCCTAAAGGCTCATCTAAAAGCAAAATTGACGGTTTTAAAACAAGTGATCTAGCTATGGCGACTCTTTGTCTCTGTCCACCACTAAGCTCAGTTACCTTTTTCTTCTCAAATCCTTCTAATCCAACTCTTGAGAGCATCTTGGTAACTCTGCTTTTAATCTCTTCTTTTGAAATTTTTTCTCTTTTTAATCCAAAAGCCACATTCTCTTCAACATTCATCATAGGGAAGAGTGCTAAATTTTGAAAGACTATATTAACAGGTCTCTTCTCAGGAGGTATGCCCTTCATCGATTTTCCATTTATAAGGATCTCTCCGCTACTTTGCTCCTCAAAACCTGAAATCATTCTAAGAAGTGTAGTCTTGCCACAACCAGATGGTCCAAGGATGGAAAAAAAACCACCCTCCTCTACAAAGAAATCTATCCCATCAACCGCTTTAAAATCAGCGAAATACTTCTTTAAATCTACCACTTCAAGAATTTTATTCATCACTTTCAACCTAGTTTTAAAATAAAAAAACTCTCCAACGAAAGCTCTATTATTTTAAACCCAAATTATGCAATAGGCTAGGTAAAAAGTGCTAATTTAGTGAATCCTATTGCATAATTTGGGTTAAACCGCCCTAGCAACATAGGGCAGTTTTATTGTTATTTTGCAGCTTTTATTCTATCTAGTGCTTCAGATTCAATTTTATCAAATCCAGATGGAAGTGCAGGATACCACTTGATGTTATCTAAATCAGCTTTAGAGTAAGATCTGTTGAAGTTTTCTTTGATCTCAGGCTTAAAGTACTGAGCTGCATCTTTTGAAACTGACATATAGTTACTCTCATTTGTAAGGTATGCAGCATTTTGAGGTTTTAAAATGAAATTAATCCACTTATAAGCAGCCTTAACATTTTTAGATTTAGCAGGGATTGCAAATGTATCTATCCAACCTAGAGCCCCACTCTTTGGACAAACAAAATCAATGTATGGCTTCTCTTTGTGAACTTGCCAACCTATAGCATCCCAACCAGATTCAACCCATACATCCTCATTCATAACAAGAGCTTTTTGAGTATCTCCACTTGTCCAGTAAGTTTTAACCAAATGTTTAGACTCTATTAGTTTTTTTGTAACTTTATCTATAAGCTTTTTATATGCCTCTTTGTCATTATAGTACTTAAACGGATTATAACCCATTCCAAAAGCAGCTCCAATTAAAAGAGGTCTTTTAAGTCTGTAAGATATACGACCAGCATACTTTGGATTCCACAAATCTGACCAATCATTCGCCTCAGGAGCCATCTTTTTGTTGATTATTAACCCTGTTGTTCCATAGATATGAGGTACAGCATAAGGCTTACCATTAACCGCACTAATCTTCTTAGCAGCATCTACCATAGAACCCACTATTTGATCTGTGTTTATCTTTGTGTAATCAATAGGCTTATAAATTTTATACTTTTTTTGAGCAAAACTGATTCTATCAACACTTGGTTGAGCCAAATCAAACCCACCACCTCTAGTAGCTCTAAGTTTTGCTACCATCTCTTCATTGTTTGAATAAGTTACCTTTACCTTTATACCAGTCTCTTTCTCAAACTTCTCTACCAATGCCTTTGGAGCATAACCTTTCCAAGTGATTAATCTTAGAGTCTCTTGAGCCATAAGTGATACAGATGCAAATGTCAATGTTGCCAAACCAGCAACCAATATCTTCTTCATACAATTCTCCTAAAATAATTTTGTTAGGAGAATTGTACTACTCATTAATTACAATATGGTTACAACCAAATTCTCAATCCTGATCTTCCCCTCTAGCTCATACTCATAAACTCTATCTCCAAATCTTTTATAAACCTCATCAAACGAGCTACACTCCTTGCAAAAATCTAAAAGTTCATCACCCTCTTCTACCTTGCTAGCTCCAAATCTATTAGCAAACTTCTCTATATCATATATGGGTTTTGCTAGCCCATCTTTTAAAAGTCTATTTGTACCGTTACTATCGCCAATCCTGTGAGGAAATACATAGATCTCTTTTTTCATCTCGAGTGCAAACTCTACACTTCTCATACTTCCACTATCCTCATCTGCCTCTGCTACAACTAAAACCTCTCCAAGAGCTACTACCAACTCATTTCTAACAACAAAACTCCAAGGAGTCGCCCTAAATCCATTTTCAAACTGACTTAAAAGCAGACCCTCTTTTTCAATTCTCTCAAGCAGAGATGAATTAACCTTCGGGTATCTTATATCTGTGCCATTTGCTAAAACTGCTGTGGTGTATTTCGCATTTTTGTGAGCCATAGCATCAACACCCATTGCACCTCCACTAACTATACATACTCCTCTATCACTAAGTGATCGACTCAAGAGTGCAACAACTTTTTTTGTATAATTCATAGGTCTTCTAGTGCCAACAATTGATACTTTTGGAAAACTCAAAAGCTCAAACTTCCCTCTATAGTACAACTCATCTGGGTATTTTCTCATAGAGTTCAACTCTTCTATATTAAACTCAACTCTCATTACAACTCTTTAACATATACAAGCTGAACTTCTCTAAATAACTCTTTCGCATTTATAAGTACTTCTAAAGTATTTTTATGTGGATGCCCAATGGCAACTGCATACCCTCTTTTTTTCGCAATATTCACAGCTTTTTTCAACTGCTCTTTTATGAGATTTTTTTGGGGATTATTATCTATAAATATATCTCTTGATATAAGTCTAAAACCCATATCCCTAGAAATTTTAGGAGCTTTTGTTTTTGCTGTTGTTCTACTATCTATAAAAACTAAGCCCTCCTCTTTCATAATCTTTAAAAGTGACTTCATAGAGTTATAATCTGCTGTAAATTTACTTCCTGTATGATTGTTATAGTAAACTATATTGGGAAATTTACTCTTTAAAAGTTTTATTTTATTTTGTAAAGTTTCATAAGAGTCACTTGTTAGTAGAGTTACTTCCTCTGCTCTTTTATATCTTAATGCCTCTGTAGGTAGATGTAAAAGAGCAAAATCAAACTCCTTAGAGAGTTTTATTGTATTTGGATGTCTGCTTGAAGGAGGAAAAAAAGATGGATTTATTTTATATGGAATTTTTTTAAGTAGTTTAACCTGATAAGCAAATGAAACATCATCTATGATTATTGCTAATTTTGGTTTACCATGGTAAATCTCCTGCTTGACTCTGTTTTTGGTATGTTTTTGTGTATCTGTAGTTTTTAAACTCTCTTTATAATCCTTGATTTCAGAAAACTCATAGCGAGAATCACTTTTTTCGCTTTTTCTAACCGGAGGAAGTGGTACTACTTTTTTCGATTCTATCGATTTTTTTTCACTATTTTTTAACCTTTTCTTTTCATCTTCTAACATCTTTTTCATTTTATCCATAAGCTCTTTGGTAGATTTTTCTTGAGCAATTTTGGATTCATTAGTAGATTTTTGAATCAACTCAAAATAGTTTACCCCATAAACTATTAGAACAGATGATACAATACAAAGAAGAGCTATCGCTATCTTTTTTTTTGAAGATATAGAAGACTTTTTACTCTTTCTCTTTTTTCTATTTCTTGCCAAGGAGTATCTCTACTTCAAGCATATCTATATTTTGATTATTGTGGGTTGTTATTTTAACATCACTAACTTCTGTATACTTCTTTATAACCTCTATCAAGTCATTTCTCAAATCATCAAGATAGGGAAGTTTACAATTTACCCTCTCATGAGCTAGCATAATAGTCAACCTATCCTTTGCCACACTAGCGCTACTCTTCTTTTTTCCAAATAATTTGTCAAAAAAACTCATCTGAAAATACCTTTTATAGACGCAAAAAGACCCTTTTTAGGAGTTAAATCCAAAAACTCAACATCCTCACCTAAAACTCTTTTTGAAATTCTTCTATAAGCTTCTGCTGAGAGAGATTTTTCTTTGTTTATGATTGGCTCACCTACATTGGTTGAACCTATAATCTCCTCATCATCTGGAACAACTCCAATCAAAGGAAGAGCTAGTATGCTTAAAACATCCTCTACACTTAGCATATTGCCACTCTCTACCATATCTGGCTTTAGTCTATTTATAATCACATGTTTTTGAACTTCTAGTCCCTGTTTTGCCTTTTCACTTTTTGCATCTATTATGCCTATTACTCTATCGGCATCTCTAACTGAGCTTACATCCGGAGTAGAGACTATGAGTGCACGATCTGCTAAAAAGATGGAGTGCTCAAAGCCACTTTCAATTCCAGCTGGTGAATCAAGCAAGACTATGTCAAACTCCTCTTTTAAACTTAAAAGAAGTTTTTCCACTTTGTCTCTCTCTAGCACATCTTTATCTTTTGTCTGACTAGCTGGTAAAAAGTAGAGATTTTTTGCTTTTTTATCATTTATAAGAGCTTGTGAGAGATTACAGCGCTCCTCCATTACATCCACAACATCATAGACAATTCTATTTTCTAAGCCCAAAATCATATCTAGGTTTCTAAGGCCTATATCGAAATCAATCGCTACAACCTTTTGCCCAAGATTTGCCAAACCAACTGCTAAGTTTGCTGTAGTTGTAGATTTTCCAACACCGCCTTTGCCTGAAGTTACAGTTATAATAGTTCCCATCGATGCTCCATAAGAAATATACATGTAGAGACCAGCTTGCTCTACATGTAAAAATTAAGTTTTTTAGTTTTCGTCTTTATTGATGATTTTTTTAGAAGTAATCCAAGGCATCATGCCTCTAAGTTTCTTTCCTGTTTGCTCTATGAGGCTTCTCTCAGCATTTGCTCTCTCAGCATTCATTCTAGTATATCCAGCTTTCTTTTCCAAGATGAAATCTTTTGCAAATCTTCCATCTTGAATTTCAGCCAAAATCTCTTTCATAGCCTTTTTAGACTCTTCATTTATAACTCTCTTTCCGCTTACATAATCTCCATACTCCGCTGTGTTGCTTATGGAGTATCTCATATCTGCGATTCCGCCTTGATACATCAAATCAACTATAAGCTTAAGCTCATGCAAACACTCAAAGTAAGCCATCTCAGGCTCATAACCAGCCTCTGTTAGAGTTTCAAATCCGGCTTGAACTAGGCTTACTACACCACCGCAAAGAACAGCTTGCTCACCAAATAAATCAGTCTCGGTCTCATCTTTAAAAGTAGTCTCAATAATTCCCGTTCTTCCTCCACCGATCGCACTAGCATAACTTAGAGCTATAGCTTTGGCATTTCCACTAGCATCTTGCTCAACTGCAATCAGATCTGGAATACCACCACCATTTACAAACTCGTTTCTAACCGTATGTCCCGGAGCCTTTGGAGCAACCATGATGCAATCAACTCCCTTTGGAGTCTTGATCTGCCCATAGTGAATGTTAAACCCATGACCAAAAGCTATAACATTTCCCTCTTCCAAGTTTGGCTCAATCTCAGATTTAAAAACATCTGCTTGAATCTCATCTGGAAGCAAGATCATAATAACATCTGCCTCTTTTGTAGCCTCAGCCACACTCTTTACACTAAAACCTTTCGCCTCAGCCTTTTTCCAAGAGCTTCCACCCTCTCTTAGACCAACAACAACCTCAACGCCACTATCTCTTAAATTTTCAGCATGAGCATGACCTTGTGAGCCAAATCCAATCATTGCAACTTTCTTAGAGCGAATTATGCTCAAATCACAGTCATTATCATAATATACAGTTATAGCCATATAGTACCCTTTTTAGTATTTTTTCGTATATTATCCAAACTTTACTTAGTCTGCTATAAATCATTCTCCATTTTTCTTGCAGGAAGTATAAATGCAATTGCAATTAAAACTATAGCTATACCTCCGGCTACATAGATTGCAGGAATTGACTCCAAAAGAGAGTTGTACTTTTCTACACCAGTATTTGCTAAAGTTGTTTTACCACCAAGAATTTTATTAAACAAGAGTGTACCTTTTAGATCTCCATAAACTAACATATAAACAAATGCTCCAATCAATCCACCAAATATAAAAACAAGTGCATCTTTTCTTCCAGCACCCGCTCCAACTACACTAGTACCAGGACAAAATCCACTAATTGCCCATCCTACTCCAAAAATAAGACCTCCAACTATAACTCCCATATAAGCAGTTTTTACACTAAAGTGAGGGTTTAAAATACCTAAGCTCATAAATAAAAATAGCAGTAAACTACTAAAACCTATAGCAAACAATATAACTTTCATCAAAGTAAAATCTTTAAGTCTAAGCATATTTATCAATCTATGTGGATTTGCTGCACCTGTTTTTTGAAGGATAAAACCAAAAGCTAAACCAAATACCAAAGCTAAAATAACTGAACTCATAATTACTCTCCTTTATTTTTAAAAAGAATCATAGCTGTTGGAATTGCAGCTAAAAAAGTTGCAAATGCAAAAAGATAACCACTTATAGAAGTTTGCATCATACCACTCATCATATGACCACTTGAGCAACCACCAGCCATCCTAGCTCCAAAAAGAACTAAAAATCCTCCTATAAAAACTATAATGTATCTTTTTAAATGAGAGTCACCTAGGCTCTCTCTCCAAACTTTTGGTATAACCCTTTCCTCTTTATCATCTTTATTTTCTTGCATACTGTAAGCTAAAAAACCTCCTATTATCATAGCAACAACAAATACAAAACTATAATTTAATGGATTTGCCACATTTTTTGCATATTTTCCTCCACTCTTATTTAAATAAGCATTTGGACTTGAGTAACCCTTTTTAGCTGTATCATCTTTCACAACTAATTCACTATTTACACTCTTCCACAAAATTCCATCTAAAATTACAAATTGTGTTGAAACTCCAATTGGCTTTACAACAGCAACAGTTATGATGAAAATAAGTCCTAAAAGGACACCACTAACCTTCCAATTCCACTCTTTTTGTTTAAGTAGATTCATCTTCTCTCCTTATTTTTATCACACAGTAGTATAATAATGAATTATATTTATATTTTATTAAATTTTGCTTTAAATATAATTTTAACTTATTTTTTGATACTTCTTGAAAACTTTTTGTCTTATCAAATAAAGCAAAATATAATGAGAGTATTGTTAAAATAGTAAAAAATCACTAAAAAAAAGAGGTAAAGTATCATGGAAGAAAGCATACTAAAAAAGATAAAATCTCTACCACCACTAGATGATACAATCTTAAAAATACAAAGAATTTGTACAGATAAAAATAGCTCCTTAAATGATCTGGTGAAGGTAGTTGAAAGTGACCCTATGCTTACAGCAAACATCCTCAAATCTGCAAACTCTCCACTGTATGGCTTTAGTAGAGAGATTAAAAATATATCTCATGCTATCTCGCTTTTTGGTATGGCAACCATAAGAGGTTTCGCTCTATCTTCAGCTATCAAAAAAAATTTAAAGATAGACTTATCGCCATATGGTGTCTCAAATTCAAAATTTTTAAGTATCAGTACATCTCAAAGTGCTTTGATGCTAAACTGGTACTCTAAAGTAGATAGAAAGATGCTCGATATCTTAACACCAGCCTCCTTTTTAATGGAAGTTGGAAAGATCATAATTTCACATGAAATAAAGGAACAAAAGTTAGAAGAAAAATTCTCTGAAGCATTAAAAGAGATCTCAACTCCACAAGAGCTATCTGACTTAGAAAGAGAGATTATTGGATTTAACAATGAAGAGATAACTGCAAAGATTTTTGAGCAGTGGAACTTAGAGCCTGAACTTGTAAGTGCTATTGGCTACTCAAACTTGCCCGAAGATACTCCAGAAGAAATTTTACCATACTCAAAAGCTCTTTTGATTGTAAAAACTGCTATAAATATTTTTGAACAGTTAAGTGATGAGTCTATCAAAAAAGCTATATCGCTTTTGGAGTCTTACGAAATGGATACTGAAAAATTTAATCAAGCGGTAGAAAAAGTTCAAAATTGAAAGAGTTTTTAACTAGACTTAGCCAAGAGGAGATTTCCAAAGAGGAGATTCCAAGTGAATTTACCTCTTTGGTTGAAGAGTTACATAGGAAAAAAATTTTAAAAGAGAAATTCGGAAAGTACAAGTTTGATTCTCGCTATAGAGCAGGAGTAATTGACATCTCCTCAACCGGTACAGGCTTTGTAAATACCCTTGCAAACTCACATAAAAAAGATTTACTAGTAGAGGCAAATGAAACCAAAAATGCCAACAGGGGTGATTTGGTTATAGTTAGAAAACTACACTCTAAAAATGGCAGACCAAAAGCAAAAGTTGTCTTTATAGCTAAAAGGCTAAATCCAACTAGCATAGTCTATACAAAGCTTCAACAAAAAAGAGTAGTAGGCATAAACATAAAAACTGAACTTACCCAGGAGATTACAGCAACTCAAAAATCTCTCAAACAGCTCCCACCAAATACAGTTTTAAAAATAGACAATGAAACTGGAGCTATTTTAGAGGTTTTGGGAGTTTTGGATGATCCAAAAGTGGATGAAAAAATCTCCCTAGCCATTTACAACAAAGAGGAGTTCTTCTCTAGTGAGGCTGAACTAGAAGCAAAAGCTCATGGCACAGTAGTAGACAAATCCTTCTACTCACAAAGGGTCGATTTAACTCACCTTCCATTTTGCACAATCGATCCAAATGATGCAAAAGATTTTGATGATGCAATCTATTTTGATAAGGAAAACTATGCACTCTATGTTGCAATCGCCGATGTAAGTGAGTATCTTTTTGACATGGGACACATCGACAAAGAGGCAAAAAAAAGAGGATTTTCTATCTATTTTCCACACAAATCCATACCTATGCTCCCAAGAACTCTAAGTGAGGGAATCTGCTCACTAAAACCAAATGAGCTAAGACTTGCCTTTACATTTAAAATTACATTAGACAAAGAGAGCTTAAAGCCCATAAAAGAGGAGCTGTTTGACTCCATAATCCTCTCAAAAAGAAGATTTACATACGATGAGATAGATAACTATTTAGAAGGCAACACAAAAGATGCGGATAAAACAGATAAAGAGATTTTAGACTTTTTACTACCTTTACATGTAGTTACAAACAAGCTTAGAAAGATAAGACTAAAAGATGCATTTAATTTTCGCACAAGCGAAATAAGAATGAAACTAAATAGCAATCAAGAGCTAGTTGAGACTACCTTGGAGAGCGAAACAGACTCTCATGCACTCATAGAGGACTGTATGCTTCTAGCCAATAAAGCTGCATCAAAAAGGCTTGATTATGGGGTTTTTAGGACTCACGGGGAGCCAAGCTATGATAAAATAGAAAAGCTTTTAAGCGATTTGCTATATGTAGGCATAGATGTAAGATTTAGACCAGATTTACCAAGCCTCATAAGAGAGATTCAGCAAAAAGCTGATGTTCTAAACTTAAGAGAAGATGTAGATAAGCTCATCATTAAAGCTCAACAAAAAGCAATCTATGAAGAGATAAACAAGGGACATTTTGGTCTTGGTTTTAGTAGCTACACTCACTTTACTTCACCAATTAGAAGATATAGCGATTTGATGCTCCATAGACTTCTAAAGGCAGATTTAAGGGGTGATAAAAAGAGAAAGAAATTTCTACTTAAAGATATAGAAGATATATGTAAAAGAGTAAGTGACTTAGAAAGAGAGAGTGACAGAGTTGCTTGGGATTTTATGGATAGAAAGTTTGCAAGATGGGCAGACAAACACAATGGCGAAAACTTCAAAGCAATCATCACAGACACCTCTTCAAAAAATATAATTGCAAAGATTGATGACACTATAAAAGGCGCTAGAGTCTTTTTGCTTGACGAAGATGCCGAACTTTTTGAGAGAGTAGTTGTAAAGCTTATTGAATCTAACATAGCAACAGGAAAAATTTGGGCAAAGGTAGTAAAAAAACAAGATGTATAGACAAGAGCTGGAAAATTTGATAAAAAATAGTTCTCTGCCAAGATATTTTCTTCTTTATGGTGAGTGTGATTATCAGGTAAGTCTCTACTCTAAAAAAATTTTATCATCTTGGAATAGTTTTGAAGATGAGATTTTAAGCTTCTATTTTGATGAGTATGATTTTAAAACAGCAAAAAATCATCTTGCTCAATCATCTTTATTTGGTGGAAACAATATACTACTCATAAAAACAGATAAAACTATACCAAAAAAGGAACTAGATACACTTATAAGTCTAACAAAAAAGAGTGAAAACTCCTTTTTTATGTTAATATCTTTAGCAGATCAATCAAAAGCAAAAAATTTACAAAAGGCATTTGGAAAAAATTTTGCTAGATTTTTCAACTTTAACCTAAATGAAGCGATAAATACACTATATAACAGTTCAAAAAATATTGGCTTAGACATAGATAGATACGCATTAAATCATCTATATGTACTACACTCAGAGAATATATCATTGTGTTTAAACGAACTTCACAAACTCAAACTTTTAGAAAAAAAGATTTCAATAAACGATATAGATAATTATGTTTATGGATTAGGAAGCATTGGTTTAGAAAGTTTTGTTGAATCTCTACTTACAATAAAGGATATAAAATCCATACCATTAATGTTGGAACAATTAGGAGGAGTAGATGAGATAAGAGTTATAAATTCTATACAAAACTTTGTATCTACACTCCTTATGTTTCATCTTTATATTAAAGCAAAAGGACAACCAAATGTTGTGGAAATCATTGGTTATCCATTACCACCAAAGATAGCTCAAAAAAAAGCAGCACTTAGCTTGAAATTTGATATAAAAACATTTAGAACAATGCTAGATATTTTAAAAGATGCTGAATTTGCATTAAAAAAGCAAAAAAACTTAGATAAAAATTCATACTTAATATCCACTTTAATAAAACTACAAAGTTATTTATAGTATAATCCGCGTTCGTACAAATGTACTATTTTCTTGCTCTACGGGAAACTGTAGAGTCAAATCCACAAGGAGAAACAATGACAAGACATTATGAGTTGCTTTTTGTCCTTAAGCCCACATTGGCTGAAGAGGAATTAAAAGCAAAAGTTGATTTTCTAAAAGAGGTTTTAGAAAAAAATGGTGCGCAAATCAAAGCACTGCAAGAGATGGGAACTAGAAAACTAGCTTACCCTGTACAGAAGTTTGAACGCGGATACTATGGTGTTTTTTATTTTATTGCTCCAACATCTGCTATCTTAGAAGTTGAAAGAAATCTTAGAATTAGTGAAGATTTTATAAAATTTATGACAGTTAAGCATGAAAAACAAAAAGAGATTGCTCACTGGAATAAAGCAATTGAAAAATTTGCATCTAAAAAAGAGGATGTTCAAGAAAAAGAGGCAGAAGAAGCTTAAGGAGCCTTAACATGTTTAATAAAGTGATATTAGTAGGTAATTTAACAAGAGATATTGAGTTGAGATATACCAGTAGTGGAACTGCTGTTTCTGGTACTGCTATAGCGACAAGTAGGAAATTTAAAGCTCAAGATGGGACACAAAGAGAAGAAGTATGCTTTATAGACATTACTTTTTTTGGTAGGACTGCAGAGATTGCAAACCAGTACCTAAGAAAAGGAAGTAAAGTACTTGTTGAGGGACGATTAAAACTTGAGCAATGGAGTGATCAAAATGGTCAAAAAAGAAGTAAGCATTCAGTGACTGTTGAAACACTCCAAATGCTAGGCAGTAGAGAAGAGGGAACTCAGCAAGGCTATTCTCAATCCTATTCTAACTCAAATCAAAAATTTGAACAACCTACAACATATCAAGAACCAAAAAGCAGACAACATGTTAAGGAGGAATCTATTCCTGAAATTAATATAGATGAAGATGAGATTCCATTTTAGAAAATAAAATTATGAAGGATAAAAAAATGGCACCAGAAAGAAGAAAATATGCTAGAAAGTACTGCAAGTACTGTGAAGCAAAAATTGAGTATATAGACTACAAAGATACAAAACTACTAAAACAAGCTCTTTCAGAGCGTTATAAAATTATGCCTCGTCGTTTGACTGGCACATGTAAAAAGCATCAGGAGATGGTTGAACTTGCTATAAAAAGAGCAAGACACACAGCTCTTATACCTTACATTATAGATAGAAAAAATGTAGTTCCACACCCATTTGACATACTTCAGGGGTAACCAAAAGTGAGCCGTTTGGCTCACTTTATAGCAATTTTCAAAACCTCTTCTATCCTACTAACTGGAACGATCTCTAGATTTTCTTTCACTTCATCTGGAATATCTTTTAAATCATTTTCATAATTTTTCTTAGGAATCAAAACTTTTTTTATCTTTGCTTTGTAAGCTGCTATTAGCTTCTCTTTTAAGCCTCCAATTGGTAAAACCTTTCCT
>JALSLU010000105.1 GCA_026988125.1 Sulfurospirillum sp.
GCGGGAAGCCAACTCCAAGATGAATCTTCCCTGAAGACCTCATGAAGACTACATGTTTGATAGGCTGGGTGTGTAATGGGTGAAAGCCCTTTAGCTGACCAGTACTAATAGGTCGTTTGGTTTACCTATATATTCTATATAGCATCACTTCCTTATTAGAGATAAATCTAGTAAGTTAGTCAAATGTTTTTCTGACAATCAACTGATAATTTCTAAACACTAAAAGTGTTAAGTAAGTTATAATAAATTGAGTTAATAAACTCACTAAATTATGATTTACTTAACACTTCCGGTGGCTATAGAGAAGAGGAAACGCCTTGCTCCATTTCGAACCAAGAAGCTAAGCTCTTCATCGCCGATGATACTTCCCCTTACTGGGGTGGGAACGTAGGTCGCTGCCGGGTTGTGTTTTTCCTTTCTTTATTATTTCCCTATGCTTTATTATTCGTTGTTAAATTTTTTGTATGTTCCTAAGTGCTTGATTTTTTTAGCAAAGTAGTTTAGTTCTTCTAGGGCTAGCTGCAATTTTCTTTCATCTGGATGTGCATCTATGTCTATATGAAATTGACTAACCTTTAAACTGCATCCATAAGCTGTATAGCTTTCTAACTTGATTAGGTTAACTCCATTTGTTGCAAAGCCTCCAAGTGCCTTGTAAAGTGCTGCTGGTATATCTTTAACTTCAAAAACAAGTGATGTAATATAGTCATATTCTTTGTTAAATTTTGGAATAATTTTTTCTCTGGATAAAACTAAAAATCTTGTTATATTATTTTGTATGTCTCCGAAGTTATCATCTAAAATTTTTAATTTATATAGTTTTGCTGCTAAATTAGAAGCTATAGCGCTGTATTGTTTATCTTTTAATCTACTAATTTCTCTTGCTGAGCCTGCTGTATCAAATTTTGCTTCTGCAGTTAGATTTAATCTTGTTATATTTTTATGACATTGAGCAAGTGCTTGAGGATGTGATAGTACATATTTTATATCATCTAATTTTGCATTATTTGTTGCTAACAAACAGTGTTTTACTGGTTCATAATGCTCTTTTATAATATAGAGTGATAGTTTTGGAATTAATCTATATATCTCTTCTACTCTACCTGCAGTGGAGTTTTCAACTGGTATCATAGCTAAATTTGCAGTTTTGGACTCTACGAGTTTCATAGCCTCTTCAAAAGTTTCACAAGCTATTGTTATAGAATCTTGAAAAGCTTTTTTACACGCAAGATGTGAATAGGCTCCTTCAATTCCTTGGTATGCTATGACTATACTATTTTTCATTTTTTTTTGCCTTTATAAATCTTGTTGCTAAATATGAAATGATTATAGCAAAAATGAGTCTTGAGGAAATTATTATCCACAAATTTGCTCCAAAAATAACAAACAAAAGAGGATCCTCTATTAATGAGTGAGCAATCATTAAAAATGTTCCAATGTATAGAATATCTTTTTGTTTTAGGTTTCCTTTGTTAAACTCATTTATTAAAATTCCTGCACCATAAGTAATTCCTAATACTACTCCAATTGTAATTGAGAAGGATGAATTTACTTTAGAGGAGTATTTTTGAACAATTTCTAAAGATTTAATATAATCTAAAATAAAAATTATAATAGTTATTAAAAGTATTATTTGCATACTTAAGTAAAGTGAGTTTAAAAGTGAATCTATAAGCATTTCTTTTAGAGAGTTATAATGATTAATTACTGGTGTATTAAAATTCAGAATAGATTCATTTGAAAATAATGAATTTGGAAGTAAAGAAACTAAATAAGCTACTAAAAGACCTACAAAAGTTCTTAAAAAGATTGAGTATGTTACAGAAATTCCAAGTTTTTTCATAATAGCTGTTTCAACAATCATTGCATGACAGATTCCTAAAAAAACACCCATGATTGTCCACTCTTTTGGAGTTAAACCAAGGGGTGCTGCAAATGCAATTGCTGCATACAAATTTAGAAATATTCCTGTTATGATAGCCATTGCACTCTCATTAGGAAGATTCAAAAATGAGGTTATTGGAGAAAATATAAATGATAAACTCTCAAGTATATTATAATAAAACAACAGATCTGCTAGAATGTATATGGGAATTACTAATTTTAAAATAATTAGTGAACTTTTTATAGAATTGTTAAAAGAATTTTTGAAAGAAAATGTCATTTTATACCTTTAAAATGGATAATATTGCTTTGATTTTTTTAAAAATTTGGGTATAATCACACCCTTAGAAAATGCGCCCGTAGCTCAGCTGGATAGAGCACAGGTTTGCGGTACCTGCGGTCAGGAGTTCGAATCTCTTCGGGCGCGCCATTTTCTATTTTAAAATAATATCTGCGATTTTTTCTATGCCACATGGTTTTATAGAATTTTTTAAATTTTTTGAAATTTTTTCAATATTTACACTTTTTATGATATCTAGTAAAATTTTTGAATCAATTTCATTTTGCATTCTCAAAAGTGCCATCTCTTTGTCTATTAATGTTTTGGCATTGTAGTACTGATGGTTTGAAGCTGCATATGGATATGGGATAAAAAGCGTTGGCAAAGTATTTGCACATAACTCCCAAAGTGTACTAGCCCCTGCTCTACTTACTGCAAAATCAGCTTTTTGAATCTTTTTTTCTAAGTTTTTTGAAAAGTCAAAACAGTCAACTTTTAAGTTATTTTTATTATAAAACTCTCTACATATAGAAAAATCTTTTTTACCAGTTTGGTGAATTATATTGATGTCTAAATCTAAAATCTCTTTAGCACAGCTTAAAGCTAAATTATTTATAGCATTCGCTCCAAGAGAGCCTCCAAGAAAGATTATAGTTTTTAGATCACTTCTTTCTCTTTGTAAATCAAAAAAAATTTCTCTTACAGGGTAATCTTTGACTTTTGAATTCTCTTCATAAGAGCTAAAAAACTCTTTAGCAAATGGTTTTAAAAGTCTATTTAATTTTCCAACTGCAGCATTTTGCTCATGGATAAAAAGAGGAGTTTTTGTTAGAATTGCTGCAAATGAAGCTGGAGCAGCAGAGTATCCTCCTACACTAAATAGTACATCTATAAACTCTTTTTTAAATATATCTCTACATGCAAAGCCTGAGTCTAAAATCTCTTTTATAGCTGAAATTTTTTTAAACCCTTTTTTATTTACTACACCTTTTGAATCAAGAAAGTAACTTTTTTTAAACCCATTATCATTTTCAAACCACTCTCTATCTTGACCATTTTTTGAGCCTATGAAGATTGGTTTTAATCCTCTTTTATTTAGCTCAATTTTAAGAGCATTTGCAACTGATAGATGACCTCCTGTACCTCCTCCTGTAATAGCTATATTCATAGTTTTGCCCTTTTTGAAACCATAAGTACCATACCTATACCTATGGAAATTGCAAGAAGTGAGCTACCTCCGTAACTTATAAATGGTACTGCAATACCCTTTATAGGGGTTAAAGATGTAATTCCATAAGCATTCATTATAAATGAAAAGACAATCAATAATCCAATGCCCAGTGAGAAGAGGTAAAATACTCTATCTTTACTTCTACTAGAAATTTTAAATATACGATATATAATAACAAAGATCACCAATGTTAAAAATGTAGTACCTATTGCTCCTATCTCCTCCGTGATCCCAGCTAAAACAAAATCTGTATGAACTTCACTAAGATAGCCGAGTTTGAAAAGCCCACTACCCAATCCTTCTCCAAAAAGTCCACCATGTTTAATAGCATTTAGCGAGTGTGAAATTTGGTATGGTTCTGGAGCATTCTCAACTCTTAAATTTTTTGCAATTACATCTGGAAAAAGTGAGAGAACCATATCTTGTATATTTGCCCACCAAGTTTTTATTCTTAAAATTCTATGTTCGGATGTAAAAATTGCTATAAGAAATACGAAAATTGAACTTAAAATACTCAACATAAAGAGTCTAAGACTAGTTCCTGCAAAAAATGCCATAAAAGCAAGTGTGAGAGCTAAAACAACAACTTGACCTAAATCATTTTGCATTATAGCTATAAGATAAATGATCAATATAAATAGAAAAACATATGGAGCAATCAGTTTTATCTCATCTGCGAGTGGTTTTTTCTTTTCATCCAATTTTCTTGCAAAGCTCCAAGCTAAAAAGTAAACAAAGCCAATTTTAAAAAATTCAACTGGAGCAAAAGAAAAGCCTGGTAGTCTAATCCATCTCTTTGCACCACCCGCACTTGTTACTAAAGAGTTCGGTAGGTAGTGCATGATACTCATAAGAAATAGACATACAAAAAATATGCCAAACCCAATCCATATGAGATGTTTTTCTGGATTTAATCTAGAAATACCCCACATTACAGCTATACTTAACATTCCAACTGCAAACTGTCTAATAAAAAAGTGCCACTCATTATAGCCAAAAAACAGAGTTGTAAAAACTGGAAGTGAAAGTGAAAATATAATACTTATGAATATACAAAATGCACATAGTACAAAAAGTGTCTTATCTGTTGCCATATCTCTCTTTAGTAAAATTTTTATCTATTTTAATATATTTTTCTTTAATCTAATATTTGGAATAAAATTTGCTTGTATTTAGGATATAATCAATAAAGAGGACAAAATGGTTTTAACAACTACAAAGGCAAAACCCTTAATGGAAGCAGCACTCGGTGCTAGAGCTTTGAGACAAGATTTAATTGCAGGAAATATATCTAATATTGACACACCATTTTATAAAGCAAGAGATGTTGATTTTGAATCAGCATTAAGAGAGAAAAGAAGACAGATGTATGGTGATAATGATTCAAAAAAACTTGAATTGGCAAAAACTAATCCTAAGCATCTGAGCTCAGTAGATGATTTTTCAAGTACAAAAGCAACTCTTTTTTTAAGAGATGGACATATGGCAAGAAATGATGGAAATACGGTTGATTTGGATGTTGAAACAAGTGAGCTTAGTAAAAATTCTGTTATGTTTAATGCAATTACGGCAGCTTTAAAGAAAAATAGTGCAATTTTTAAAAGTGTCTTAGATGCTTCAGCAAAGGTGTAA
Organism: Sulfurospirillum sp.; assembly: GCA_026988125.1. Lineage (GTDB taxonomy): Bacteria > Campylobacterota > Campylobacteria > Campylobacterales > Sulfurospirillaceae > Sulfurospirillum_A. The sequence continues at coordinate 5,028 of JALSLU010000105.1, forward strand.
ATTATGTCTTTTTTAAGTAGTTTTGATATAAGTGGATATGGTCTTTCTGCTCAAAGATTTAGAATGAACATTATAAGTTCAAACATAGCAAATGCAAATACAACTAGAACTAGTGAAGGTGGTCCATACCAAAGAAGAGAAGTTGTTTTTAAAGCGATAGATTTTGATAAGACACTTAACAAAGAGATTGAGCAAAATAGTGATTTCTTAGAGTATGAAAATCCTTTGGATGATCCATTTTTGCAAAGAGATGCAAAACCTGCTATAATGACAGTTAAAGTTGATAAAGTTGTAAGGGATGATAGTGATTTTAGGCTAAAGTATGATCCTTCTCATCCTGATGCAAATGAGCAGGGTTATGTTGCTTATCCAAATATAAATCCTGTTATAGAAATGGCCGATTTAATAGAAGCAACTAGAGCTTATCAGGCAAATGTTGCAGCTTTTCAAAGCGCTAAAAATATGGCTAATAGCTCTATAGATATGATGAAAGGATAGGATTAAATGCAAAATAGTATAAATGATCTTAGCGGAATTAATTCTATTGATAAAAAGTTAGACAACTCAAAACCACAGTCTAAAGGTGGTGACTTTTCTGAAGTTTTGAAAAAATCTTTGGGAGAGGTTAATCAAACTCAAATAAAAGCAGATAAAGCTATGGCTGATATAGCAACAGGAGAGGTTAAAAACTTGCATCAAGCGGCTTTAGCTATAGGTAAGGCTGAAACTAGTATGAAAGTAATGTTGGAGATTAGAAATAAAGCTTTAAGTGCATATAAAGAGATAGCAAGAACTCAGCTCTAAAAATTTCTTTATATGAATAATAATGACACTCGTAAAATAAAGATACTCTTTCTTTTTATATTGGTTACCCTTGGATTTATAATCTTTTTAGGAACTCTTTTTTACTGGACAAACATTGATAGGAGATTACCAAAATTAGTTTATAAAGAGGTAACACATGCTACAAGGGGTAGCATAATAAGTAGTGATGAATTTAGGGTTGCTACTAGCAAGAAGCTTTATAAGGCTACGATAGATACTAGAAATATAGATCCCAATAAGTTGGAACTTTTTGTAAATCTTTACTCTTTGTATACTGGAATGGATAAAAAAAAATTAAGGCGAAAGATAAAATCTACAAAAGGAACATTGGTACTTTCATATAAAATTGATCCTAAAAATGCAAAGTATTTGAAAGTTTTAGCAAAAAAGCTTTTTAGATATGGAGTTTTTAAAACTTACTATGATAAAAAAAGAGATATAGCATTTTTATATGGGTTAAGTATAACTCAAAGTGGTGAAAGGAGGGAGTATCCAGCAAAAGATACACTGACCCCAGTAGTTGGATATGTTAAAAAAATTGAAAAAAATGGAATTACAAAAGTTACAGGTGTAAAAGGTCTTGAGAGGTATTATGAAGACAGACTACTTAGTATACAAGATGCGACTATTGTAGGATATAAAGATATAGCAAATACAATAATTCTCAACAGAGATAGTGTAACTAGTGCCAGAATTGATGGTTTAGATTTACATATGACTATCTCACTTAAGTTGCAAAAAATAATTGAAAAACTACTTGATAAATATAAAAAGGAGCTACAAGCCAAAGAGATTGTAGTAGGTGTAATGCATTCAAAAAGTGGAGCAATTTTAACTCTAGCTACATCTAACAGGTTTAATCCTGACTTTATAAGAAGAGAGGATTATCCAAATTTGAATGTTACTGCTATTGAGCGTATATATGAACCAGGCTCAGTTATGAAAGCAATAACTTTTGCACTTCTATTAAAAGAAAAAAAGATTAATCCTTATGATTTGGTTAGAATTTTTGGTGGAAGATATAAACTTGGTAGAAGAACTATTACAGATACACATAAGTATGAATGGCTGAGTGCCGAGGATGTTATAGTACACTCAAGCAATGTTGGAACTGCACAAATAGCACAAAAACTTGATGCTATTGAGTTTTATGAAGGATTGAAGGATTTTGGTTTTTCAAAAAAAACAGGAATTGATTTGCCTTATGAAAAAAGAGGAATTATTCCTACTCTTCATAGATTTAAATCTGAAACCTATAAAGCAACGGTTGGCTATGGTTATGGGTTAGAAGCAACATTTATGCAAGTTTTGAAAGCTTATAATGTTTTTAACAACAATGGAAGAATTGTGACACCATATATAGCCTCGTACTTTACTTCTACCGATGGTAAGGTTGTAAATATTCAAAGAGATAAAGAGGCAGAGGTGATTCCAGTTTCAGTTGCTAAACGAATGAAGAGTATACTTAAAAAGGTTGTTCAAAAAGGAACAGCTACCAATGCAAAGATTAAAGGATTAGAGATAGGAGGAAAAACAGGAACTGCCCATATAGCCCAAGGAGGAAAATATGTAAGGAAATATAACAGCTCCTTTTTTGGATTTGCAAATGATAAGCAAAACAGATTTACTATAGGTGTTTTAGTAAGAGAGCCTAAAAAACCTTACCATTACTTTGCCTCACTAAGTGCTGTGCCAGTTTTTAAAGAGGTTGTGTTAAGGTTAGTTGATGAAGGCTACTTGTCACCTAAAACTATTGAAAATACTAATTAAAACATTTACAAAATCATCATCATCATTAGGGCATTTTGCAACTAGGTAGTCGGTTATTTTTAGCTCTTTGGCTATCTCATTATATTCAATATTTAATTCAAACTCAGTTTCTGAATTATCTATAGTAAAAGATATTGGTGATATAATTACTTTTCCTTTTTTAAAAGATTTTAATTTTTCTTCTAATGATGGTTTAAGCCATTTAACAGGTCCAAGTTTTGATTGATATGCAAGGCTAATGCTTTTAAAATTTAAATTTTGATTTTTTAACTCTTTTTTTAAAAGCTCTACATGTGATAGTATCTCCTTTTGGTATGGATCCCCTCTATCTATAATCTTTTGTGGAAGTGAGTGGACTGAAAAAATTAAGTTGTACTCATTTGAATCTTTCTCTTTTAGCTCATCTTTGATTTTTTTTATCAATACTCTATTAAAGTTTTTGTTTTCATAAAATTTTTCTATGTGGTTAAGTTTAAATTCCTTAGCATTTAGATAAAAATCTTCAAGCGATGATTTTGTAGTAGTTGTTGAGTAGTGCGGATATAGTGGAATAAGAGTAATTTGAGTAATATTTCTCTCTTTTATATCTTTTATAACATCTTTAGCAAATGGGGGGGTGTATCTCATAGCATATGTTACATATGTATCTTTTAACTCATTTTGAAGTTTCTCAATAAGTCTTTTTGTATGTCCAATGATTGGTGATTTTCCTCCAAGGTTTTTATAATTTTCTTGAGCCTCTTTTTTTCTAGAGTTTACAATCATAAATGCAATTAATGAGCGAATAAAAGAGTTTTTAACTGTAATGATATTTTTATCATTGAACATATTTTTCAAAAATAGTTCTACCTCTTTTAGGGAGTTTGGTCCTCCCATATTTAGCAATACTAGGGCTTTTTTCATATCTTAGTTTCCAGAAGATATTTTTAGAGTTATTATGCTATCTTCTATGCTACTTAAGCCACTTCTATCGCCACTTTTAACAAACTTTCTAAATGCTCTATGCTCCCTAATAAGCGGTTCCTCTTTTTTTACAAAACACTTTCTAACTACATATGAGTTGTTTTTTTGGTATTCGGAAAATTCTGTTAAATCTTGTTCCATAAGGTTTGCTTCATAATAAGCATCTTTTGTAGCAACTTCGATAGTTCTTTTTCTAAAAGGAGTCAGCCAGTTAGTTGTAATACTAGCGACAACTTCATCTTCAAGCTTAAAAGATAAAATAGCATTATCTTCATAATGGTTATGAATTTTTTGTGATTTAAAAATAGAGGTTTCTTCTATCTCTTTGCCTGTAATGTATCTAATAAGGTCTATATCGTGGACTGATAAATCTGTAAGTATACCAACATCAGCAATTCTTGGCGGGAAAGGACCCACCCTTGTAATTCCAATAGAGTATATTTCACTCCCTTCTAGTTCATTTTTTAGTGCCTCAACAACTGGGTTAAATCTCTCAATATATCCTACACAAACTCTAGCATTTTTTTCATTTGCTACTTTTAAAATCTCATTAGCCTCTGCTACACTAGATGCAACTGGTTTTTCTATAAAAAGATGTTTTCCTTTGTTTAGACACTTTATTGCAACCTCTTTGTGTAAAAAAGTGGGTACTACTATGACAGCGGCATCAAAATCAGCACTATCGAGCATCTTATCTACACTGTTAAAAAATGGTTCTTCGTACTCTTTTGTCTGTTTTATATCACAAAGTGCAGTAATTTTAAATCCCGGCAAATTTTTTAAAACTCTATAATGATTTCGTCCCATGGAACCTAGTCCAATAAGTGCTACTTTTACCACACTTTATCCTTTTATAGTTTTGACTATTTTATCTTGATGTTCCTTTGTTAGAAAAGGACTCATTGGAAGAGACATAATACTTTTTGCCACATCTTCACTAACACTAAAATCTCCCTTCTTATGTCCAAGAAAACAAAATGCTTCTTGTAGATGAAGTGGTATAGGATAATGAATGGCTGTAGGAATATCTTGATTAGATAGTTTCTCTATAGTTTTCTCGCGGTCTTTACATAAGATAGAGTATTGAGCATAAACTGATGTTCTATCGTCGTGAACAAACGGTGTTTTTATATTTTTAACATCTTCTAGTAGTCGATTATACCTATTGGCAACTTCCTCTCTTTTTTTTATCTCATTTTCAAAGTATTTTAGCTTTATATTTAAAATTGCAGCTTGAATTGCATCCAATCTTCCATTGATGCCGATGTATTTATGCTTATATCTCTCCTCTTGTCCGTGGTTTAGAAGGGTTCTGATTTTTTTTGCCAATTTATCATCATTGGTAAAAATTGCACCGCCATCTCCATAGCACCCAAGAGGTTTTGAAGGAAAAAAGCTTGTACATCCGATACTGCTTAAATTGCAACTCTTTTTGCCTTGAAATTCAGCTCCAAAACTTTGACAGGCATCCTCTATAACAGGTAGGTTATATTTTGTTGCAATCTTGTTTATCTCATTCATATTTGAAGGTTGACCATAGAGAGAAACTGGCATAATTGCTTTTGTTTTGGATGTGATTTTTTCCTCTATTTTTGTATGATCTATATTGAAATCATTTTCATTAATATCTACAAAAACTGGTTTTGCTCCTAAAAAGGCAATAACTTCAGCAGTAGATATAAATGTAAATGGTGTAGTTATAACTTCATCACCACTTTTTATATCTAGAGCCATCAAACTCAAAAGAAGAGCATCTGTTCCACTTGAACATGCTATGGCATTTTTTGAACCAGTAAATTTTTCTAAATTTCTTTCTAATTTTTCTACTTGTTTTCCTAATATAAACTGGGTGGACTCCATTTGAGAGATTACAGCTTGGTTTATCTCATCTTTGTAGCTTTCATACTGTGTTTTTAAATCTATAAAGGGGATATTCATTGCTTTTCCTTTTAAATAATTCCCAAGTTATACAATTGGGTTTGAGGCTTAATTGTGCAAATTGTACTTTAAAATTACTTATTTATGGTTAAAATTTAGTTTTTTTGGGTAAAATAAGCCAATTTAATAATCTACAGGAAGTTTATAATGGACATAAGAAGCGAGTTTTTAAGTTTTTTTGAAAAGAAAGGTCACAAACTAGTACCAAGCGCTCCATTGGTGCCAGAGGATGCTACACTTTTGTTTGTAAATGCGGGAATGGTTCCATTTAAAAGCATATTTACAGGTGAAGTTCCAAGACCAAATCCTCCAAGAGCAACAAGTGCTCAAACTTGTATAAGAGCGGGTGGAAAACATAATGATTTGGACAATGTAGGCTACACTGCAAGACACCATACATTTTTTGAGATGTTAGGAAACTTTTCATTTGGTGATTATTTTAAAGAAGAGGCTATTGCGTATGCTTGGGAATTTGTAACAGAGGTTTTAAAACTTCCAAAAGATAAACTTTGGGTTACGGTTCATACTTCAGATGATGAGGCAGAAGAGATTTGGCAAAAGTATGTTTCAAAAGATAGGATAAAAAGATTTGGAGATAGCGATAACTTTTGGCAAATGGGAGATACAGGACCTTGTGGACCTTGTAGTGAAATCTTTTATGACCAAGGGGAGGAGCATTTTAACTCTGAAGAAGATTACCTAGGTGGAGATGGAGATAGATTTTTAGAGATTTGGAACCTGGTCTTTATGCAGTATGAGAGAGATAAAAGTGGAAAACTAACTCCACTTCCAAAACCCTCAATCGATACAGGAATGGGGCTTGAGAGAGTTGTAGCGGTTTGTGAAGGTGTTAAGAGTAACTATGATTCATCTTTATTTATGCCACTAATCAACAAAGTTTCACAAATTTGCAATAAGACATACAGCTATGAGAGCGGGGCTAGTTTTAGAGTTATTGCTGATCATATCCGCTCAACCGCTTTTTTATTGGCTCAAGGAGTAAATTTTGATAGAGAGGGAAGGGGCTATGTTTTAAGAAGGATTTTAAGAAGAGCTTTAAGACATGGTTATCTTTTGGGTATCAAAGAGCCATTTATGTATAGACTAGTAGATACGCTTTGTGAGCTCATGGGCGAGCACTATCCATACTTGGTTGAAAAGTCTGAGACTATAAAGGAGCAAATTAAGCTAGAAGAGGAGAGGTTTTTAGCAACCATAGCAAATGGATTGGAGATTTTTGAGAGTGAGTTGAAAAATACAAAAGATGTATTTAGTGGAGATGTTGCTTTTAAGCTGTATGATACATGTGGATTCCCTCTTGATTTGACTCAAGATATGCTAAGAGAAAAAAATATAAGTGTAGATATAAAGAGATTTGAAGAGTTGATGCGCAAGCAAAAGGAGCGCTCAAAAGCATCTTGGAAGGGAAGTGGCGATAGGGCTGTAAGTGGAGATTTTAAGACTCTTTTGGAAAAGTATGGAAAAAATGAGTTTGTTGGTTATGATAGGCTTGAAGTTAAGACAAAAGTTGTCTCACTTTTAGATGATGATTTTAAAGAGGTGAAGAGTTTAGAAAAATCTGGCTGGGTTATGTTTGAGACAACTCCATTTTATGCAACTAGTGGTGGACAGTGTGGAGATGTGGGTGAACTAAGTGACTATGGGAGAGTTTTGGCTACTGAGAAATTTTTTGATCTTAACCTGTCTAAAGTTGAGCTTAAAAAATCT
>JALSLU010000106.1 GCA_026988125.1 Sulfurospirillum sp.
TAGATATCCAGCACTTCCTTTTATAACCTTTATAGATTCTATATTTTCTACATTCAGTCCTCTAACTTTTCCACCATCTTGCATAACTGGAACTCCATCTATAACAACTACAACTCCTGTATTTTCCCACATAAACTCTTGTTGATTTACACCTCGTATATGAATCTCAACAATATCACTCCTAACATCTGCTGTAACTCCCGGAATAGTATTTAAGAGTTGATTAATATTTTTAGCATTTACATCTGTAATTATTTTCTCATCTATAATATTAACCGTAGAAACCTCAGTCTTTACATCTGTTCCTAAGTCCGTTATAGTTGAAGACTCAACATTTATCGTTCCTAAATCTGCTGCGTTTGTGCTTATGGCTAAAGCACATATGATGGATAGATATACTTTTTTACCCATTTTGAAATCTCCCTTTTGTATTTTTGTAAATAGTTAATGAAAGGTTAACAAAAGAGTGTCAAATATGTGTTAAAAAGAACGACGATTTTAAAAAGAGACCAAAAAAAGACTATTTTTTTTGCAAAAGGTATAAAATGGAGCTAATTCCTGCACTCCCTAGTACCATAAACATAACCATTATCTGATACCTTACAGCAATAATAGGATCAACTCCAGAGAGAATTTGACCAGTCATCATTCCAGGAAGAGAGACTAGCCCAACAGCTAAAAATGAATTGATTTGAGGGATAAGTGAAGCTTTAAATGAGTTTGCTCTTGCTACTTCATAGGAGTTATTTTTTATCTCTTTTTCAAATCTCTCAGCTACCAATGAGACTGCATTCATACAATTCATAAAAATCATGCCAGCAATTGGAATTACAAATCTTGGTGAATTGAGACTGTGCAACTCAAGCACAAAAAATATAACGAAGAAAAGATTTATAATTCCACTAAAAAATATAGACACAAAGATATCTATATAAACTCTTCTGTTTTTCAGTGATATATTTCTAAGAGCAATAAAACTTGCCATAACAATCATAACAAAGACTATAAAAAGCGTTAAAAGTGAGCTTTTTGCATTGAAAATATAATCTAACAAATATCCTATAATCAAGAGTTGAATTATCATTCTTAATGATGCTAATAAAACCTCTTTTTTTTCGCCAATCCATTTAAAATAAAAAAGGGCAACTACCCCTACAGGTATTAAAAGATAGAGAAGATTTATTATAGAGATACTTTTCAAAACCTACTTCTTTTTAAAAACACTCTAGCAAAAACCAAATAACATACCAATGTCATAAAGCCATACTCTAAGAGTGTTAAAACTTTTTGAGCCATTACTTCGTGTATAACTCCTAAAATAATCGCTACATACACAAGTTTATGTAAATTTTTATACTTTACAAAAAGTTTTGTTGTTGAAGTAACTGCCAGCAAAAAAAGAATAAAAAAACTAGCCATTCCTAAATAGATAAACGGTTTTTCTACTGTTTCATTAAGCACATACCATACATCTAGTGATGAATCCAATACTGCAAATGTAAGAAAATGTAAAAATGCATAAAAAAATGTAACCAATCCCAAAATTCGTCTAAATTTTGTAAAGTTTATAAATTTTTTCAATGGTGCTGTTAAAAGGGTTAAAAAAAGAAAGGAGAGTGTACTAAATCCTGTATAAGTGTATATAAACTTGATTGGATCATTTACTCCATAGAACAATCTAATCAACATATAAAACAGTGGGG
>JALSLU010000107.1 GCA_026988125.1 Sulfurospirillum sp.
TTTTTTCATAAGTACCTTTGTATTTGTTTGGTATTATGGTATCAAAAAATTTATTAAAATTAAATCTTTTGTGTGGTAAAATCACCTTTCGCTATCTCAGATTATGCCAAAAGCTTAATGATAAGTGCTTATTATTATACTACTTAGAGGGAAAACTTTATATATGATTAAAACTAGCAACCATTTCTCCCTGAAAAAATTCTTTTATATAGCCATCTTTATTCAACTTTTTAGGTTAGCTGTTCTTTACTTTTTTTTACAAAAGTATGACTTGTATGTAGATGAAGTTTACTATTGGGGGTGGTCGAATGTTATAGAGTATGGCTACTATTCAAAACCTCCGGTTATTGCTTGGCTCATAAAATTGGCAACCATGCTCTTTGGTGAGAGCGAGATAGCACTAAAAATCTCCTCTATTATTATCTACCCCATAACTTCATCTGTATTGTACCTCATAGCTTATAGACTATTTAAAGATAAAAAAATAGCGTTTTATTCAGCTTTTGCTTTTTTGACCCTACCTGCTATCTCTTTGTCTTCAATGATTATATCAACAGATGTGGTTTTGCTCCTTTTTTGGGCATTGTCGCTCTATTTCTTTTTGAAAGCAATCGAAGATAATCACTTAATAGATTGGATTTTTGTAGGAATTTTTGCTGGTTTTGGAATGCTTAGCAAGTACAATATGATATTTTTTTTAGTGTCAGTAATTTTAGTTCTAATTTTAAATAAAAACTATAGAGTGCACTTTAAAAATAGATTTTTTTATTTGGCTTTACTTATAAGCATACTAATTTTTATACCAAATCTATACTGGCAGTATAGTTATGATTTTATCTCATTTGTTCACACAAAAGAGATTTCTCAAATCGATAAAGCTCTATTTCATCCTAAAAAGTTTTTAGAGTTTTTTGGAGCACAGTTTGGAGTATTTGGACCTCTGTTTTTTGCTATGCTTTTGTATCTGCTCTATAAGATAAAGTCTTTGTTTAAAGATCAAAAGATGCAGTTTCTTTATCTGTTTGTGTTGCCATATTTCGTTTTCATACACACTCTTAGTATCTTAACAAGAGCCTTTGCAAACTGGAGTGCACCCATTTATGTAGCAGCGACTATCTTAGTAGTGGCATTTTTGATTAAAAAAGAAAAAGTCAAACTACTTCTTTGGGCGATAGGACTCAATATAGCTATCTCACTAGTTGCTTATTTGTATCACCCTGTAGTAAATGTTTTAAATGTTGAATTAGGTGCAAAAAGTGATCCTGCTAAGAGAGTATATGGGTGGAGCAAACTAGCAAAAGAGGTACAAAAGGTTCAAAAAGAGCATAATTTAAGGCTGCTGTTTAATGATAGAACTACTATGGCAGAGATGATTTATTACATCAAGCCACACCCATTTGATTCATTGATGTTTAGTCCTAGAAAAAGTATAAAAAATCAGTATGAGTTAAAAAACAGGCTTCAATCTAGCCATATAGGAGATAGTTTTTTACTCATTGTAAAAGCTGACTTATCACCAACTTATTTTTCAAAATATTTTGAGAAAGTTGAGCTTTTAAAGAGTATTGAAATACCACTTTATGAAGATTATAGTTTAGACTATAGAGTTTATAAAGTAGAAAATTTTAAGGGCTATTTATGACAAGGCTTATCTATTTTCTTGTTGGGTTGAGTTTTTTGCTTTATCTATTTCCCGAGATTG
>JALSLU010000108.1 GCA_026988125.1 Sulfurospirillum sp.
AGCCGAGGCAGCATCTTGCAACTTCCCTGCCCTTGCCTTTTCTATATTCAAAGACTGCAAGGCTGGACTTTTTTCTTGCATCTGCCGCCAAGCATCTTCAATCGTCACCGAAGCACTTACATGTAAGGCAAGTAGCAATAAAATAAAAATTCTTCTCATATTATTTTTCCAATTCTTTTAATTTGTCTTGCTCCCACGCTCTGCGTGGGAGCAAGACAACTCTTTAAATCTTAATTTTAGCACTAAACTTTATCTTCCAACCTTAACATATCTATATCTATTTTACTAAAGGCAAATACTCTCTTACCTAAGTCTTTTAAACTTGCACCCAAGTGATAAGCTTCTTTATTATCAACAATCAAAAATCTATCATGATAATTATTAGATTGTTTTACTTGTAGATTGTTATATTGTGCTTGATACTTTTTTATATCTAATCGAAGTTGTTTTGATACTGTTTTAGTGATAATAGTAAAGTCTGTTTTTGGGTATTTACTAAAGAGTATTAAAACAGTTTCATCTATATAGTTATCTATCAGGACAATACTCTCTTTGGCACTTTTAAATATCTCATTTATCAATACATAGGCATCAAATATTTCTCCATTGTAAAAAACTCCTTGAGTAAGCTGTATCTCCTCTTTGTTCTCTTTTATCTGCTTTATCTCATCTTTTATGTTCAGAACATCATTTTCTAGCCGTATAAATCTATCTACTGTTATCTTTTGGCTATTTATTGCATAGCCATTATAGATATACTCTTTTAGGATATTTGTTGCCCAGATTCTAAATTGTGTTGCTTTTTTAGAGTTTACTCTGTATCCAACGGCGATAATCATATCAAGATTATAATACTTTATCTTTCTTTTCCTACCATCTTTGGCAACCTGTTCCAAAATGGAACAAGTTGAAGACTCTTGCAACTCATAAGTTTTGTAAATATTGCCTATGTGCTTGACAACGGCAGGTCTTTTAACTTCAAAAAGTTCAGCTACATCTTGAGCTTTTAACCAAAGTGTATTTTCTTCTATGGATATTTTTAGCTCTAACTCTCCATTTTCGTAAACTACAACACTACTCATCATAAACCTCCAAGCCCGACATCTCTCTGCCATCTGCCATCTTTGATGATAATATTAGTTTTTTCACTCTGAGTTAAATCATTATTTACAAATTTTTGCGATTTAATTCTTGTTTGTATATCTTGATAGTAGCTTAAGATATTTGAATTACAAAAAAAACTATCTTTCATTTGCTTCTTCTCTATCAAATTTAAAATCTTTTTGGAAATCTACAGGATTTTTTATAAGATACTCAATGAAATCTTCTTCTGTATTTTCTAGTTTATTCTGTTTTTCAATATTAAGTACAATTGTTTGAACCTTTTTACCCTTAAAGTGTTCATACTCTGGTGACTTTATATATTCACTATGAATAACTGTTTGAAATTCTGTCGCATACATTTTAATTCCTAATATTGCGTAGTTATTTTCTAAATCTCTTGAAAATAGTAGCAAAATCAAAATCCAAGGCACATTTAAGATCTTCAAAAGAGAGGGTTTGGGTATCGTAATCACCTACTTTTTGAAACTTTCCATCACGGTTTTTATAGACTTTAGCGATAAGTTCTTCAGGATAAACAAGTACATAATATCCAACACCCTCTTGCTCATAAAGACTAAAT
>JALSLU010000109.1 GCA_026988125.1 Sulfurospirillum sp.
GGTGCTAGTATAATATATTTAATTTAAAAAAGGCTTGAAAATGATTACACTTGGATTGGATTTGGGACACACCTCAATAGGTTGGACATTAGCAGATGTGGAAAATGGAAAAATTATTGATGGTGGAGTAGAAATATTTGAAGCACCTGAAGATGAAAAAGGTAATACAAATGCATCTATTAGAAGAGGGTATAGAGGGAGTAGAACTACCAATAAAAATCATGAAAAGAGACTATTAAATCTAAAAAAAATATGTACAAAGTATAAATTGGTGACTAAGCAGATGTTAGTTACTCCCAAAGGTGGCATTGCACCCCTTTTTAAAAAAGGAATACAAAAAGATACACCTTTAAAACTAAGGACTAAAGGGTTAGATGAACTTTTGACAGGTAGAGAATTAACAAGGGTTATTATTCATATAGCGAGTCGAAGAGGTTTTAAATTTGAAATAGAGGAAGAAGCTGATAGTAACGATAAAGAGTTAGGTAAAATTAGAGATTCTCAAAATGAACTTAAAAATGAGTTCGATAATTTTAACTATCGTACTTATGGAGAGTTTCTTTACAAAGAGTATGAATTAAAAGATAAAAAAACACGAAACAGAGCAAAAAAAGATAAAACCCCTACTTATAAATTTTCAATACATAGAGATGCGTTAGAAAATGAGTTAAGCGAAATACTTTTGAAACAAAAAGCATTAAAAAGTCATTATGTTACAGATGAATTTATAGACAAAATTATGAAAGAACTTCTTTTTGTCAATGAACCAAAGTCACTTAAAAGGATGATAGGTGATTGTTCGCTAATTAAGGGTAAAAAAAGAGCCTCTAAAGCAGTTTATAGTAGTGAGATGTTTGTTGCACGAGGTATATTGGTAAACCTTAGAGTTAAAGAACCTACTAATGAAGAATATAGAGCATTGGATAAAGATGAAATAGAGCTACTTTTAAAAGAAGCACATATTAAAAAAATCACCAAAACTGAAGCTAAAAAGATTTTAGATATATCGCATAAAAGTAAATTTAAAGGTGATGATGAAGATACGCAAAAGCACATTGTCTATTTAGAGAGTTTTTTAAAGATGAAAAAAGTAATAGATGATGAGGTACTCTTTCAAAAGCTTTTTGCATTATTGCCGTTGTATGAAAAGATTGTTGACCTATTGACTTATGAAAAGTCTTTGGAAAGAAGAAAAGAGAAGTTAAAAGGCTTTTTAGTAGAGTATGAATTAACAGAAGATGAGCAAAATAATATTTTTAAAAAGGTTATTTATCTCTCTTTTTCTGGTTATCTAAATATCTCTACCGAAGCAGTTGAAAAGATATTACCCTACTTGGAAAATGGATACAGGGTTGGCCAAGCTATTTTAGAACAAGATATGAAAATTGAGGTTGAAACACAAGCTTATTTACCACCTTTAAAAGATACAGAGTTAATGATACCAAATCCTATTGTTATAAGAGCCATCACTAAAAGTCGTCACTTAATCAATGCGATACTTAAAAAATACAGAGAAACATATAACGATAATGAGTGGACTTTTGATAGATTAAACATAGAGTTGGCACGAGAGATAAATACACAAAAAGAGAAAAAAGAGATAACTTCTGCTCAAACACGAGATAAAAACAATAAACAAAAAGCTGTAGATTTTATAGTAGAACA
>JALSLU010000110.1 GCA_026988125.1 Sulfurospirillum sp.
TAATGTCATTATCAAAAAAGTGCAGTTCTTTTACTGCTGGAAAACATACCTCTTCAATCTTAGATAAATGCTCATACAAAAGAGTTGTTCCACTTTTTTGTGCACCAATACATAGAAAGTCAATCATTTTTTCTCCATTTTATCGTTTCTATACAATTGATATTTGCCGTAAATACCCTCTTATGAATTGGTTTTATCTTAAACATATATGCATCAAGTATTCTGTGCACATACTCTTTATTTGAACTAAATCCTGAATTTATGCTATAGATACCTTCATTAAAAATAGCTTTAAATTTCCAGATAACTTCATATGCACCTATTTCTAAATCTTTATTGCTTTCTTGTTCCAACAAAGAGTAGGAACCTCCTCCAAGTGCAATTCCTTGTTTGTTTTTAATTAAACAGCCAAACCTGGCATCACATATATTTTCATATGTTTTAACTACATATTTATACAAATATTCCCTACCATGAACAAGCACATTAACCTCTTCCCCATCCAAGGTAGTAATTTTAACATCACTAATCTTGGCACCTTTTTCTTCATAGTAGATTGTTGACTTTGGTTTTAAAGATGGATCGTAGTACTCTTCTATTTGTGGTTTGGGTTTTATTTTTTGCTCTTTTTTCTTTTCTTCTTTTTTTTCTGATTCTTCACTGTTTTTTTCTAACTCTTCAAGCTCTTTTTGTATCTCTTGCTTGTTTATCTGCTTTTTGCTTGAGTTCTTCATATAGAGTCCAGTTACTAATTTTGGCTCACCCTCTATGACTTTTTCTCCATTGCTTAGCCAGATAGCACGACTACAAAGGCTTACTATGCTTCCTTCACTGTGGCTTACAAAGAGTATGGTAGCTCCTGCTTCTCGTATCTGCTCCATTTTTGCAAAACATTTCCTTTGAAATGCTGCATCCCCTACTGCTAAGGCTTCATCTACTATGAGTATGTCTGGGTCTATGTTTATCGCTACTGCAAAACCAAGTCTTGCTTTCATCCCACTGCTGTAAGTTTTGAGTGGCTGGTGTATGAACTCTCCAAGTTCAGCAAAATCTAGTATCTCTTCTATCTTTTTGTCTGTGGCATCTTTGCTCATTCCGCTTATGGAGGTATTGAGATAGATATTTTCTAGTCCTGTCATCTCAGGGTTAAAACCAGCTCCTAGTTCTAGTATGGCAGAGATTTTACCATGTACATTTACTCTTCCTGATGTTGGAGTGAGTACACCTGTGATGATTTTCAGTAGAGTTGATTTTCCACTTCCGTTTCTTCCTATGATGCCTACCGTTTCCCCTTTTTTTATCTCGAAGTTTACATCTTTTAGAGCGTAAAAGTCTTTATGATACTTTTTACCAAATGGATTGAGAGACTCTTTTAGCCTGTCTATAGGTTGAGAGTATAGCTTATATGCTTTTGTAAGATTTTGTACTTTTATGGCTGTGTTTTTATTCATCTATACCATCCATAAGTAATTTTATGTCAATTTTGCTAAATCCAAATACTTTTTTGCCTAGGTCTTTTAAACTCGCCCCTATGTGATAAGCTTTATTTTTATCTAGTATTAAAAATCTATCATGAAATTTATCTGATTGTTTGATTATAAGATTATTATACTGAGCATTGTATTTTTCTATATCTAGTTCTAATTTTTTTGAGATAGATTTTGT
>JALSLU010000111.1 GCA_026988125.1 Sulfurospirillum sp.
TTAGGGCTAAACTCAAAACTTTCCTAAGCCGCTAGATTTCTTCCCTCTGATATATACTAGGGTTTTTAGAGATGCTTTCAAGTACTTTAAGAGTCTCTTTGGGGTTTGAATTATCGAGTGTTAAATCAACTCTTGCAGGTTTTTTATAGACCTTGTCGTAGTAATCAATCAAAAGAATCTCTGCAACTTTTTCAAGGTTGCCTTTTTTGTACGACTCTATTACTTCAACTCTAGCACTTCTTTTTATGTAGGGTTTTATCCTCTGCATACACCAAAAAAAGTACTCATCATCAATGTTTGCATAATCTTTCAAAATTCTTTGAACTCTTTGTTCTAGTGGAGCAGTAATTTCAACCCTAAAGCCCTCTTGGATTCTTTTGTAAAATAGACTTGGCTGAATGATATTGCCTATTTTTTTACTCTCTCCCTCGACAAAGATTTTTTCTTTTGGGTCAATTTTTAAAAGATTATGAGCTAGTGAGTTTTCAAACATCTTTTGCGTTGGTTGAGCCCCATTTACCATTCCAAATGTTGAGCCAAAATGATTGGCTAAGCCCTCTAAGTCTATGCTAGGACTCAAGCTCCTAATAAGCTCGCTCTTTCCGCATCCTGTATTACCACCAAGGGTTATGAAGTTTTTATGCTCAAAACTGTCTAAATAATTCAAGATAAATTTTCTATACTCTTTATAGCCAGATTTGATTCTATAAACCCTATACTCGCTAAAAGATAAAATAGTAGCTATAGAGGTTGAGCGAAGCCCTCCTCTAGCGCAGTAAATCCCCACCCTGCTTCCTATAGGAAGCTCTTTTTCTAGTCTATTTAAGTGGTCTGAGGTGTTTTTGCAGATGTAATTAGCTCCTCTAATCTTTGCTACGCTTTTAGAGCTTTGCTTATAGATTGTACCTATCTCTTTATGTTCGCTATCATTAAGGGCATAAAAGTTTTTAGCTGTTGGGATGTGTGATTCGCTAAACTCCTTGGGACTTCTAGCATCTATTACTAAATCAAACGAATAAAAGTTATCTATAAACTCTCTCGCACTTACCTCTTTTAGCATAACTCATCTTGCAAAATTGATTTTAATTTCTTAAAAATTCTATCAAAATCTGTTGAGTAAACCCTAGTGTTAGCAATGGTAGTTATGAAGTTTGTATCTTTAGACCATCTTGGAACTATGTGGTAGTGAACATGCTCACTTATGCCAGCTCCTGCTACATCTCCTAAGTTCATGCCGATATTGACCCCTTTTGCTCCAAGCTTCTCTTTTAAAACTTTTACTGATTTCTTCACTAGCAGACTCATCTCTACCCAAGTCTTCTCATCTAGCTTCTCTATAGCATCTACATGTAGATTTGGTATGACCATAAAGTGACCTGGAGTGTATGGGTATTTATTCATAATCAAAAAGCAGTTTTTTGCTCTAAATAGTACATGTAGCTCATCATCTAAATCTCCATTTTCATAAGCATAACAAAAAGGACACCCCTCTCTTTCTTGCTTTATGTACTCATCCCTCCAAGGTGCATATAGATAATCCATCATACCCTCACTAACTCTTTTAAAGACTCGCTAATATTTTCTTTTCGCATAAAGTGCTCACCTATCAAGAAGGCATCAGCTCCAACTTTACTTAGCTCCTCTATGGTCTCTTTAT
>JALSLU010000112.1 GCA_026988125.1 Sulfurospirillum sp.
GGTGCTCCCGCTTGTTATCTGGAGCTTCGCTTCGGATAACAAGCGGGTGTTTAGCCCGCGCCCCGTTATCTCGGATGCGACAGCGTCCGAGATAACTATTTATTCATTATCCAAAATTATATACAATTTACTACTTTGTGTCAACTTTGAGAAAAATAAGTTGATATTTACATTATCTATGTGATACAAATAATTTATAGGTTGTTTGCATATACTATTTTGTGATAATAATACATAAAAAATAAGCTAAAGGTAAACTAAAAACCTTAAGCTATAAAAGTGAGTTCCACAGAGGTACCAGTACGAAAGATACTAAAATCCCTAATCCTAAAGAATTAATCGCTAAATCTTTGTTTAAACCTGCTCTTATGGCAAACAAAACTGCCATTGTCATAGGGGGCATAGATGCTTCTAGGAGGGTTACTTTTAACCAAGTTTGATTCATATCCCAAAAAAGATAGCTAATTCCAAAGAGTAAAATTGGAGATAAAACCATCTTGATAAGAAGTACTAACATACTCTCTTTGAAGTATTTTTTAAACCCCTTAATTTCAAGCTTCATACCAACTATAATAGTCACAAGAGGAATGAGTGTCATCTCTAGTTTTTTTAGTATATTCTCAACATATAGTGGAAACTCTACACCTTGAAGCATTAAGGCCAATAATATGCTTACAAAAGGAGGAGTTAAAATCATTTTTATTTTTTGTAAAGCACTCTGTTTTATCTCCTTGTTGGCTCCCCAGCTAATTAAAACCATGCCTATAGTCAAAAGAGCAACAAAACTACCGATTTGATCATAAACCAAAGCATAACTAAGCTCATTTGAGCTATAGAGTGACTCTACATATGAAAAACCAACAAAAGATGTGTTTCCAAAAGTTGAAACCACCATAAATGTTACAAGAGTTTTTCTATCTAATTTTAAAATTTTTGCAACTAAAAAGGAAATTATTGCACTTATTGTCATAGCTATATAGGAGATTAAAATAATGTTTAAGACTATATCATCAAATTTTAACTCTCTTATCTTAACCAAAGCAAGAGCTGGCAAAGAGAAGTAGATAACAAATTCTATAAGAGAATCAGATATATCTCTTTTAAAAACTTTAAAAGCATACCCCATAGCAACAAATAAAAATACCGGCATTATTTGAGAAAGTATCAAAATAGCTTTACCTCTTTGTCTCTATTGGATTCTAGCTCTTTTAAAAACTTATCCCTATAAACCTCTTTTGCTCCAAGACTCTTTAGGTGATCTGTTGGCATTTGACAATCTATAAAGCTTCCACCATTTTTAATCATCACTTCACAAAGGCTCCAAAGTGCAACTTTTGAAGCATCTCTAACTAAGCTAAACATGGACTCTCCACAAAACAGTGAGCCAATTTGCACACCATAGAGTCCCCCAACCAATATATCTTCTTCATAACACTCCACACTCTTAGCATAACCCATTACATGTAGAGTCTCATAAGCTCTTATCATCTCTTTTGTTATCCAAGTATCTTTTCTAAGAGAGCTACACTTTAAGATAACTTCACTAAAATTTGAGTTAAATTTAACACTAAATTTTTTTCTGCTTTTTTTTAAGGACTTAGTCACTCTAAACTCACTTGGGATCAAAATAAGCCTTGGATTGGGTGACCACCAAAGTAGAGGATCACCTTTTGAGTACCAAGGAAAAATTCCACTACGATATGCACTAATTAGCCTCTTTGGACTAAGATCACCTCCCCAAGCCAACAAGCCATGCTCACTTGCCTCTTTTGGGTCTGGAAATATATACTGGTTGTCTAATAACTTAGGAATTTCTACTTGCAAAGCTAAAGCTTAAACTCTCTTTTTTTAGATCTATTTTAACTATTCCGCCATTTTTAAGCTTACCAAAGAGTATCTCATCACTAAGAGGAGTTTTTATCTCATCACTTATAACTCTTTGCATGACTCTAGCTCCAAGCTCAGGTGAGTATCCTTTTTTTGCCAAGTACTCCTTTGCCCTCTTTGTAGCTTCGATTTTTATCTTTTTATCTTTCAACTGCTCTTCAAGCTCACCTAAAAGTTTTTCAACTATGCCTACCATAACTTCCGTTTTTAAAGGAGCAAAGTTCACTATGGCATCTAGCCTATTTCTAAACTCTGGTGCAAAAAAGTCATTGATAGCATTTTGAGACCTAAATCCATCCTCTTTTGTAAAGCCAACTTGATTTGCCTCTTTTGTGCCTAAATTGGAAGTCATAATTATAATCACATTTCTAAAATCAGTTTTATTTCCATCATTATCTGTCAAGGTCGCACTATCAAAAACTTGAAGCAGTATATTAAGCAAATCTGGGTGAGCCTTTTCTATCTCATCTAGGAGTAAAACGGTATATGGGTGCTTCTTTATAGCCTCTGTTAGCTGGCCTCCCTCTTCATAGCCTACATATCCAGGAGGTGCTCCAATAAGCCTGCTAACTGTGTGTTTTTCCATGTACTCACTCATATCAAACCTCTCAAAGTGTATGCCAAGCTCAAACGATAGCTGTCTTGCAACCTCTGTTTTTCCAACTCCAGTTGGTCCGGCAAACAAAAATGCTCCTATTGGACTGTTTGGGTTTGAAAGACCCGCCCTGCTTCTTTTTATAGCCATTACAAGTCTATCTATAGCTTCATCTTGACCAAAGACCTTACTTTTAAGCCTCTTAGCCAAATCTCTCATCACTTCACCCTCATCATTGCTCACATTTGGATTTGGAATGTTTGCAACTTTGGATATAACTGAGTTTAAATCATGAAGTGTTACAGATTTTCTCTTTTTTACAGCAAGTGCAAAAGATGCACCAACCTCATCTATCAAGTCAATTGCAGAATCTGGCAAAAACTTATCACTCACATACTTTTTAGCAAGCTCTACAGCACTTTTTAAAACCTTTGGTGGGTACTTTATGTCGTGATGCTCCTCGTAGTAGCTCTTGATTCCTAAAAGAATCCTATAAGAATCCTCTAAACTTGGCTCTTTTACATCTATCTTTGAAAATCTTCTTGAGAGCGCTCTGTCTTTGTCAAAAAAGTTTCTAAACTCACCATAAGTAGTCGCCCCGATGCACTTTAACTCCCCTGTTGCTAGTGTTGGCTTTAAAAGGTTGGAGAGATCCATAGAGCCGCCACTAGTAGCACCGGCTCCAACTATGGTGTGAATCTCATCTATAAATAAAATGGCATTTTTATAAACTTTTAGCTCATTCAAGACATCTTTCAGTCTCTTTTCAAAATCACCCCTGTACTTTGCACCGCTAAGCAGTGAGCCAATATCTAGCGCAAAAACTTTAGCATCACTAAGAGGCTTTGGGGTCTCTTTTTTAGCAATTTTAAGAGCTAAACCCTCAACTATAGCGGTCTTTCCAACCCCAGCTTCTCCAACTAAGATTGGATTGTTTTTCTTTCTTCTACAAAGTACTTGCATTATCCTCTCTAACTCTTTTTGTCTGCCAATAAGCGGGTCAATTTTTCCACTATGAGCTAGCTTAACTAAATCTATGGTATATAGCTCCAAAGCACTCTTTTTTGACTCTTTCTTTGGAGTTTCAGGATTTGTCACAGAAGTTATTACTTCAAGGACATCTAGCTTCTCAACTCCTTGAGACTTCAAAATAGCCACACTATATGAATTCTCTTCATCAAATATAGCAACAAGCATATCTGTAGAGGTTGCCATCTTTTTGCCAGAACCCTTTACATGTAGCATCATATTTTCTATAACTCTGCTTAAAGCAATAGTTTCAAAGGGCTCATAATTTTTATCTTCAGAAAATTTTTGTATATAATTTGCAAAATACTCCAACAAATTTTTTTCCAAAAATCTACAGTCTGCTCCACAACTCTCTAAGATACTTCTGATCTTTTTATTTTGTAACAATTTATAAAAAACATGCTCTATGGTTATAAACTCATGCTTTTGCTCTTTTGCAAACTCTATAGCATCATTTATAGCTAAATTAAGCTCATCATTAATCATCACTCCTCCTCCATAATTGCTCTTAGAGGAAACCCATTTTGCTTTGCATAAGAGTGCACCTGAGCTACCTTTGTTTCAGCTATGTCGTATGCATATACTCCACACAGACCTTTCCCGCTGTTGTGTATTTTTAACATTATGTTATAAGCTTCATCTTCACTCTTATGAAAAATATTTCTCAAAACGCTTACAACAAAATCCATACTTGTAAAATCATCATTTAAGAGTAAAACCTTATACATTTTGGGCTTTACTAAGTCTAAATCTCCACTTACCTCTTCTTCTAACTTTTTACTCATTTGCTATTTTTTATCCTATCTATATCTTTTTGAATTATATCAATATCAACCTCACCTATATAAAATTTATTATCCTCTCTTCCTTCATAAATATCTGTAAGATTTTGATACTTTCCATCTTTTAAAACTACTTTAAATGGAACTTGAACCGCTTTATTGTAACCTATGTCTTTCGTAATAGTATCAACCATTTTTTCATTTTCTGGAGAGTTAACTATAAAATAATAGGCATTAAATTTAGTTGTGAAATTCTCCTTAACATACTCATTGGTTACACTTTCTAAGTAATTAAATGCTATTAAAACTAAATCTTTATCATTTTTCAACTGAAAATTCATTAGTTTAGGTGCTTCATCCTGACAAGGTTGACAAAATGTACCAAATATATCGAAAAGTAATATCTTATCTTCATCACCTTCCAATACAAATCCACCATTTTTTCTCAAAAGTGTTAGTTTGGTTCCCATTATGCTTTCTAACTCAATTCTATCCCCATCTTTGTAGGTCTCCTCAACAATTCCACCTTCATCACTTGAGCTACACCCAACAAAAAACATAATTGCAATAAAACTAATCAACAAAACTTTTAAACTTTTCATAGTGTCATCCTTTTTTTTGTAATTCTATCTAGTAAATGTTAATATTTTATAAAAATCTACCTAAAATAGTTTTTCATTGCTATTTGAGCTTCACGGTTTGCAGTTTTTCTTTTCAGATCCTCTCTTTTATCATGAAGCTTTTTACCTCTAGCTAGTGCAATTTTGATTTTAACTAAATTTTTATGATTAAAATACATCACAGTAGGCACTATGCTCAACCCCTCTTTCATAACTTTCTGCTCTAATTTTTCAAGCTCTCTTCTATGCAGTAAAAGTTTTCTATCTCTTCTCTCATTTGGTCTATAAAATGAGTGGGTTGTTTCAAGATTTGATATATGTGCATTTAGCAAGTATGCCTCACCCTTTATAATCTTTACAAAAGAATCTTTTAAATTTACCCTTCCCTTTCGTATAGCCTTCACTTCACTTCCTTGAAGAACAATCCCCGCTTCATACTCCTCTAATATCTCATAATCATGATATGCTTTTTTATTTCTTGCTACTGTTTGTCCCATACTATTCCTCTAAAATTCTAAAAAAACTACTTCCACTTCCACTAAAAAACCAATCATTTCTTAGATACTCTTTTAGCTGAGGATAAACTTTTAAAGCTGGTTTTAATAAATCATTCAATGCCTTTGGAGAAAAACTATCTAATAGTTCAAATGAACTCATTTTAGCCATTTTTTTAGCCAAATGGGGCTCAACCATATAGTTTTTTCTAAATTCACTATAAACCTTTGCTGTATCACACTCAACATTCGGAGTCATAACCTCAACTTTAAGTGGCTCTTCATCAAACTCCTCTACGATCTCACCAATCCCACTCACATTTGCACTGCTAAGCTCATAAATAAAAAATGGTACATCTGCCCCTACTCTTGAGCCAATTTGAGCTAGTTTATCCTTACTTAAACCCAAACTCAACTCTTTATTTAACATTAACAAAAATGTAGCCGCATCACTACTACCACCTCCAAGTCCAGCAAATGATGGGATGTTTTTCTCTACATGTAAAGCTTTTGATGAAAAAAACTCTTCAAGAATTTGCTTGTAACCTTCAGATTTCAAATTTTCATAAGCCTTGAAAATAGTATTTGATTTTAAATCGCATCCAAAATTTCCCACCAATTCAAACTCTCTATCTGTTTTTTTGGATTTGAACTCTAAAGTATCAAATAGTGACTCAACTGCCATAAAGCGAGATATAATCTCATGATAATCTTCTCTTTTGCCAACTATTTTTAAAAAAATATTGACTTTGGCATAGGCTCTATAAGTCATTCTTTTTAATCTTCTTGCTAAACTTTTTTATCGCTTCTAAATCATCTGGGCTACTTATGGCTATAAGGTTTAGTTTTTTAACTTCCTGAGCTAACTCTTCTCGAAGAATAAGCACATCTTTTGGAGCCTCAATGCCTATTCTAACCGAACCTTTTGAAGCATCTATAATTTTTATGGTTATTTTATCATCTAAAACAACTCCCTCTCCAACCCTTCTTGACAATATTAACATAGGCTAATCCTGTTTAAAATATACTCTACACTACTGCCATCTATACTAACTATAGAAAACTTATCACTTTGAACTATCTTATAAAGCCCATTCTCTTTAATTTCAAACTGCTCTAGGTTAAGTTTTTTCCCTAGTTTTATATCCTCATAATCTCCTAAGTAGGCATTCTCTTTGAGATCTATAAAATCAAGTGGATTAAGCGCTTTTTCATTTTCATAGATAAACTCTCCTTCACTTAATCTCTCTAGACTACTCAAGCAACCTTTAAAACCAAGCCTAGAAGAGATAATCTCGCCGATACTTCTTATATATCCACCCTCACTTATACTTATCTCAAAAGTTAAAAATGGATGCATATAGCTAATAACTTTAAAATCATATATGGTACTTTCTATCTTTTTTAGCTCAAACTCTTCACCATCTCTTGCTAAATTATAAGCTCTTTTTCCATCTACTCTCTTAGCACAATACTTAGGAGGCAAATACTCAATCTCCCCATTTAAGCTATTGGCTATAAGCTCTATAGTGCTAGGTACAAATGGTTTTAACTCTAAAACTTCTTCAATTTTTTCTACATCTAGGGTTGGACTATAGGCTCCTATCCAAAGTGTAGCTCTATATCTCTTTGGACTCTTATTTAGAAATCTAAATAGCTTCGTAAACTGTCCAAATGCTACAATCAAAACTCCTTTAGCAAATGGATCAAGAGTTCCACTAAATCCTGCTTTTTTTACTCCATACCTTCTTTTGATAGAGGATAAAAAGCTATTTGAAGAGACTCCGCTAGGCTTATATGTTACAAATAGTCTATTCACTATATTTTCTCCACAAAAGATGCCAAGATATCTTTTTTTGAACCACCAAAATTGATTTTTAGTTTAAACTCTCGTCTAACTTTACTAATCTCAACCACTCTGCCAATTCCAAAAATTTTATGCTTTACTAGATCGCCCTTTTTAAATGAGGTAGTCTTTTCAAGTGTTAAAGAACCCTTACAAACTCCGCACTCCTTTAAAAATCTACTTTTTGTTAACTCAGCTCTTCTTCCTTTATAAAATCTACTAGAAGCACAACAGAGTGTTAACTCTTTTTTTGCCCTAGTAATTGCAACATATCCTAATCTTCTCTCCTCCTCTATATCACTACCATCACCAATGAGTGGTAGAAAGCCCTCTTCTAAGCCAATAACAAATAGATAATCAAACTCAAGCCCTTTTGCAGCATGTATACTCATAATAGATATATTTTCACTATCTATAGCATCTTGCTCACTTTGAAGTGCCAAATCATTTAAAAAATCATCAATACTAAGGCTTGGATTTTGCTTGATAGAATCTCTGTATAAAGCATAAAATTCATCTATATTTGCTACTCTTTCTAGAGAATCAGGAAGCATTTCATAGTAGTTTCTTATTTCAAAAATTTTTTCAAGCTCATCAACTACACTAAATGTTGCACTATTTGCAATATCTATGAGTGTATCTATGCCTTCAATAAAATTTTTAAGTGAACTAAAACACTTTTTGCTAACTTGAGACTCTATTTGGCTTGAATTACTCTTAAAATACTCATAAATTGAAACTCTATTTTCATAAGCACCCTTTACTAACTTTTCAATAGTAACCTTCCCCAAACCTCTCTTAGGTCTATTGATAACTCTTTTTATGGAGAAATCATCATTTGGATTTGCAATGATTCTTAAATAACTTATAAGATCCTTAATCTCCATCCTCTCATAAAATTTTACTCCTCCAACCATATTGTAAGGAATTTTTTCTCTATTTAATCCCTCCTCTAGAGATCTACTAAGTGCATTTATACGATAAAGAACTGCAATACTATTTGGATTGACACCATTTGAGATTAACTTTTTAATTCTCTTAGAAACTATAGTAGCTTCGTTTTTTTCATCATTAGACTCTATCAAAGTGATATCGCAACCCTCTCCTTTGGTACTCTTTAGTACCTTTCCCAATCTTGATCTATTATGCTCTATGAGGCTGTTTGCCGCACTCAAAATTTTTTGAGTAGATCTATAATTTTTCTCTAATTTTACAATTTTTACATCATCAAACTGGTCCTTAAAGTCTAGTATATTTTTTACATTTGCACCACGCCATCCATAGATACTCTGGTCATCATCTCCAACAACGCAAATATTGTTGTGTGTACTACACAACTTTTTTAAAAGTCTATACTGTAATTCATTTGTATCTTGATACTCGTCAACCATAATGTACTGATATCTTTGACTTGTGGAGTCGCAAACTTCTGGATTTTCATCAAGTATTTTATATGGTAAAACTAGCAAATCATCAAAATCTACTAAATTATTATCTGCAATGTATTTTTCATATTGCTCATAGAGTTTTGCGATCTGTTTATAACTCTTTTGTTCAGCTTTTTCCCATGCAATTTGTGGAGAAATTAGAGAGTTTTTATATCTTGAAATTTCACTAGCAATTAACCCTAGAGGAAGATCTGAGCCAAAGCTTTTTATAATTCTTTTTTTATCATCAGTATCTATTACCACAAAGCTATTTTTTCTTTTTAGTAACTCAATATGAAATTTTAAAAATAGTAATCCAAATTTATGAAATGTACATAACAAAGGTGGATACTCCCAATTTGAACCTATAAGAGAAAGTGCTCTATCTCTCATCTCATTGGCAGCTTTATTGGTAAATGTAAGAGTTAAAGTATTTGATGCCGGTATACCACACTGTAATAAAAAGGCAAGCCTAGAAGTAATGGTTTTTGTTTTACCACTTCCAGCCCCTGCCAAAATCAATATGGGACCATCAACACTTTTTACTGCTTCACTTTGCGCTTCATTTAATGACTCAAATATCTTTTGCATTCTCTCTTCTTTAAATAAGTTTATAGATTATATCAAAATTCTATTTAACCCTAAATTAGTCCATTTTTTTATTTTAGAGATGCCCTTTATTTGTAATTATTATCATTTTTAGTTATAATAAACTCCAATAAATGACGAAAAAAGGAAGAATAGTGTTAAGAGATTTTACAAAAATAGATACTTTTTTAACTGTAGTCAAAGAGAAAAGTTTTTCAAAAGCTTCTAAAAAACTTGGAATTTCTCAACCAGCAGTTACACAACAGATTAAGTTGCTAGAAGACTACTTAGAGGTAAAAATTGTAGATAGAAAAAAGAATGGAATCAAACTTACAAAGGCTGGTGAAGAGTTTTATAAAATTGTTTTAAAACTAGAAAAGTGTATAAGCAATGCAGAAAAAGATGTCATTAAAATCATAAATAAAGAGATAGTGTTTATAATTGGAGCATCTTTTACAATTGGAAATTATATTTTACCAGAGTTTTTAACCCAAATTCAAAGCGCAATAAAAAATGATGTCATGATCAAAGTTGATGATTCAGAATCAGTCACTGAAGATTTACTAGATAAAAAAGTTGATATAGCTCTTATTGAGTCTCCAATTTTTAATGAAAATGTTTTTTATAGAGAGTGGATGGATGATGAACTTGTATTGGTTAGCAAAACCCCTTTGCCAAAATATGTAAAACCAGAAGATTTATACTCCTATAGATGGATTTGTAGAGAGGATGAGTCTCACACAAGAGAGATAATAAAAGAGGAATTTGCAACGATAGGGATTGATTGTGATAACTTTGAATTCAGAAGTATTGTTACTAGTTCAACAACTGCAAAACAAACAGTTTTAAAATCTTCAATACTAGACAACACACCAACTGTAACGATTATATCAAAATATATGATTGAGCAAGAAGTAGCAAACAAAGAATTATACTGTGCTAGAGTTAGAGGACTAAAATTGACAAGAAAGCTCTATATTGCTTACTTAAAAGAGAAAAAAAATGAAGCAATCATGGACTGCGTAATAAACTTTATGATGAGTAAAAAGAAGGTTTGAAATTTTTCTGCCTACTTTTTTAAAAGTTTTTCATTTTCAGGATTTGAAAGAAGTGCCTCCATACTTCTTTTAACTCCTTCACTCTTATCTACTCTTTTCTTTGGAACTATTTCCACACTAAGGTTTATAAGAATTGGTGTTTCATCAACTATAATCTGTAAAATTGAGAGCATTGGAACACTAACTAGTGATCCATAATTCTCATTTCCAAATCCAGCCTCAAAACTAAGCCCCCAATCATCTACAATACAACTCTCAAATGTATAGCCAGCCAAAACAAACATCGTAATAGGCTTAAAAGTTGTTCTAATCTCTTGAGGTAGCTCAGGTTCAAAACCAATTTCACTAATGTTTGTTAAAATAGAAAAATTAATTCCTTTGCTTAAAAGTATCTCTAAAACCTCTTTTATGTGTCTTTTCATTTCATATGAAAAATCTTCATCATTCAGTAGTTTTTGAAGCATTGCAAATCTCCTTAAATTCACTCAAAATCTCTCCAACTTGCTCAATCCCCTTTTTCCAAAATTCCTCTTTTTCTATATCAAAACCAAACTTCTTTACTAACTCTTTTGGACTTTTGCTTCCACCTGCACTTAAAAACTCTGTGTAATTTTTAACAAACTCCTCTTTATCGCTTTTTTTATAAAGCCCATAAAGAGCCAAAACTAAAAGCTGACCATAGGAGTAGGAGTAGCAATAAAATGGAGAATGCACAAAGTGAGGTATATAACTCCACCAAATCTCATAGTTTTTTGTAAACTTTATGGAGTCTTTAAACATCTTTTTAGATTCATCCATCCAGAGTCTATTAAAATCCTCCAAACTAAGCTCACCTTCGCTTTTATGAACTCTTCTTTCAAATGTTGTAAAATTTATCTGCCTATATAGCGTTGCAAAAATATCTTCTATCTTTGAAGCATAGAGTGAAATCTTTTCATCCCTGCTAAGACCATCTTTTATATAATCAAACACCAGCATCTCAGCAAACACCGAAGCAGTCTCTGAAGTTGTCAAAGGAGTGTCTGAGTTTAGGTAGCCTACATCTCTAGATAGGTACTGATGAATCGCATGTCCTAGCTCATGGGCTAAAGTAAAAAGGTCTCTTCTTCTGTTTGTATGGTTCAAAAGTACATATGGATGAGTATCTGGAGTTGCTGGATGAGAAAATGCCCCTCCTCTTTTTTTATCTTTTGGGTAAACATCTATCCACTTCTCATCAAATGCCTTTTTTGCTATTTTGGCAATATATGGTGAAAACTTTTCAAAGGCATTTAGAACTATCTCTTTTGATCTCTCAAAACCATACTCACTCTCACTCAATTCAAGTGGAGCATACCTGTCATAATCATAAAGCTCATCTAGGCCTAAAATCTCTTTTTTTATCTTATAGTACTCCTCAACCAACTCAAAACTACCCTCTGCACTATTTATAAGCGCATCTACACTTTTTTGGGTTATCTTGTTATCTAAATGACGAGGCTCTTCAGCACTCTTGTACTTTCTTAGCTCACACTCTACTTTTAGGTCTGTTTTTATCATGTTGTAGATGTACCCTAAAAGTT
>JALSLU010000113.1 GCA_026988125.1 Sulfurospirillum sp.
GGTCCAACGCCATTAAGTTAAGGAATTAATCCAATATATAACACACATAAAATAGAGTTTTTTTAAGATCAATATTTAAGTAATAAAACATGAAATAAAAGCTTCACAAAAGCCTATATTTAGGGGTTTGTGAAGCTTTTTAAAAGTGATTTTTGGATATAATATATATTATATTAAGGATTGGTTATGTTAAAAAAAACTACTGAAATTTCGGTGGTTTTTAGAGATAAAAAAAGAGAAGAATTTTTTCAAGCTAAACATAAAATAGGCAAAAATTCTTTTACAAGAGATAGAAAACTAGGATTTGATAAAATTATGACTATGATGATTAAAAAGAGTAATAAATCTTTGCAAAATAGTATTAATGACATGCAACTTGCGTTGGATGAAGATGTGACTATAACAAATAGTGCATATACACAAGCAAGAGCAAAACTTAACTATACTGCATTTGAAGAGTTTGCCCAGATGGCAGCTGAAATTTTTTATAAGGATGATGAGTATGAAACCTATAAAGGTTTTAGACTATTAGCAATTGATGGTTCTGTTGTAACACTTCCAAATACAAATGATGTAAAACAAGAGTTTAACCCTATGAAGGTTAAATGTCAGATAAAAGAGTTTTCCAAAGATGTATCTCAAGCAAGAGTATCTGCTCTTTTTGATGTTCTTAACAATATCGCTATAGATTCATGCATAGTAAATAAAAACAAGAGTGAAGAGAATAATCTCATAGCTTATGATGAGAGAACTTTAGCTATACAACACTTTGAGTATTGCAATAGTGATGATTTAATAATCATGGATAGAGGATATCCATCATTTGAACTCTTTGCCACAGCATATCAACAAACGAATATATTGTGTCGTATTAGAAAAAATCTCTTCTCAAGGGCTAAGTTTCTATTTGATGCTCATAGTGAAAAAAAAGATGTGATATTAGAGATCAATGCACCAAAACAGTTAAGAGATGAATTAAGAAAAAAGAATATACCTACAAAGATAAAAATACGATTTGTACAAGTGATTTTAGATAATGGTACAGTAGAAGTACTGGGAACAAATGTGCTTGATAATGATAAACTTAAAACAGTAGATTTTAAAGAGTTATATGCCCTTAGATGGGGAATAGAAACATATTTTGATTTGATAAAAAATAGACTCTCTTTAGAAAACTTTACTGGTCAATCAGCATTAGCAGTCAAACAAGATTTTTTTGCAACTATATTTTTAACAAACTATGAATCTGCAATGACTTATGATATCAATGAAGATTTAAAAGAGAAAACAAAAGATAACAAATATGTTCAAAAAATAAATAAAGCGGTCTCTTTTAATATTATTAAACATAAGGTATTTGATCTATTTTACTCTGAAAAACCACTAGATCAGATGCTTGAACAGATGGAAAAGCTGTTTCTCACCAACACAATAGTTATTCGACCAAATAGAAAATCAAAACCCCGACTTGATAAAGATATACACAAGTCAACCATAGCTACAAATTCCATAAATCATCTTAAAAGAAAGAAAAAAAATGTTGGTAATTAATCAATTAAATGCTCGTAATGATGGGGTTTGTGAGCTTAACTTAATGGCGTTGGAGGGGGGGTAATATGTTTT
>JALSLU010000114.1 GCA_026988125.1 Sulfurospirillum sp.
TGATATAGTTCTAAATGACATAGCTCACCTGCTACTTGATCAAGCAAAACTAGCTGAAGGTATGAAAATAGAAGACATAAGTAGCTTTGCCAAGAGACTAAATAAACTCATAGCAAAAGCTTTATAGCAACAAAAAAGGAGGGTTGCCCTCCTTTGCTACTTTTTATATGGTTCCAGTTTATAGCCCTGTCTTAAAAGAGAGACTATACCGCCTTTTAGGTTTATAACATTGTATCCATTTCTACCCAAAAAATCTGAAACAGCAGTGGTTCTATTGCCAGTCCTACAGATCAATGCAAACTCTTCTCCCCTTTTTATATGCTTATTAAGCTCATTTAAAAAAGCTTCAACATCATACCCACCTCTCTCATTAAAAAAGGTTATGGGTATAGAGCCCTTAATGATTCCCGTTTGAAACCACTCTGGCTCTGTTCTAATGTCTATAATCTTTATACCGCTATCCACGATTTTGGGTGTCACACTCACATTTTTTACACCCGCAATCAAAAAAGAGATAAAACACACAAGTAAAAAAATCTTTTTCACTCCACACTCCTAATATTTTTTATAAGTCTATCTAATTTTTCTTAAACCCAAATTATGCAATGATTAGGTACTAAGAAAAATCAGCGCTCACTAACGATCTGCTCAACGCCAAACTAACTGATCAATCCAGCCTCTTTTAAAAAAGGTGAATGCGTATACTCTACATTTTTAAGTTTATCATACTTTGCAAAAGATAAAAAGAGTCTATCTTTAGCTCTAGTAGTTGCAACATAAAAGAGTCTTCTCTCCTCCTCTAAGCTACCGCCCTTACTCATAAGCTTTCTATTTGGAAACCTTCCATCCATCAAATCTACAACATAAACCTCTGTAAACTCCAAACCCTTAGAAGCATGTACACTCAAAAGATTCACTCCCTCACCCTCACTCATCTCACTACTTCCAAGGGTTAAAGCATTTAAAAATCTTTCATGTGAGCCATATGACTTTGCTAACTCTTTCAAGAGGTAACCTTTTCTAGCGATCCTACCTTTAATCTCTTTTTTTACTTCACTATCTACACTTCCATCTTTTTTTGTAGCTCTCTTTGTTGCAATTGCATCAACAATAGCTCCAAATATTTCAGATTCAAGTAGATTTTCAACCAAACTTTTTGGAGATTTTATGCGCTTAGAATGCTTTAAAAATTTATAAAATTTATAGATAAACTCAGCACCCTCAACACTCAGTCTACTATGTTTCAAGATTGGATTTGCCAAAAATTGCTCACTAAAGCCACACTTTGAAAATCTACCCACACTTCCAAACTCAAAAGACTCATCAAACAACCCAAGCTGATAATTTTTTATTCTAGTTTTAAATGGATTTTGTATCTCCAATGGAGAGAAAAAACCTTTGTATATATCACCACTTCCAAGCTTAAAAAGTGCTTCAAAAATATCTTTCGATAGTGCCGGACCCACACCTTTTGCATACTCAAAAGTATGAATAAAGCTCATCATATCTTTTGGATTTACAACTACGCTAACCAAATCTATCATGGCTTTTACTTCAAGCGAATCAAAAAAGCTAACCCCTCCCTTTCTTTTACATCCTATCCCCAGCTC
>JALSLU010000115.1 GCA_026988125.1 Sulfurospirillum sp.
TTAAAATCTCTAAAAGCCTATCCTCTATGGGTTTATAAGCCAAACCTGATGCTGTAAAATCAAAATAGAGTAGATTTTTATCTAAAATTATATTTTTTCTAATCTCTTCCAAATCATTCCTTTTGTTGTAATTTTTTAATAATTGTCTCTTTTATTTTTGGCATAGCAGTCGTGGTGCTCTCATAGTAAATCTCTTCAAAGATTGACTCTTCAATAAACTCACTCTTTTCTAAATTATTTAAAATCCTATAATCAGCCCATTGAGTTAACATATTGACATTTATAACAGCACCACTTGTACCAACTACTACTAAAATTTCACAATCTTCAAGCTCCTTATAAAGCTTTTCATACATAGGTGCCATCTCTCCAAAAAATACAATATTTGGTCTTAATTTTCCATTACATATAGGACACTTTTTATTTGGATCTTGTTTATCGTAGCCAATGTCTTTAATATAATCACACTCCATACATCTAATCTCCCTTAAGAATCCATGCAAATGCGAAACCTCCTTACAACCAGCTCGCTCAAACATGTCATCAACATTTTGAGTAATTACAGAGATTTGATCACTAAACCTATTTTTAAGCTCTGCTACAATCTTATGTGCCTCATTTGGCTCTTTGGTTTTTATATCCTCTCTTCTTTTGTTATAAAACTCTATTGTCTTCTCATAGTTCCAATCCAAACACCCTGCACTACAAATCTCTTTTATATCATACTTTTCCCAAAGCCCATCGCTATCTCTGAAGGTTGAAATCCCACTAGGAGCACTAATGCCTGCTCCACTAAAAATAACAATTTTTGACATAAATAACTCCTATGAACCCAAATTTTAAAATGGTGCCTGCTAAATTTTATCTAAATTTATTCTTTTTTGGAGTAAAATTATCTACAAGGAGTTATTTTATGAAAAAAATTATCTTTATAGTGTTGCTAATTTCTACTTTTAGTTGTGCAAATATGTTTGAAGATTTACTAGGGAAGAATAAAAACTATCTTTTTAAGCATAACTTTAGGTGCAATGATGGGATTTGCATAACGAGTGAAAAAAATGTTTTTAATAATAAAGCACTAGAAGACTCCATCAAGGTAGTAAAAGTCTTTTTAGACAATAAAGATAATGTTTTTAAAGTAGAGTTGGAGCTAAAAATTTATAATGAGCAAAGAGAGGCTTTTTTTAATGCAATTTTAAAATCTTCTAGCAAGAGTAGAAAAATCAAATATAAATCATACATTGTCAATGACAAGTATGGGAATCACCCATTTATTGATATAACTGATCTTCAAAGAAGAAAAAGATACATCAATTACATGAGTGAAATCTTTTACAATAACATAAAAAACTATAAAAAATGAATGTAGTAATTGCTGGGGCAGGTAAGGTTGGTTACTATTTAGCAAAAGAGCTAATGATAGATAATGATGTAACTATTATAGATCAAAATGAAATGGCTATTGAAAATATTGAAAATAGTCTTGATGTTCTTAGCATTTGCGGTAATGTGGAAGACCCATATACTTATAGAACAATTTCTGAAGAGATTGATCTTTTTATAGCCGTAACCAATAGTGATGAAGTAAATTTGCTCTCTTCTCTTATTATTGACAATATTACACAAGTAAAAAAGAAGGTCGTTAGGTTAAAAAATCACTTTTTTAAAAATGATAGAGTTAAGCAGCAATTAGGCATAAGTCACATTATAACACCCGCTTTACAGGTTGCTAAAAACTTTAATAATATTTTAGATTTTCCGCATGTAAACAATATAAAAAATTTCTATTTTACAAAAGCATTTTTACTCTCAATAAGAGTCAAAGAGAGTATTGAGCCAAAAAATATATCCAAAATTTATGATGATTTTCAACAAAAAGCCATAGTATGCGGGATTGAGAGAGATGGTACTTTTTTTATACCAAGTTTTGAAGATTATATAATCGCAAATGATTTGGTATATTTTCTTGCATTTGCATCTAAAATTGAGGATTTAAAAAAATTTACAAGCTCTTTTGAAAATGAAAGAGCTATTGAAAATTGCGTCATATATGGGGCGAATGATTTGGGTGTTGAGATTGCAAAAGTTTTATCTAAAAAAAATATCAACATAAAAATAGTAGATAAAAAAATTGAAAATTGCAAAATTGCAAATAGGATCTTAAAAAACAAAGCTGAAGTTATAAAAAATAATTACAACCTAGACTCACTACTGGAGCAATCAATTGAAAATATAGACATATTTATCAGTGCAACAAATAATGACGAGTTTAATATAGCAAAATGCTTAGAAGCAAAAGATAAAAATATTCAAAAAATTATCGGAATTCACAACAACCTACAGTATGCTCCTTTAATGAGAAAACTTGGCATAGAAGTAATTAGGGGTGAAAAAATGGCTACTTACCATACTATATTAGAAAAAATAATTTCACATAAAAATTTGACAACAAAAAGATTTTGTGGTGGAGAGGGTACTATATCTCTTTTAAATATAGACTCATCTTTAGATACAGACAAGTTATCTAGAGAGTTAAAAACAAAAAACTTTAAAAACTCATCACTCTTTGTTATAAGAGATAAAAAAATAATGCCTTATAAAGATGCAACAAACCTACAAGAAGATGATTTGCTGATAATTAACATAAAAACTCAAAGCTCAAAAGATGCTTTAAAATGTCTCTCAAAAATATATTAAAATTTACTTCAACAGTTGGAATTGTTCTTTTTTTAATGTTGCTTTTACCTCCAATTGTTGGTCTTTTTTATGGTGAAGATGTTAAGTTATATCTTTTTATTGTTGTAATTTTTTTGTTCATAAATAGCTCAATTTTTTATTTGCTACAAAATCATAAGATTAAGCTAAATATAAAAGAGAGTATAATTAGTGTAAATTTAGTTTGGCTTTTGATTGGTGTTGCTGGGGCACTTCCTTACACTGTTCAACTAAACCTTAGCTTTAGTGATGCCTTTTTTGAATCCATAAGTGGCTTTACAACAACAGGAGCGACAATATTTAAAGATATAGAGTCTCTCCCTCATAGCATACTTTTTCATAGAAGCCTAACCCACTGGCTTGGAGGAATGGGCATAATTGTTCTTGGAGTTGGACTTTTACCTCTTTTAAATCCAAATGGCTCTTTATCCCTTTTTAAGGCTGAATCAACAGGAATCTCAGTAGATAAAATCTCCCCAAAAATCAAAGATACCGCTCTAAAATTATGGCTTGTCTATTTTGCTTTTACATTTGTAAATTTTATCCTTTTAATGTTGTTTGGTATGGGCTGGTTTGATGCAATCAATCATGCATTCTCAACTATTTCAACCGGAGGCTTCTCTACAAAAAACAGCTCTATGGGTTATTTTGAAAACTATGGAATCCTTTGGATTACTATTATCTTTATGTATCTCTCAAGCATAAACTTTATCTCCCACATAAAATTTTTCTATGGAGATAAAAGAGCATACTTTCATGAAGAGTTTAAATGGCTGAGTATAATGCTAGCTCTTCTATCTTTACTTTTAGCTACTATCCACTACAAAAGTAGCGATGATGGTCTATTTTATGCCCTCACTCATGCTACATTTAACATAGTTTCACTTGCATCTACAACTGGTTTTGCAACACTAAATTATGAAACATGGGGAAATGTGGCAGTTATGATACTGTTTTTCGCTATGATGCTTGGAGGAAATAGTGGCTCAACCGCTGGTGGAATAAAAAGCATTAGACACATAATTTTTTTAAAAAATATCTCTTTTGAGATAAAAAAATCACTTAATCCAAATACAGTTTCTTCAATCTTTATCAATAATAAAGAGCTTAAAAACTCCACAATCCGCTCAGTATTTGGATTTTTATCTCTATTTGGAATTACCATATTTTTTACTATGATGTATCTTTATGCAAGAGGTTATGATGAGATGACTTCAATATCAACAGCTATTGCTATGGTTGGAAATATTGGACCTGGTTTTAATCTGACAGGTCCTGCTGAAAATTATTCGTTTTTCAGCTGGTACGATAAGCTTATACTAAGTTTTGTGATGATTATAGGCAGACTTGAGTGCTATACAGTCTTCATAGTCTTATCACTCTCCTTTTGGAAGAGATTTTAAGAACTCCAACAATCCTTTTATAATCTCATTTGGAGATGGAGGACATCCTTCAATGTGCCAATTTACGGGAATAAACTTTTCTATTTCTCCAACAATTGCAAAATTTTTATCAAAAACGCTACTCTGTATCTTTGTGCAATCCCCTATAGTTATAACATACTTTGGATTTGGCATCTGATTATAGGCATCAACGAGATGTTTATGCATATTGAAAGTATTTACCCCACTTATCAATAGCACATCAGCATGTCTTGGGCTTGCTACAAAAGAGATGCCAAGCCTTGTTAAATTATAATATGGATTTGAAAGAGCATTACACTCATTTTCGCAAGCATTACAGCTTCCACAATCCACCATCCGTATATTTAGTGATTTTGCAAAATTTTTGGAAATTTTGTCTTTAATATCTTTTTGCAAAGAAATCAACTCTTTATCAAATTCTAAATTATCTGTCAAAATTGAGCTAGAAAATCTTTTTTTCCAAAATTTTATCATAGATCATTCCCTGCATAACTAAGATCACAACTCTTATTTATAAGTGGAAAGTCTGCAATTATATCATTATGCATCATAAGATGAAGAGCTTGCCAATTTATAAAGCTAGGATCTCTCACATAAAATCGACTAATAATAGAATTTTCAATTTTTACATACATAAAAATCTCCCCTATACTACTTTCAACCAAACTAAAATACTCACCATCTTTACTTAAAGCTAAATTATTGCAAGAAATTGTTTTTTTTAATTTTAAAATCATATTTTTAATAATAAAGAGTGAATTTTTAATCTCATCAATACGAACCAAAAATCTTGAAGCGACATCTCCTTTGTATCTTAAACAACTTGTAAAGCCATTTTCTGTATAAAAATTATCATCACTTCTAGTGTCGTTATCAATACCACTTGCTCTAGCAACAACACCCACACAACCATATCGAATAGCCTCTTTTTTATTTAAAATTCCCGTTGAATCCAACCTATCCCACAAAGAGGGTATATCTATAATCCACTCTTCAAACCAATTTATCTCTCTTTCTAAATAGCTCAAAAAATCTAAAATAAACTCTTTTTTTTCAAATAAATTAAGCTCTTTATCTATAATATCAAAACCAAAACGGCTATTTGTCAACTTTTTTAAAACTCTTCTTACATCTTCACTATATCTACTACCCACTGCCAAAGCAGGAGAAAAACCCGCATCATTTGGTATAAAGCCTATATCTGCAAAATGATGCGCCAATCTTTCAAACTCCAGT
This sequence comes from Sulfurospirillum sp., assembly GCA_026988125.1. Taxonomy (GTDB): domain Bacteria; phylum Campylobacterota; class Campylobacteria; order Campylobacterales; family Sulfurospirillaceae; genus Sulfurospirillum_A. Next base: position 5,376 of record JALSLU010000115.1, read on the forward strand.
AAAATTGCATTTTGAAGCTTGTGTTCTAAGCTTTGATGTAATTCTTTTGATTGGTACTTTATATTGCTTAACCCAATTTGATAAGCAATAGACTCATTTCCACTAATTCTAGCAACAATTTTTTCTATATCCTCTATTTTTTTGCCTTCACACATCTTTTCAACAGCTCTATACTTATAAAAATGTCTGACTTCAAGATGCAATATTTGCTCCCCAGCTTGAGAAAAATGAAAATGTCCAGGCTCTATTATACCAGCATGAATAGGTCCTACAGAAACATTAAATACACCTGAACCGCTTATCTTTTCATAATCATATGGCTCAAAATAATCAAAATTTAACTTACTAAAAAGATTAAACTCTTTTCTCATAGGATATACTTTTGGAAATGACTCGTGATGAATCAATCTTCTCTTATCGTAACAGCTCTCAATAACTAAACCAAAATCATCCCTTATTTTTCTTTCAAACCACCTAGCGGACGGATATTGTGCTGATAAGGAGTAAATTTTATCATTTTTTACTATATTTTTTTCAATCTTATCAGCAAAAAAATCCATCAATTCTAGCTCGTTATTGCCATATTGAACAAATCTTGAAATTAATCTACTCATAAATTCCCTTCAAATAATTAAAAGCAAGAGGACTCAAAAGAGATAGTGTTGCCAATGCAAATATGCAAATAGATAGTATCTCATTTACATACACTACCTTTTCAACCTCTTCTCCCTCATACTTCATAGATTGATAAACTTGTATAAATTTATAAAAAATTATAGACAATAAAAATAAAAACAACAGCACAAAAGTCAACACAAGTAGCATGTATTTACTTTTTAATGCAATAGAAAATATTGCACTTATCCCATATATTTCACTAAAAAACATTGGACTCGGTGGCAAGGAGATAACTGCTAAAATCAAAAAGCCTACTAAGTAATAAAACAAATTACCGTAAAAACCTCCAAATCCTTTCAAAGTTCCTGCAAAATTGTACTTTTTTTTGAACTCCAAAATGCCAGAGCTAAGAAATAGTGCTGGTTTTAAAAAAGCATGTGCACCAAAATGCAAAAGTGCTGCAAAGTGTGCGCCACTGACCCAAAAAAGAGTTATAATCACCATATGTTCAATGCCACTTAAGCTAAATAGTCTTATAAAATCTTTTGCTTTAAACAGAAGAAAAGTAATTATAAAAAGTGTTAAAAAGGCGTAGATGAAAACGAAAGCAAAGACTCCTGATGGATTTATCTTCATAGCCAATGATGAGAAATTAAAAAAGCCGACTAGTATGGCACTCTCCAAAATGCCACTAAAAAGTGCTGCTATGGGGTAATAGGATGCCCTTTCTATATTTGCCAACCAAAGGCTCATTGGAAAAAATCCCATTTTTATAAACATTCCCAATGATACCATTAGAAAACCTATTTCAAATAGTGTTTTGCTTTTTATATATTTTATATTTTCTAAAAGGAGTTGAAAATTCATAGCATCTTCTGCGAGAACTGGCTTTGCACTGGCATAAATGAGAATTATTCCAAACAGTACTAAAGAAATGGCGATAGTACCTACTATCATATAATTCCAAGCTTCGCTTATCGAACGCTTTGAGAGATTTGTTTTTATCATATATACCGTGCTTAGCGTTGCTAATTCCAATCCTATCCAGTATATCCCCATATTATTTGAAAGGATAGAGACTGTAAGTCCCAACCAGAAAGTAGCAAAAAATCTATAAAATTGTATATATCCTTTCTTTGAGATTTTGACTCTTTTATCTAAAGTTATTAGTGAAAGTATAACACCAATTGCCACAATAGAAGATACCAATAAAACATAGGTATTTAATTTTGTAGCAATCATATAATCCCCTATTAAATTATAAGGTTTATCTACTAAAAAGAGGTAAATTATAGGTAGGAGCACCAAAAATGAACTGTATGGAAGTATTTTTTTTGCTTTATCGATTTCAAAAAAGGAGACAAAAAAGATAATAAAAGCTGGAATTGTAAGATAAAATAAAATCATATAGCTCTCTCCTCTTTTAAGAGTAAGTTTATCACAACAATTGCCATCATTAAATCAAAAAAGACTCCCAACTCTATAAGCATAGGCATACCACCTGTAGCAGTAATTCCCAATAAAAAAAGAGAATTTTCCATAAGCAAAAAACCCACAATTTTAGGGGCTACACTAATGTGCTCTATAAGAAGTAGAAGTGATAAAAATAAAGAAGATATAGAAATTGCAACATAGTTAGAATTTTGACCTACCGTATGAGCAAAAGGAGAAACAAGATAAAAAGAAAAAACAATTAAAACAGGAATAAGCATAACATTAAAATGAACCTTAACATCTGATTCTACATCTCTTTTTAAATTAAATTTGATAGCAAATTTTTTAAGATAGTACGGTATGGTAAAGGCCTTAAAAATTAGTGTAATAACTCCACTAAAGATCAGCACTGAATCTCCCTGTTTAAATCCTATAAAGATTGCTAAAAGTCCAAGAAAAAATGAATTTACTCCATACCAAAAAATTAACTTCAAAAGCCTAGTTGACAAAATAGAAACAATCAATGTAGCTAAAAATATACCAATACTAAAATTAATCATCATCACCCCAATACATAAAAACTAATCAAAGACAAAAATGAAAATATAATAGACAGTCCCAAAAGATTTGGAACTTTAAATAGTCTAAGTTTTGCACCATTTATCTCTACTAGTGCAATCACTACTGAAACAAACAATATTTTCAATACAAAAACCATAAAAGCTAAAAAAGGAGATAATTCCAAGCCAAAAGGCAGAAATAAACTAACAAAAAGAGATGCAAATATAATATATTTTATACTTCCAGCAAGCTCAATAAGTAGCAGATAAAATCCACTCAAATCAAGTATCATAGCTTCATGCACCATTGTTAATTCTAAGTGTGTTTCGGGATTATCTACAGGGAGTCGCCCATTTTCCGCCAAAAGTAGAATAAAAAAACTAATAGCACTAAATAAAAAACTAGCCATATGTTCTTTTGGAAAATTATGAGCCAAATTTACACTAGCATTTGCAACTCCAATATCTTTAGCCATCAATCCTATGGAAAAAACGGTTAAAACCATCGCTGGTTCAACCAAACTTGATATAAAAGCCTCTCTGCTACTCCCGATACCACCAAAACTATTGCCACTATCTAAACCTATTAACATCAAAAAGAATGTTGATAGAGATATAAGCCCTATAATTGTAAAAGCATCAACAAATCCAACATAAAAAGATTTAGAAAATATAGGTGGAAGAAAAAACAAAACCACTATAAGTGGAGATAAAACCAAAAAAGGTCCCACTTTTGTAATGATTGAACTCTCAGATGAAATTATATTTTCTTTACATAGAAGTTTTTGAAAATTGTAATACCCCTGAAATAAAGAGACTGGTTTTTTATAAAGCAAAAACATTTTTAGAGATTTTATTACTCCTATAAAAAAAGGGGACGATAAAATAAAAAAAATAATTGTAAATATATAAAGAATCATCTTTTTTCTCCAACTATCAATACTTTAAATATAAAACTCATAATAACTATTTCTAAACATATACTTATCCAACTAAACTCACCTATAAAAACTCTATAACTAAACAATACTGAAATTAAAAGAGCCAAAATAACAGCACAATACCTTGTTTGCTCAAAATGAGCAATTTTATATACATAATAACTAACCCTGCTTATAAACAAAGAGACAGAGTCATACAATGTTTTTTCAAAAAGTGGTTTTACATGTAGTTCAAAATGAGACTGATCAAAAGAAGCTGTTTCTTGATTTATAGTTATTTTTCTAAATTTAACATCAGGCTTATAGAGCCAATTAAAAAGCCTTCTAATGGGTCCAGCAAACCCAACGGCACTGTATTGTGTTTGGCTATCCGTTTTATATCCACAAGCCCAGCTATCACACACTCTTGTTTTTACATTAAAAATTTTCTGAGCAATATATATAAGAAAAGTTATAAAAATTAACATAAGCACAAGGATAAGGGGAGAAACAACCCCTCCAAATGAGCCTATGGCATGAAGAGAATAAAAATTGTCAGGAAATATTTCCTTATAAATAGACAACCGAGTAAACTCAAAAATAGTTTTATCAAAATATTTTATATATATTGGTGCAAATATCATTAGAGAAATAACAACTAAGCTCATTAGAATCATACCGATTTTCATAAGTTTATTATCTTCTTTTGCATATTTTGCATTTTCACTTCTGTGAAGCCCTAAAAAACTAATTCCATAAGCCTTTACAAAACAAGCTATAGCCAAACCACCGGTAAGAGCAAGGCTGAAAATTGCAAAAGGAATAGAGAGCTTTAAATCCAGGTGTGAAATAACATCAGAATTTAAAAGAGATTGAAATATCATCCATTCGCTTAAAAATCCATTTGTTGGAGGCAAAGCACTAATTGATATAGATGCTAGTAAAAAACTTAATGCAGTAATAGGCATATTTTTAATCAATCCACCATATTTTTCCATATTTTTTGTACCTGTCTCATACAAAATACTTCCAGCTCCCATAAAAAGTAGTGATTTAAAACTCATATGGTTAAAAATATGAAAAAATGAGGCTATAAAAGCAAAAGAGCTCAAAGCTTTTAATCCTAATGTATCAAAAATCATACCAATACCAAAACCTATTAGTATAATGCCTATATTTTCTATGGAGTGGTTTGCCAAAAGAGCTTTAATATCATGCTCACTCAAAGCATACAAAACACCGATCAATGATGATAATGAACCTAAAATAAGTATAGCAATGCCCCACTCCAAAGGCCACGGGTAAAGAATATCAAACAAAACTCTAATAAAACCGTATAAAGCAACCTTCAACATTACACCACTCATAAGGGCTGAAACGGGACTAGGTGCCTTTGGATGAGCATAAGGCAGCCATACATGAAAAGGAACAACACCAGCCTTAGATAAAAAACCAACCAAAGCAAATATGAAAAGTAGTGTAGGGTATGGAAAATTAGCAACAAACCCACCAACACTATCCATAGTTGTACTTGCTATACTCCCATTTGAAACAATGGCAAAAAGTGTCAATATAAAGATAAATCCCAAATGCGTCATAATAAAATAAAATATAGAAATTTTTCCTATATCTTTTTGGGAATAATTTGTTAAAATAAGTTGCCAAGAGGTTAGACTCATAATTTCCCAAAAGAATAAAAATACAATCATATTATTTGAAACAACTACACCAACCATTGAAATAATAAACACAAAGTAATTAATTAAAAAGTATGACTTTCTTTCAATATGTTTCAAATAACCCAACATATAAAAAAGATTTGGGATCACTCCTAAAATAATAAACACTATAAATAGTAAGCTTAAGCTATCAAATATAAACATATCTGTATAATCCTAAAAAAGTTTAATAAATCGGCTTAGAGGAAAGTTTCCAATATAATATAGTGGATGTTATAGCATTCTCGAAGTCAAAGAATTATACTCAAATATTTCTTAAATTTTAAAATTAAAAGGAAAATTTATAAAAAATTTCAATCTTTTTTGCAAAAATTTTAATTATTTAACTATTAAAGAGGCTATAGAGTTTTATGCGGTCTTTGAAGGGTACCCGTTTTTAGATGAAATTTCACTAGATGATAACTTAGCAACATCCATACAAAAATATATACTAGATAGAATTGAAGAGCTGAGGGAGTTTTTTATCTACGATAAAGATGAGCATTTTCAAAGAGATTTAGAGTCCATACTAAATAGAGTGGCAATTGGAGATAGAAAAAACTATACCATTTATGAAAAAGAGAGCATTTCTCAACTAAGAGGAAGAGCTCTTTTTAAGTCTCTTTTTGAAAAAAAGATTATTAGAAAAGAGTTTAGTAGAGAAAAACCAAAAAGAGAGCACAAGAAACAACTCATAAAAAAATCATTAAGACGCTATAAAATTCAAGACAAAATTCACTTTACTAGCAATTTTACGAGATTTTGGTTTACCTTTATTTCCACATCCAACCCTTTGAGTATAGATAAAATAACTAGCAATTTAGATGTTTTTATAAGCTTGTGCTTTGAAGAGTTGAGTAATGAACTTCTTATTAATAAGCTCAAGAGAGAAAATGTTCAAAACTTTGGCTCC
>JALSLU010000116.1 GCA_026988125.1 Sulfurospirillum sp.
AGGGCAAAAGAGAGAGTATCCTACTGACTTCGTTACAAAACTTCCACCATAGCTACGGCTATGCCAAAAGCTTTGTGCCTTGCATTAGAATACTCTCTCTTTTGCTCAGGGCGTCTTATGGTGCGTAAGGTCAGTTTTTAACCCAAATTATGCCATAGGCTAGGTGATAAGCACTACTTTAGCAAATCATATTACATAATTTGGGTTTAATTTTTTTGAGATTAGCCAAAAAGATTTGAAAGAGCGTTTGGATCTTTTTTCTCTTCGGTTGAACTACTTGAAGAGCCCTTTAGCTCTACAAGTTCTATCTCCATGCCAACAAGCATAGCTGTTAGTCTTATGTTTATGCCACTTTTTCCTATAGCTTTGCTCTTTTGATCGCTTGGAAGGGTGACTATGGCTTTGCCATCTTCTATCTTTACATTTGAGATTATTGCAGGAGAAAGTGCTCTTGAGATGAAAATCTCTGGTATGGATGAGTACTCAATGCAGTCTATGTTTTCACCATTTAACTCTTGACTTATAGCGTTTATTCGCATACCTTTTGTTCCAACAGTTGCTCCAACGGCATCTACATTTGGATGAAGTGAAGTAAGTGCTACCTTTGCTCTCTCACCCGGTATTCTAGCACTTGCATTTATGGTAATAAGACCATCTTTGATCTCAGGAACCTCTTGAGTTAAAAGTGCTTCTAAAAATTTTGGACTAGTTCTTGATAGCTCAACATAGATACCATGAGCTTTGTCTATAAAAACCTTCCTTATTACAGCCTTTACAACATCTCCAACTTTAAATTTTTCACCTTTTATTCTATTTTTTCTTGGCATAACTGCTCTGATTTCATCAAACTCAATGTAGGTCGTCTCTTCATGATCAACTCTTGTGACTGTACCAAAAACAGTTTTTCCTACCATGTTTTTATACTTTTCAAAGATTTGACTCTCTAATAGTCTTTGGATGTGATACTCTAACTCTCTTTGGAGTGTAGCAGCAGCTGTTCTTCCTAGATTATCAAGTGGAAGCTCATAAGTAAGCTCATCTCCTACTTCAACATCGGGATCTTCCTCTTTAGCCTCGCTTAATGCTATGTATTTATCTTTTTCATCCTCTAATTTCTCATCATCATCATTTACTACTAAAATCTTTTGAAATAGTTTTAAAGTTTTTGAAGCTGTATCTATTTGTGACTCATACTCATAATCCTCTCCGTAAATTTTTTTAGCCGTTCTTGTTAGAGCTACACAAACTTTATCTTTTACATCTTCTATATCTAAATCTTTTTCATGTGCTATTGACTCTATAATGTCTATTATTTTTTCCATAGTTGTCCTCATTAAAAATGCTTCTGTTTCGCAATAATAAAATGGGTGATTTTAAGGATTGCGTAAGAAACTCATTATATCTAAGTTTTGCTTTTAATTACTTTATACAAAATTATTCAAGGGCACCTCTAAAAACCCTAGCATATCTCAGAGGGATAAAAAAAGATGAGATTGTGAAAAATCTTTTTTGAAGCGTAGCTGAAGCTACGGTGATAAAAAGTTTTTTGCAATATCGCTTTTTTTATCCCTCCC
>JALSLU010000117.1 GCA_026988125.1 Sulfurospirillum sp.
GCTTTTTGGATAAGCTTGTTTTTTTTCTCATAAAGTAGATTCATATCCAAAGATAAATCACCTGCAAAAATATCTGAACGACTTTGTCGTAAGGTATTTGCATAATATAAAAACATTTTGGAAGGGATACAACCACGATGTAAACAAATCCCACCAAGCTGAGAAAGTGAACGTTCAATAAGTGCTACTTTTAAACCACTTTTAGCAGCTATCACTGCACCTGCATAGTTCAATCCACCACCAAGATAAATAATATCATACATTTTTCATTACTCCTACTAATAAATTTAATATAATTACATGTGAAGAGATAAGCAAGATGATCACATTTTTTTTAGATCAATGATAGAACTTCAGATGAAGTTCTATTAAATCTCTAAGGAGTCTATCACTTGCTTTAAATCCCAATAGGTTGATTGGACTTCGAGTCCCTGTCATTATGGAGATAGGATAAAAGCAAGATTGCTTATCTGTTCACATGTAAAATAACTTGTAAAGGTGTTTGTTATGTATCAACAATTCTGTGGAATAGATGTAAGTAAAGATAGCTTTGATATTACAGTTTTAAGTGTAAATGGTGAAGTTAAACTACAAGAGAAGCTCTCAATGGATAAAGAGGGATTTAATACTTTATTAAAGCATTTATCCTCTTATGACAAAGAGAAGCTTCTAGTGTCAATGGAAGCAACTGGTATTTATCATTTACCACTGTTATCTTTTTTACTTGAAAATAGTTTTAAAAGTGTAGTAATAAATCCTATTCTCATAAAGAGTTTTATCGGTTCAACTACTCTTAGAAAAACTAAAAATGATAAACAAGATGCAACTTCTATTGCACTATTTAGTTTAAAATCATATCAGTCTTTACATCTGGCTTCTGCTGATGCTATAGGGAACATCAGACCACTTATCAGAGAGCGAGAATCGCTTTCTAAAGAGGTTGCAAGATTAAAAACTGAAATAAAAGCTAACTTAGTTCAATTATTTCCTGAATTGTTAAAGAACACAAACATATTTACAAAAAGCATTTTAAATCTGCTTCTGCAAGCTCCTGGCCGTAAGGCTATTAGGAACTTGAAGAAACAGAAAATTCAAAAACTACTAGATAGTACCAGTGGCAATAAAGTTAGAATCTCTGCTGAAGAGATATTATCTCTTGCAAAAACTTCTATTGCTATATCTGATAAGTATCTTGAAAAGGTTTTAACTTCTAAAATCAGAAGATTAATAGCTATCCAGGATGAACTATCTTTTCTTGATGAAGAGCTGCAAAACTCTTTAGAAGATACTGATATTAATGATGATATTGAAATATTACAATCAATACCGGGTATCGGTACAGTAACTTCTAAAAACTTTATAGTTGAAGTACCCTCTATTAAGAAGTTCAAATCTGTAAAGCAACTTTGTGCTTTTATTGGAATTGACCCTTTTGTTAGGCAAAGTGGTACTTCAGTTAACTATAGAGGCAAAATCTCTAAAAGAGGCAATGCCAACCTTCGTCGTACTATCTGGCAAATGGCTAT
>JALSLU010000118.1 GCA_026988125.1 Sulfurospirillum sp.
TAATAAATTTAGAGGAGATATGAGTCTTTTTGATGAGGGGGTTAGGATTATTGAAGATGAGTTCAAGATTCCTGTGCTTGGAGTGCTTCCCTATGAGCCTTTTAATCTAGGTTTTGAAGATAGTGCGAGTTTGAGTAACTTTGTTCAAGATTGCGCTCAAGCCACAAAGAAAGTAGCAGTCATAAGCTATCCTTACATGAGTAATTACAATGACTTTGAGCCATTGATAGCCAACAGTGAGATATGCTTGGAGTTTGTAAGCTCAAACATCTCTTTAGAGCAGTTTGATTTAGTGATACTTCCTGGTAGCAAGCTTGTTTTGGAGGATTTGAAGTGGCTTAAAAGAAGTGGGCTTTTTGAGCAGTTAAAGAGGAGAAAAAAGGAGATATTTGGGATTTGTGGTGGATACCAAATGATGTTTAAAAAGATAATTGACAATGAGTGTATAGAGGTAGATGTTCCAACCTCTATGGAAGCTTTGGGATTTATTGATGATGATATTGTTTTTAAAAAAGAGAAGATTCTACGAAAAAAGGGTGAGCTTTTTGAGATTCACCATGGTGTAAGTCAAAAGTATCCGCTAGAGTATGAAAAAGATAATATAAAAGGTACATTTTATCATGGCATTTTTAGCGATGAGAAGTTTAAAAAGTACAAAGAGAAGACTATTTTGGCCTTTGTAGATAAAATGAGAGATAGGCTAGATATACAAAAGGTTATCGATGCACTTTGAGATTGCCCTTGTAGCTTTTTTGGTTGATAAAATCTTTGGAGAGTTTAGGTTTATCCGCCATCCTGTTGTTCTAATGGGAGACTATATAAGTTGGTTTGAGAAGAACTTTTACAAAGATAGTGTTTTTAGAGGGGCGATTCTTGCGAGTAGTCTTTTGTTTCTTGTTTGGCTGATTGTTTGGGTTTTTGTTAGCTTTATTGATAATGCTTTTGTCTTGGGTCTAGTTGCATCAACTGGAATTGCTTCAAAGATGCTTTATGATTCGGTTAAAGATATACTAAGAAATCCGCAAAATATAGAGTTTTTAGTTAGCAGAGACACTAAAGAGTTAAGCGGGAGTGATATAAACAAGGCTGCCATTGAGACTTATGCTGAAAATCTAAGCGATGGAGTTATAGCTCCTCTTTTTTATCTTGTTTTGTTTGGGCTTGAGGGGTTGTTTTTGTATAAAGCTGTCAATACTTTGGACTCCATGGTAGGATATAGAACAAAAAAGTATGAAAAATTTGGTAAATTTAGTGCAAAACTTGACGATGTTTTAAACTTCATTCCATCTCGCATTACAGCTTGTTTAATTATGATACTGTTTTTTAGGTGTGAAGACTTTAGAGGCTATGCCAAGCTTCATGAGAGTCCAAATGCAGGCTATCCAATCTCTGCTATGGCAGTAGTTTTGGGTTTAAAGCTTGGTGGAGATACTAGATACTTTGGAAAAGTTAAAAAGAAGCCATATTTTGGAGTAGGAAGAGAAATTATAGAGGAGAGTGACTTGAAAAAGGCACTTAGTATGCAAAAAAGATTTGATTTAGTTTTATTTGTAGCCTTTGCTTTAGGAGTGTTGTTTTGCGAAAATTATTTTTAGGTCTAAAGTTTTCATTTAGTTACTTTAGTATATTGCCTATAAAGTTTAAAAGTAGTGATAACTTAGGTGATAAAGTTGTTTTGTCTTATATGCTTGTTTTTTTCCCTTTTGTTGGCATTGTTTTGGCTGAAGCTTCAGTTTTAGTTGGTCTTGCTTTGGAGAGAGTTGGTTTTTTAGCATGGGTTATTGCATCACTCTTTTATATGGTTCTATATGGCTTTTTACATACGGAGGCTATTTGTGATGTTGTTGATGGTATCTATGCTAAACATAGTGGAAAAGATGCTTATGAAGTTTTGAAAGAGCCTACTGTAGGAGCTTTAGGAGTTTTGTGGAGTTGTTCTTTTGTGATTTTGAAAGTCTCAACTTTAGCGACACTTCTTAGTTTAGGGGCTTTTGTAGAGTTTTTGGGTGTCGTCGTTGCTAGTCGAGTTGTACTTTTAGTTTTAATAAGATCGCTAAAATTTCGCTCATCTTTTGTAAATAAATTAAAAGAGGCAAGTTCTAATAGAGTATTTTTTTATGTTGCACTTTTTTGTTTAGGACTATGTTGTATTTTGGGTTTAGAGTTTTTAGTAATATTATCTTTTAGTATAGTATTTGGTTTTTTAATAGCTAAGGCTATATCTAAAAAACTTGGATTTGCCAATGGCGATCTCTTAGGTTCAACCTTGGAAATAGTTGAAGTAATTTTATTTTTAGGAGTTCTACTTTGGCTATAATTTTTTTAAGACATGCAAAAGTACAGAGATGTTTTCAAAAAAGATTTTTAGGTTGGAGTGATGTGGATATAGATAAATCTTTATTTGAATTTCAAAAAGTTGAAGTATTGAAAAAAAGAGAGTTTAATTATGTTTTTGCTTCAAATTTGAAAAGAACTTGGCAAACTTTAGAGCTATTAGACAAGGATTTTTTGGTAGATGAAAGAGTAAATGAGGTAAAATTTAAAGATGAGATTGAGTTGAAAAGTTTTGATGAGATTAGCCAGTTTGATACTTTTAAAAGTAGCTATCTTGATAGCTTAGAGAGTTGGCATAGATTTGTTGCTAAAGAGAGTTTAGAAGAGTTTAGAAGTAGGATTGAAAGTTTTTTGAACTCTTTAGATAGATCAAAAGAGATCTTGGTTTGTACTCACGCAGGGGTTTTGAGAGAAATTTTTAAAAGAGAGTTTGATTATTTGGAGTGGGATGAGTTATCTTAGTTGGTTTAATAAACATGCAAAAAAACATAAAAAGTTGGTTGAAAAATTAAAATCTCTAGGTAGCGAGGAGATAATTGAGTATTTTGATTATGAAAATATCTCAAAAAAAGAACCATGGTTTTGTCCACTTTTTTTAAAAGGTAAAAGGTGCCACGATATAGAGAGTTTAAATTGCTATCTTTGTGCCTGTCCAAATTTTAGATTTTGTGATGATGGATTTGGGATGAAAGGCAGTAAGATTTTAAAGAGTTATTGTAAAATAAACTCTAAAAATGGTAAAATTTTTGAGAGTGGTGATCAGGTTCATCAAGATTGCTCATCTTGCTTGGTGCCACATAGAGTTGAGTTCATAAAAAAAGTTTTTAAAAGAGATTGGAAAGAGATAATGAGAGATTGTAATGAGAGTTAGTTTTATAATTTTGGTGCTGTTTATTTTGAAAGTATTTGCATATGAGGTTCACAATGGAGAGACCTTTGTACTTAGTGTTCCAAAAGGGACGAAAATTTATAAAAAAAACAAAGAGTTAAGTCTTGTGCAAAATCCTGTAAAAAGTGACGAAAAACTTCTTATACTTCCAGTGGGATATAGGGATGAGATAAGAGATATAGTTTTAACTAAAAAATATAACAATAAAACAAAGAGCATAGTTATTAGCGTAAAAAGAGGCAATTATAAAAAAGAGCGACTAAAAGTGGCCAAAAACAAGGTAAACCCTCCAAAAAAACTTTTGGATAAAATTTATAAAGATTACAAACTTGTACAGAGTATTTATAAAAAGCAAACATTAAAGCCATACTTTTCAAAGTCATTTATCCTTCCTTTAGATTCAAAGATAACTAGTAGGTTTGGAAATGCTAGAGTTTTTAATGAAACTTTAAAAAGCTATCACTCTGGTGTTGATTTTAGAGCAAGTGTTGGAACTCCAATAAGGGCTTCAAATGATGGTATAGTGGTTTTGGTAAAAGAGATGTACTATACTGGAAAGAGTATCATTATAGATCATGGAGGAGGAATATTTAGCTCCTATTCTCATTTAAATAGAGCAAATGTTAAAGTCGGAGATTTTATTAAAAGAGGGGAGATTATAGCGCATAGTGGAGTAAGTGGAAGAATTACTGGCCCACATCTTCACTATACAATTACCATAAACTCTAAAAAGGTAAATCCCATACTTTTTACAAAGAGTATAAATAGTTTTTTGAGGTTAAATTGATAGGTTTAGAAATAGCCGATATAGTTGGAACTATAGCTTTCGGACTTAGTGGTTTTTTGGTAGCAACAAGAGATAGGCTAGATTTACTTGGGATTTTCATAGCATCTTTTTTGACAGCTCTTGGTGGCGGCATCTTAAGAGATACAATAGCTCAGAGAGTTCCATATGTTTTTTCTCATCATTTACCAACTATTTTAGTTATATTTGTTATACTTTTTGCTATAGTTTTTAAATTACATAAAAAAGATAGTTTGGAGAGTAAGACATATTTTGTAATTAGTGACTCTATTGGCTTGGTATCATTTTCTATTGCTGGAGCAATTGTTGGTTTGATGGTAGATTTTAATATATTTGGAGTGGTAATGCTAGCTTTGGCAACAGCAGTTGGTGGTGGTATAATGAGAGATACGCTTTTAAATAGGGTACCAGTAGTTTTAACTAGTGAGCTTTATGGGACTGTTGCTATAATGATTGGAGTTTGTGTTTTTGTTTTAGACAGGTTTGAAGCTTTAAATAATAAATCATTAGTTTTGCTGTTTGGTTTGAGCTTAATTTTTAGACTTTTTGCTTTTTATAAAAAGTGGCATCTACCTAAGATAAATTAAGGAGAAAATTTTGAATTTTGAAGAGATTGATAAAGAGTATGTTTTACAAACATATGCAAGAAACTATGTAAATTTTAAACAAGGAAAAAATGCTACACTTGTTGATGATAAGGGAAGAGATTATATAGACTTTACTAGTGGGATTGGTGTTGTTAGTGTTGGACATGGCAACACTAGAGTTGCAAAAGCGATTTGTGAGCAAGCTAACGATCTGATTCACCTCTCAAACTTATATTTGATTGAGCCACAAGCAAAGTTAGCAAAAAAGATTAGTGAGCTTTATGGAAGACCTGTAGGTACTTTTTTTGCCAATAGTGGGGCTGAGGCTAATGAGGGAGCTATAAAGCTTGCTAGAAAATATGGACTTAAAAAGTTTGAAAATAAAAGATATAAAATTATAACTCTAGAGCACTCATTTCATGGAAGAACTATTACCACTGTAAAAGCAACAGGGCAAGATAGCTTTCATAAAGAGGACTTCTCTCCATACCCGACAGGTTTCTTATATGTAAAAAACTTGAATGAGGTTTATAAAAATATAGATGATGAAACTGTAGCAGTTATGATTGAGTTAGTCCAAGGTGAAGGAGGGGTAGAGCCATTTGATAAAAGTGAGATTCAAAAATTAGAAAAGTTTTTAAAAAGTAAAGAGGTTCTTTTAATTGTTGATGAGGTTCAAACAGGAGTTTATAGAAGTGGAGAGTTTTTAGCAACAAATCTTTATGAAATTGATCCGGACATTCTAACTCTTGCAAAGGGTTTAGGAGGAGGAGTGCCAATTGGTGCAGTTGTTACAAAGCATAAAGAGCTGTTTGAAGTAGGAGATCATGGTAGTACTTTTGGTGGAAATTTTCTTGTAACTAGAGCTTCACTTGAAGTGTTAGATATACTTGAAAACTATAAAGATAGTGGAGTATTGGATGAACATTTTATCTACTTCGAGAGTAAGCTAAAAGAGTTTAAAGATAGATTTGAAAATCTTTTTTTAAGCGTGGTTGGATTGGGGCTTATGAGAGGTCTTAGGTGTAAAGAGCATGTTGATTTGTCAAAATTAATTCAGAGTGCATTTAATGAGGGTGTTTTAGTGTTAAAGGCTGGAAGAAATACTCTAAGATTTTTACCTCCACTTACTATTAGTAAAGAGGAAATAGATAATGGTTTTAAAAGGTTGGAAAATGCATTTAAAAATATTGGTTAGTCTTAGTTTGATTTTTTTAGGCCTTGGTGCTAGTGAGATTGAGTCACCAAAAAGTAAACAGGGAGTAAGTTTGATTGATTCGTTTAAAACTTTTTCAATTGATGATTCCTACCTCTCCTCATATAAAAAAGAGCAGATTAAGATAGATAAAAAAAGAGTTGAATTACAAAGCGATAATCTAAAATATGACTGGATTTCGAGTATTATGGGTTCGGCTTCGTACACAAACTCAGATTCTTTAGGATACACAAAAGAGACACTATCGGCCTCAATTACAATTGATCAGCCAATTTTTAAGAGTGGTGGTATATGGTATGCTATAAAGTATGCTGGAGCAAATCGAGAGTTTTTAAGACTTGGTACAGAGCAAAACCAGCTTAATTTATTAAAGAGTGTCATTTCCTATCTTTTTCAAATAAAAAAGTATGAGATGCAGATTTTGAAACAAAAACTTTTGATAAAAAACTCCAACATAGATGTTATGAGAAAAAAAGAGCAGTATGAGAGTGGTTTGTTAGATAGTAGTTTTTTAGATAGTGCAATTTTAGATAGGAGTAGATTAGAGATCGCACTGCTAGACTTAGAGTCTCAAAAACACTCTATTGTTATGAAATTTAAATCAATAAGTGATTTAGATTATAAAAGTACTAAGCTACCAAAGTTTATGTTGATTAAAAAGTCAACTTACTTAGATAGTTTATTGTCTTTAAAGAGTAAAAGAGCTGAAGAGATAAAAAATAGGTATCTAAAGAAGATGACAGTTTCAAACTATCTACCAACTGTCTCATTTTTTGCTGGTTACTATGCTAAAAAAGATAGTTTTAATGGTATGAGTCAAAGTAGTGACTATAATCAGTTTGGTTTAAGATTTTCTATGCCACTTTATAGCGTAAATAAAAGTAGAGATATTGAGATAAAACAGCTTGATCTACTAAAATCAAAACTTGAGTATTTGGATTTAAAAAGGGATGAGGAAAATACTTACACAGATAGTGTTGAGAGATTAAAAATATTGGATAAAAAGATAGAGATAGTAAAAAGAAATGAAAAACTGTATGCTTCACTTTTAAGTGCTACAAAAGAGTCATACAGTGCGGGTGAAAAGACTATATACGATGTAAATACTCTTAAAAATTCTATGAAAACTACATCTTTAGATATAAAAATTTATGAGCTTGATAAACAGATGATTTTATTAGAATTATATGCAAAGATGAACGGTGAAATTTAGTGAGTATATGAACAAATGGCTTTATGCCAAAGATGGGTATTACTCCTCTTATAAAGAGATAGGAAAAGAGGGAGATTTTTATACTGCGGTGAGTAGTAGCCAGTTTTTTGGTGGTAGTATAGCCAAAAGATTTCTAAAAAGTTTAAATGATGGTTTTTTTGGTCAAAATTGTCATATAGTTGAGATAGGGGCACATAGAGGATATTTGTTGGCAGATATAGTTCAGTTCATATATACTTTAGAGCCAGAACTTCTTAAGAGTCTAAAATTTGTAATTGTTGAGCCATTTGAATCAAATAAAAAGATTCAAAATGAGTATTTTGGAGACTCTTTTGGAGATGCTGTAAAACTTACTCATGTAAACTCACTAGATGAGTTGAAAGTTAAAGAGGCATTTTTTATTGCCAATGAGATTTTTGATGCTTTTGGATGTGAGCTTGTTAAAGATCACAAAATGCTTCATATGAATAAACATACTCCATTTTTTGCCCCAATAGAGCATAATTTGGAACAAATTTGTGAAAAATATGGCATTTTCAAGGGTGAAGTTGCTGTTGGTTATGAAGATTTTGCATTAAAATTATTTGATAGTGCAGAAAAATTTGAGTTTATAACATTTGATTATGGTGAAAAGTTTTCAAGAGATGATTTTTCTATAAGGATTTATCATAAGCATAATGTTTATCCCTTTTTTGCACTAACAGATTTTGTTAAGGATGAAAAACTAAGAGAGAAGATAGAGCTTCAAGAGCTTTATAAAAAGAGCGATATAACATACGATGTAAATTTTAAACATCTCATAGGTGCATTTAAAGAGGCACAAATTGAGTGTAAAGAGTTTTCATCGCAGTTAAAGGCTTTAATTGATTTTGGATTGATAGAGCTTTTGGAGTTACTAAAGCACAATGCAAGTCAAGAAGCTTATAAGAGTGAATTAAATAGAGTAAAAACGCTTATAGATCCTGCATTTATGGGAGAAAGATTTAAAATGGTAAATTTTATAAAAGATTAAAAAAGTATCTCTAAGAAAGCTCTTTTTCTCTCGCATCGATAGCATTTTCCATCCTTTTTAAAGCTTCTTTAAGTCTGCTTCTTTGGGTTCCAAAGTTTAATCTTAAAAAGTTTTTATCTCCAAATGGCTCTCCACTACTTAAACCAACTCCATAGTTTAAAAAATACTCATAGGGATCATTTAGTTTTAATTTGCTAACATCTATCCAAGCTAAAAATGTTGCGTCTTGATTTAAAAGTTTTAAGCTTTTATTTTGGTTTACAAAGTTTTGTACAAGTTCTAAATTTTCTTTTAAGTATAATCTTAATTTTTCAAGCCACTCTTCGCATGATTCATAAGCCACTCTTGTTGCTTCAATAGCAAGTAAGTTTACACCACAGCATATATCTTTCATCTCTTTTTGAAACTCTCTTCTTAAATCTCTATTTGGAATTATTGCTAGCGAGCTTTGAAGTCCAGCTATATTAAAAGTTTTACTAGGAGCTAGAAGTGTTATGGTTTTATTTGCAATTTGCTCACTTAGTGAAGCAATTGGGATATGAGAGGCATTTGGATTTAGGATTAAATCTGCGTGAATTTCATCTGAGCATATAGTTATGTCATATTTTAAGCAAATTTTGCTCAACTTTTCAAGCTCATCTCTTCTAAAAACTGTTCCACCAGGATTGTAAGGATTGCAAAACATAAATAATTTACACTCTTTTGTTATTTTTTTTTCAAACATATTAAAATCTATTGTCCATCTATTTTCTTTTTCAACCATTGGAACTTCAACTATGTTTTTACTAGCATTTTGGGGAGCTTTTTTGAAGTGAGGGTAGATTGGTGTATTTATCAAAATGTCGTCTCCTTTGGTTATTTTGGAAACTACATTCATGCTACTTACAACGCCACAGCCATTCCATACTATCCATTCACTTTTTATATCCCAGTTGTAGTTATTTTTTATAAAATTTTTTACGCTATTTATTGTATCTTGATCCATAATTGTATAACCAAATATACCATGACTTACTCTTTTTTGTAGGGCATCTATAATTGGTTGAGGAGATTTAAAGTCCATATCGGCAACCCACATAGGTAATATATCGCTACTTTTGTATTTTTCCCATTTTATTGAGTAAGTGTTTGATCTATCTATAATTTTATCAAAAAGCTCCATTTGTACTTCCAATTAGCTATTTATTTAAGGGCACCTCTAAAAACCAGTTTTTAAAGGTGTCCTTAAGTTATTTTAGTAAAATACAGAAAAAAAGGAGCTTAATTTGAGTTATCTGTTTTTAATTTTGGTTATAGTTATTTTTTATCTTTTAACAAGAGGGTACAAAACTGAGCAATATTCTACGATTGAGCCAAATAAAACCCAAAAGCTAAGAGGAAATTTGAGAGATCATGAAGCTGGTCTTTTGGTTGCTTTGATGGCAAAGGTTGCAAAGGCTGATGGGAGAGTAAGTGAACTAGAAGCTGAGCTTTTAAGTCATACTTTTACAGATATTTCAAAAGTTTTTAGCAATCCTGATGAAATTAGAGAAGAGTTAAAAAAGATTTATAATGAGGAAAAAAATAGCTTTGACAATACACTTTTACTAGCTAAGAAGTACTTAAAACTATCAAAATGGGACTATTTAAGAAGAGTTAAAATTATGGAGTATTTGCTAAATTTAGCCTTTATAGATGGTGAGTTTAGTAAAGAAGAGAGGATGATAACTGAAGATATAGCATCTGCTTTAGAGATAAGAGATAGTGACTTTAAAAATTTGATAAAGCAGTTTGAAGCCTTTTATGCTCAAAGAAAAAATCAAGTAGGTATGGATATAAAAAGAGCTTATGAAGTCTTAGGTTTGGAAGAGGGTGTTGAGTTTGGCGAAGTTAAAAAAAGATACAGAAAACTAGTAAGACAAAATCATCCAGACATCCTTATGGGGCAAGGTAAAGATAGCTCAATCATAGATGAGGCAACTAAAAAACTTCAAGAGATCAATGAGGCTTATGAGCTTATAAAGAAAAATTTAGTAAAATAGGCGAGTTAACAACATCAGTTGAAAAGGAATTATTAGTGAGAGCATTGATTAGCGTTAGTGATAAAACAGGCATAGTTGATTTTGCAAAAAATTTAGAAGAGTTGGGATATGAGATAGTTTCAACTGGTGGTACTTTTAAGCTTTTAAAAAGTGAGGGTGTAAAGGCCATTGAGATAGATGAGGTTACAAAGTTTCCTGAGTGCTTTGAAGGAAGAGTTAAAACTTTAAATCCATATGTCCACGGTGGGATTTTATACAGAAGAGACAAAGACTCACACATAACTCAAGCTAAAGAGCTAGGTGTTGAGGGCATAGATTTAGTTTGTGTAAATCTTTACCCCTTTAAAGAGACCATATCAAAAACTGATGATTTTGAAGAGATTGTTGAAAACATTGACATAGGCGGTCCTGCTATGGTCAGGAGTGCTGCTAAAAACTTTGAGAGTGTTTTAATAGTAACTGATGTTTGTGACTACGATAGTGTAATAGAAGCTATAAAAAGTGGTAAAAATAGTCTAGAGTTTAGAAGAGACTTGATGATAAAAGCATTTGAGTATACCGCTTCTTATGATTCAATGATAGCAAACTATATGAATAAGAGATTTAACTCAGGTTTTGGCTCTAAGCAGTTCATAGTAGGCTCAAAAGCATTTGATACACGATATGGAGAAAATCCTCATCAAAAAGGAGCTCTTTATGAATTTGACTATTTCTTTACAAATAACTTCAAAGCTCTAAAGGGAGAAGCAAGTTTTAATAACATGACAGACATAAATGGCGCTGTTAAAATTGCCTCTTCTTTTGGAACAGCCCCTGCGGTTGCTATAATTAAACATGCTAATCCTTGTGGATTTGCTGTTGGTGAAAATTTGTTAGATAGCTATACAAAGGCTCTAAAGTGTGATCCTATCTCAGCTTTTGGAGGTGTTGTAGCAATCAATGGAACACTAGATGTTGAATTAGCAAAAAAGATAAATGAGATTTTTATAGAGGTTATTATCGCTGCTAATGTAGATAAAGAAGCACTTGCAATTTTTGAAAATAAAAAAAGAATTAAAGTTTTCACCCAAGAGAGTAAGTATCTTATAGCAAATGAAGATGAGTATGATTTCAAACATGTAGATGGCGGATTTGTTTACCAAGATAGCGATAAAGTTGGAGAAGATGAGGTAAAAAATGCTACATGTAAAACAAAAAGAGAAGCAACATCTAATGAGTTAAAAGATATGGAAATCGCACTAAAAGTAGCAGCTCTTACAAAATCTAACTGTGTTGTATATGTAAAAGATAGTGCTATGGTTGCTATTGGAATGGGAATGACAAGTAGGGTAGATGCCGCTAAAGCAGCTCTAAGAAAAGCTGAGGATTTAGGTTTGGATTTAAATGGATGTGTTTTGGCTAGTGAGGCATTTTTTCCATTTAGAGATAGCATAGATGAGGCTTATAAAGCTGGTGTAAAAGCTGTGATTGAGCCTGGTGGAAGTATGAGAGATGCTGAGGTTATAGAAGCAGCCAATGAGTATGGAATGGCTCTTTATTTTACTGGTATAAGGCACTTTTTACATTAAAAATTAAGATTTTTTGTAAGTAAGTAATGTTAAAATAGTTACGGTTTTATTTTTATAAAAGGAAAAGTTTTGGAAATAGATGTAAAAGATGGTCAAATTCAAATAGAGATTTATGTTAGGGACAATATAAAAAGTATATCGGATAACGATAGACTTAAGCATACTATAGAGCAAGCATGTAAAGCTGATGATAAAAAACCTGTTCACATACATATAAAGGACTCATTTATAATTACATCTTCAGTTATAGGTTTTTTAATTAAGTATATAAAAAAAGATAAATTCCCAATCTATCTGTATGTTTATAATCAAGAGTTATATGATATGCTTGATGATATGGATTTAATTGGTCTGTTAAATATAAAGGGCGCCTCTAAAAACCCTAGCATATCTCAGAGGGATAAAAAAAGATGAGATTGTGAAAAATCTTTTTTGAAGCGTAGCTGAAGCTACGGTGATAAAAAGTTTTTTGCAATATCGCTTTTTTTATCCCTCCCTTAGGGCACTACATAGGAGCTTACACTCTTCGTTACTCTTTTTCGCCTTAGCTTTGGCTAGGGCTTCAAAAGAGTGCCTTAATTGTAAACTCCTATGTAGTGCTGAGATATACTAGGGTTTTTAGAGGTGCCCTAAGAAAGGTATGATTATGATTAAAAAGAGTATAGGACTTAAAATTGCTTTTACATTGATTCCTTTATTGCTAATTAGTTTTATGGTGTTGCAATACTTTATAGTTTCTGAATTTAAAAACTCATCTATGGAACAAAGTATTAGAAGTTTGAACTCTTTTAGTAAATCAGTTTTTCAAACGGTAAGAGTTGCTATGAATTTAGGAGATCCGGAACTGATAAAAAAATCATTAGAAGATGCATCAAAAATGGATGGAATTGAAGAGTTGAAGATACACAAATCTCAAATAGTTATAGATACTTTTGGATTAAATGCAAAGCCAAGCAGTGAAGAGTTGATTAAAAATTTAATCAAAAATCCTCAAGTCAAAACTATTTTGTTGGATGATGAAAATGGACATAGAGTTAGGCTCCTTAGACCTTTAATAGCGACCAATGAATGTTTAGCTTGTCATGCTACTAGTAAAAGAGGTGATGTACTGGGGGTTATGGATATGACATACTCATTTAAAAAAATTGATAAAAGTATAGAAGAGAGTAGTTTTAAGTTTATCATTATATTTGTTATTTCTTTGATTGTTACAGCACTTTTAGTAATGATTGTTTTGAAAAAAGTAGTTGGAGATCCCATATTAACTCTAAAAGATAGAGTTAAAGATTTAGCGGGAGGAAATGGTGATTTAACTGCGAGATTGAAGATAAATTCGGAGGATGAAATATCTGAAGTTGCTAAATATATAAATCTTTTTATAGAAAAAATTCAAAACTTGATTATATCATCACAAGATACTGCTAAAAAGGTTAATGAGACTGATGAAAGATTAAATGCTAATGTTGAAAAAATTTCAAAAAGTGCATTAGGGCAGACTAAGAGCATTAGTAAAACATTTGAAGTTATGAAAAGTGTAGAATCAAATTTAGGAATATCAGAAGAGTTAGCAATAAAAACTGCTGAAGATAATATGGAAGCATATAAAATTTTGGATAATATGAGTCAATCTTTAAATGATGTTGTGGAAAAAATTATTCTTTCGTCTCAAAGTGAACAAGATATGTCGATTCAAATTCAATCAGTTGTTTCTCAAACAGAGCAAATCAAGGGTGTTTTGGAAATGATAAAAGATATAGCGGATCAAACAAATCTGCTAGCGTTAAATGCTGCAATTGAGGCTGCAAGAGCAGGTGAACATGGGAGAGGTTTTGCAGTTGTAGCTGATGAGGTAAGAAAACTAGCTGAGAGAACACAGAAGTCTTTAAGTGAAATAGACTCAACCATTAGTATAATAGTTCAAGGAGTTACTGAGTTAAGCTCAAATATGGAAAAAAATGCCCAAGCTATGCAAAATGTTTCAAGTAGTGCTGAAGCTGTAAAAAATGAGTCAGAGAAGACAAAAGAGAAAACAAAACAGTCCATAAAAGTTTCAAAAGAAGCATCAAAGAAAGTTGTAGAAATTTCTCATCTGACAAATGTTATGATGGAGCAGATGAAAGAAACATTTGAAGCTTCAAATTATAATGAGAAGATCGCAAGTGATCTTTCTAAAATTTCGGAAGATATGACAAAAATTGCTCAAGATCTAAAAGAAACACTCTCCACTTTTAGAGTTTAGTTTAGGTATGGATACCTCTGAGAGTATCCATATGCTTGATGGTTTCTAATTTTTCTTCAATTTCCAAGAGCCTATCTATAAGAGGCTCTAACTCCTCTTCCTTTTTGCTCAGCTCCTCACTGAGTTTGATAAGTCCAATTTTTTCATAGCACTCTGGGTTAGATAGACACTTTTTCAACTCCTCTATCTTGTTTTCAATCTCATCAATTTGGTCTGGAAGTTTTTCATACTCTAGTTTTTCTTTGTAGCTTAGCTTTACACTTCTGTTTGTAGGAGCTTTTTGTCCCTCTTTCTCTGTTTTTGCTGTAAAATTTTCTAAGCTTTTCAACTCTTTTTCAATCTCAAGATACTCACTGTAGCTCTGGTAACTCTCCTCAATAATGCCATTTCCTTTAAAAATAAAGAGTTTTTGAGCAATTTTATCTACAAAGTATCTATCGTGGCTTACAAATATAACTGCTCCTTGAAAGCTTTGGATGTACTCTTCAAGTATGTTTATAGTCGGTATGTCTAGATCATTTGTAGGCTCATCCAAGATCAAACAATCGATCGCTTTGGTGAAAAGAAGTGCTAGGGCAACTCTGTTTTTTTCGCCTCCACTTAAAACACCTATCTTTTTGTCCAAATGTTCCCTTGGAAATAAAAAGTTTTTCAAGTAGCCATACACATGCATATTTTTACCCTTGACATCTACCCTGTCTCCACCGTTTGGACAGAAAGTTTCTATGAGATTTTTTTCATCGTCTAGTGAAGTTCTTTGCTGATCAAAGTAGCCAATCTTAAACTCTCCTCTTTTAAAAACTCCACTATCTGGCTTTAATTCTCCTAGTAAAATCTTAAGAAGGGTTGATTTTCCTGCACCATTTTTGCCTACTATGGCAATCCTGTCTCTTTGTAAGATTCTAGTTGAAAAATTTTTTATAAGAAGTTTATCGCCTAGTTTTTTTGAGAGATTATAGATTTCAAAGAGCATCTTTTGTTTATTTGTAGATTTTGTTTGGTTGAAGTTTTTCTGCTCTCTCTCTAACTCTAGCTTTATCTTGTTTATAACAGAGGGGTTTTTTTTGGCTTCCTCTCTCATCTTAAGAACCCTTTGCTTTCTTCCCTCATTTCTTTTGAGTCTAGCCTTTACTCCTCTTCTTAACCACTCCTCTTCGCTCTTTAAGTGCTTTAGCAAAACCTCATGAGACTTTTGCATACTCTTTAAAAGCTCCTCTTTCGCCCTCAAATAGTCCTCATATCCGCCACTAAATGACCTTAGTTTACAATTATCAATCTCTACAGTTTTTGTAGCAATTTTATCTATGAAGTACCTATCATGTGAGATAAATACCAAAGTAAATCTCTCTTTCAAAAGCATCTCTTCTAAAAACTCAACCATATAGACATCTAGGTGATTAGTAGGTTCATCCAAAAGTAAAATATCTGGTTTTTTCAGGATAAGACCAGCTAAAGTTACCCTTCTTTGCTCACCTCCACTTAGCACAGTTACGGATCTTTGCTCATACTCTTTTAAAGAAAATTGAGCCAAAACTCTCTCAATTTTGTCATCCAAGTTCCAAGCGTTGTGTAGATCTAAAAAGTTTGTTAACTCTTCGTGTCTTTTTAGAAGCTCTGTGTTTTTAAAATCATTTTCAAGCTTCAAAGAGATCTCTTCATACTCTTTTTTTGCCTCTTTTAACTCTGTTAGCTCATTTTCAATGGCATCTCTTACAGATAAATTTTCATCAAAAGTAGGAGATTGAGAGAGCATTTCTATTTTTATACCATTTTGAACTATTCTTCTGCCTTCATCAAACTCTAAAGAGCCATCTATTATCTTCATAAGAGTGGATTTTCCACCACCATTTTTTCCAATTATACAGATTCTCTCCCCTCGATTTACAAAAAAATCTATCTCTTTTAATATCTGTTGTGATTCATACGCTTTACTTACTGATAGTAGATCTAATAGTGCCAAATTGTCTCCGTTTTTTTATTGTATGAATTTTAACAATTTTTTGCTACAATTACAATGAAGTTGAATTTATAAGTACCTGATCAAAAGAGTGCAAATTGATTGGTATCTCTTTTGGTTGGGTACTTAAGTTAGGCTACTATGTGCATAGATAGACCAAAACCAGAAATAAGTATAAATTAGATACAATCACGCTAAAAAAGGTAATCTATGTTTGAAATAGTTCTTGTTATATATGCTCTTTATGTGCTTATGAAAATCTACATAAGTATAGCGGAGGTAAATTTTGTAAAATTAGCAAAAAAAAGAGCTCCAATTATACTCTCTAGTGAAAATTATGCCGTTGCAGCAGATTATAAGATTGAGAGTTTGAAAATCTCTATAGTTGAATCTCTTTATGAGTTGTTACTCTTTTTTGGTTGGGTTAGTTTTGGCTTTAAAGCACTAAGTGGAGTGATTGGTTTTGAGAATCAAACTTTAGAAGCTATTGTTTTTGTTTTGAGCTTTGTTTCTATAAACTACATTCTTGGACTTCCTTTTGAAATTTACAAGGTGTTTAATTTAGATAAAAGATATGGATTTTCCACCATCGATGTAAAAACTTATCTTATTGACCAAGCCAAAGGTGCAGTTATGTTTTTTCTGTTTGGCTCATTGGTTATTTGGCTTCTTGTTTGGATTATGGGTAGTTTTGAAAACTGGTGGATCTATGGCTTTTTAGCAGTCTTTGTTATAATTTTATTTATAAATATGATCTATCCGACACTAATTGCTCCAATTTTTAATAAGTTTACAATTTTAGAAGATAGTGAGCTAAAAGAGGCTATAGAAAATCTTTTGAAAAAAGCGGGACTAAAAAGTAGTGGAGTTTTTACTATAGATGCTAGCAAAAGAGACAAAAGATTGAATGCCTACTTTGGAGGCTTAGGAAAATCAAAAAGGGTTGTACTTTATGACACACTTGTAAAAAAGCTTACAAAAGATGAGCTTTTAGCAGTTTTAGGGCATGAGCTTGGGCATTTTAAGCATAAAGATATAGTTAAAAATATATTCTCAAGTGGGCTTATGATGTTTGTTATGTTTTATCTGTTTGGTAACTTACCTACTAGTTTGTTTGAGGGCATTGGTGTAGAAAAATCACCTCAGATGGTTTTGATCCTCTTTTTACTTCTCTCGCCGGTAGTTAGTTTTATAATGATGCCAATCTTTGGGCTTTTAAGCAGACACAATGAGTTTAAAGCAGATGAGTATGGAGCAGATGTGGGAGGTAAGAAGAATTTAGCAAATGCACTTATAAAGCTAGTAGATGAAAATAAAAGCTTTCCTTTGTCTCATAAACTAACAGTTATCTTTTATCATACCCACCCAAGTGTCGTTGAGAGATTAAAAAAGTTAGGTGTAGATGTTTAGCGTAAAAGAGGCGCTTTTAGTAGCAGTTGGTGAGCTAAAAGGGAGTAGTAAAATCCCTCAAAAAGAGGCAAGGATTCTTTTAGCTCACTACTTAAAAAAAGATCAAATTTGGCTCATAACAAATGAAGATAGAGAGTTAGTGGATGAGGGTTACTTTGAACTTATAAGAAGAAGAAAAGAGTTTGAGCCTGTAGAGTACATAACTAACAGTGTAGTATTCTACTCTGAGGAGTTTTTTGTCGATAGTAGAGTCCTTATACCTCGCCCTGAGACAGAACTGTTAGTAGATGTTTCACTCTCTACTTGCAAGGGTATAAAAAATCCAAAAATTGTTGAGATAGGATGTGGAAGTGGAGTAGTTAGCATAATGTTAGCTAAGCTTCTGCCCACAGCTAAGATAACAGCGCTAGATATAAGTAAAGATACACTAGAGGTTTCTAAAATAAATGCAAAAAAACATGGCGTTGAAGGTAGGATTGAGTTTATATTGAGTGATTTGTTAAATAGTGTTGAGAATAGTAGTTTTGACCTGCTTGTGTCTAATCCACCATATATCAAAAATAGCGAAGTGCTAGAGCCAAATCTCTCTTATGAGCCAGACTTAGCACTTTTTGGTGGGAAAAGTGGAGATGAGATTTTAAAAAGAATCATAGATGAGTTCAAATCAAGAGATATAAAGTTTTTAGCTTGTGAGATGGGTTATAACCAAAGGGAAAAAATTTTAAGTTATTTAGAAAATGCAGAATTTTATAAAGATTTAGCTGGATTTGATAGAGGATTTTTGGCTAGGAAGTAAAACCTAGCCAAAGAAGAGAATATAGGGGCATTAGTCCATTTGGTGCCTGAGATAGGTTGGTATATCTAAATAGTCCTCTTGACCTTCAAAACCACCACTTACCTTTTTAAGACTCATTATGCGTCTTCTTTTGAGTTCTTCATTTGTTTCATCTAGTTTTTTTAACTCTTTTGCTTTTTCAATTTTATTTTCAAAACCAGTTGCAACTATAGTTACTTTTACGCTATCATCAGCCATACCATCATCTGTAGTTGTTCCAAAGATAACATCTGCATCTTCATCAGCACTGTCATAAACTATCTCCATAGCCTCACTTATATCTGTAAGTGGACAACTCGGAGGTATATGAAAGTGAATAAGTACACCCAGAGCACCATTTATGGACATATTGTCTAAAAGTGGTGATTCTATTGCACTTTTGACTGCTTCGCTAGCAGCTCCAGTACCACTGCTTTGTCCTACACCCATAAGTGCCATACCTCTATGGCTCATAACTGTTCTAACATCGGCAAAGTCAACATTTATATCACTATCTCCACTCGATAGAACAACTTGGCTCATACCACTAACTGCACGACTCAAAACATCATCAACAATCTTAAAACTATCTTTTATTCCTAGACCTTTTTCAACTATAGAAAGAAGTTTATCATTAGGAATTACAACTATAGAGTCACTCTCTTTTTTAAGCTCATTTAGACCAGATTCAGCTAATTTTGCTCTTTTCCTTCCTTCAAACATAAATGGTTTTGTTACAACTGATACTGTTAAAGCTCCAATCTCTTTTGCGGCTTGTGCAATCACTGGAGCAGCACCAGTTCCTGTACCTCCACCCAATCCTGAAGCTACATAGACTATGTCTGCGCCTTCTAGGGCAGTTTTTATCTCTTCGTAGTTTTCTAGTGCGGATTCTCTACCTACCTCAGGTTGCATACCAGCACCTAACCCTTTAGTCTTTTTTTCACCAAGTTGTATTTTAACTGGAGCTTTTGAATGCTCTAGTGCTTGAGCATCAGTATTTGCTACGATTAGATCTATACCACTAACACCTTCACTAATCATGTGGTTGACCATATTTCCACCACCACCGCCAACTCCAATCACTTTTATCTTAGCACCATATGTGTTTTTTGCCTCTTCTACAGTAAAGCCACCCATCTTCTCTCCTAGTGTGTTAAATTCTAAAACATTTGTGCAAGTCGGTTCCAAATATTTGATAAAAAACCACTCTTACTCTCTCTTTCTTTTATCTCTGCAATGTTAGCCAACTTTTCTTTGGCACTTTTTATTCCAACTTCTTCGCTAAAAGGTTCACTTTCAGTTCCATCTAAAATATTTTGAACATTTTTGCTTGGCGGAATCTCTTCATCTTTATATCTCAGTTTTTTATTTGAATCAATTTCATAAGGTGTAAAGCTACCTGCCCCATATAAAACTAAACCTATGGCCGTTGAGTAACCAGGATCTCTTAAAGTTTCAAACAGCCCCTCCATCTCTCTAGGCTTTGCTATTCTAATAGGCATATTGTCAAATATAGCAGTTGCTAGCTCTCTAATGCCATCTAACTTAGTCATACCACCCGTTAGAACAATTCCAGCACCAAGTTGATCTTTAAAGCCACTATCCTCTAGTGCTTTTGCTAAAATCATTAAAGTCTCTTCAACTCTAACATATATAACATTTGAAACAATTTCTAATGAAACCTCATGGGTATTGCCATCATCACCAATAACAGGAATTTCTATAAGGTCAGTTGAGTTGCCTTTTAAAGACCCATAGTTTATCTTTATATTTTCAGCAGCACCTAGTGGAGTATGAAGTGCAGTTGATAAATCATTTGTTATGTTTAGCGAACCAACTCCTAAAAAGTCATTGTATCTTATAGAATTACCAGAATGAACAACCATATTACATGTTGCACCACCTAAATCTATAACACTAACTCCTAACTCTTTTTCATCATGATTTAAAACGGCTATACTAGAAGCATAACCACATAACACAATGTTATCTATCTCAACTCCAGCTGATTTTACTGCCTTTTGTAAGTTGCTAAGAGAAGACTTTTGAGCCGTTATGATATGTACCTGAACCTCTAATCTAGCTCCATTCATACCTAAAGGATCTTCTATAAATTCTTGATCATCTACTTTAAAATTATATGGCAGTATATGAAGTTTCTCATACTCGTTAGGTATGTTTGCATTATGATCGGCCATTTGCATGGCTCTATTGATCTCTTTTATGCCTATGTCTCTATTTGGTATGTTTACAACACCTGTACTGTCAATACTCTTAGTGTATGCTCCTGAGATAGATACAATTACCTTTTCAAATTGAGTTCCTGCAACTCTTTTTGCATCATTTAATGCAGCTTTTATAGATTTTGAAGCTAATTCTATATTTGTTATAATTCCCTTTTTTAGACCTTGTGATTTAGCAATGCCAGCTCCAAGTATCTTTATGTCATCATCACTTTTTTGAGCAATAATGGCACATATTTTACTAGAACCTATATCAATACCTAAAATAGTAGTATTCAATTAGTTTCCTTTATAGTATTGTTCTATCTCATATCTTTTTTTTAGTTCATTTATAAGATTTTGGTTTAAAATCGCCTGTTTTGTTTGGTTTATGCTTTTATCGACCAAATCTTTATATAACTTTAATTTATCATCTACAAGCAACTCTTGTTCCAAAATTTTGTATAGAACTGCCTTGTTTCCAATTATTTTGTAGCCTTTTAGTTTATTGTTATCAAAAACATAATTTATGAACTCTACACTTTGAGGTTCACTTAAACTAAGGACTCTTTTTTTGCTATCTCTGCTTACAAAGCCTATATCTTTGCCGTTAAAAAGGTTTAATCTTGCCTCAGCTCTCTGTTTTAAAACTTTTGTAATTTTTTGATTTTTTAACTCATTATAGATCTCTTCCTTTGCCTCTTTAAAAGGTTTTGGTGTAGGCTCATTAACTGAAGCAATTCTGACAACCATATATCCATCACGCTGTTTTATAGGTTTTAAAACCTCTCCAACTCTAGCTTTTTGAAGCTTTTCTACAGGAAAATTTTTATCATCTTCTTTTATGGTTATACTGCCTGTTGGATTCATCTTAGATTTTTTAAAAAGAAGATAGGTTTCTAGTGCTTCTCTTTTAGCTTTTTTTAGTTTAAAGTCTATCAGTAAATCATCATATGCTTTTTCAAATGATTTTATCTTCCCATCTTTATCTTTATAATTATACTTTTTTTCATCATAATATGACTTTAGCTCTTTTTCATCTACAGGTTTATCTGAAAGATCTATTTTGATTGTTTCTAAGGTATAACTTTTTGTTGTAAGATAGTTTGCTTTGTGAGCTTCCCAGTATTTTTTTAGTTCATTTTCATCAATCTTTATTTCATTTGGAGAAACTTCAATAATATCAACTGCTAATCTATCTTTCATAAACATTGCAGATGCAAAAACTTGTTCTTCTAAACTCGTAGGTTTTAGATTGAGTGCTTTTTGGATTTTTTCCAATAAAAGTGCTTTTTTTAGATTGTTTTCATAGTCTTTTGGACTAATTCCAGTTTGTTTGACGACTCTGTAGTACTTTTCTTTATTAAATACCCCATTTTCTTGAAAGTTTTTATCATTTACAATCGCCTCTTTTACCTCTTCATCTAAAACTCTCAATCCAATTTCATCTGCATAGTTTAGTATAAGTGCTTCATTTATGATTGCTTGCATGACCAATTTTTCTAATCCCATTTGATCAGCTTTTTCTTTAGTAAGTGTGCCTCCTAACATATTGTTATAAAAATTGTAGTAGTTTGCATATGCAAGTTGAAACTCTTGGACACTTACCTTTCTATCCCCAACTTTTGCTACAGCTGTTGCTCTATCTGAGTTAAGATCATACGCTCCCCAACCAACAAATCCCGCACCAATAAACGCGATA
Organism: Sulfurospirillum sp.; assembly: GCA_026988125.1. Taxonomy (GTDB): domain Bacteria; phylum Campylobacterota; class Campylobacteria; order Campylobacterales; family Sulfurospirillaceae; genus Sulfurospirillum_A. Next base: position 21,993 of record JALSLU010000118.1, read on the forward strand.
GTAGCAACCCATATGGTAACAACCAAATACTTCTTGTGACGCTGCATCCAAGTTATCATTTAAATCCTTCATTTCAAAATAATCTATTTTTACGCATAATTCTATCTTTATTGTTATTAAACAACCATAAAAAGCAAGGTAGTTACTAACAAATAACTAACATTTCAATCAGTTTTTCGCCATATATAGAAACTATTGGTGGCGGTTATCGTCCTCTATTGAATTCACTTGCATAGTAGAGTAACTTGCAGCTATTTTCTAAAAGCGCAATCTTTTTTGCAAGTTTATGGATATTTCTATCGTATGCATATATACCATACCCTTTAAGAACTATTATCCCAGTAGAAGTTTCCTTCTTTAAGTACCTATATATCTCTATTTCAGCTCTTTCATACCAATCTTCAAATTGCTTTGTATCATAAACCTCTATATTGCCAAAAGTAATCGAACCAAAATAGTCTTTAGGAATGATTTCATTATGAACTAAAGAGTAAGATGTGGTAAAGGGTGGCATAGCATAGCATATATACTTTGCTTCACTAATATTTTTATAAATATTTAGATGGATCTGTGCATCTATACTTGCCTCATTCCATCTATAATCTTTTTTAGAGTATAGTTCTATAAAATCTTTTTCACTAATATCATCAAAAATTGCATCTTTTTTGTTAATTATAAATCTATTGTTTTCTACTTTTGCAGAGAGTGCTCCATGAAAAATACCAATAAAATCTTTCCTAAACATAGAGAGTGAGATATTTTTTAAATCGTTTAGAAGATATTTTTGCAAGATTTAACCTTTTTTTGTTTGTTTATCTGTTATTATAACAAAAAAATTAGGAAAAGATTTGAATATACCGCATAAACCAGTTTTGCTTGAAGAGGTAAAAGAGGTTTTTAAAGAGTGTAAAGATGGCTATATTGTTGATTGTACAGTTGGGTATGGTGGGCATAGCGAGGCTCTTTTGGAGCAAAACAGAGATGTAAAGCTAATCTGTTGCGACCAAGACAAAGAGGCAATAGAATTTAGCAAAAAAAGATTGGCTAAGTTTTGTGATAGAGTTATTTTTGAAAATGCCAGGTTTTCAACAGTTGTAAAAAAGCATGAGTATCTGCCCATAAGAGGCATCTTGGCAGACATTGGGGTTTCATCTTTGCAATTGGATAAAAAAGAGAGAGGGTTTGGTTTTTTTAGTCCCACTTTGGATATGAGGATGAATCCAAACTCAAGTCTTAGTGCAAGCGAGGTTGTAAATGGCTACTCTTTGGAGGAGCTTGAAGAGATTTTTAGAGAGTATGGTCAGATGAGAGACTATAAAAGAGCAGCAAAGCTTGTAGTGGAAAATAGGCCATTTAAAAGTGCAAAAGAGTTAGCCGAAGCTTTTAAAAAGATTGGCGGAAAACCAAAGATACACCCCGCAACTCTTCCTTTTCAAGCTATACGCATAGAGGTAAATGATGAGTTAGGAGAGCTAAGTGAACTCTTAGAGTCGATTTATAGCTCTAAGTTAGAGAATTGTTTAGTAGCGATCATCTCTTTTCATTCACTCGAAGATAGGATTGTTAAAAAGACATTTAAATTTTGGGCTGAAAATTGTAGATGTATGCCAGGAGTTATGAAGTGTGAGTGTGGAAATAATCACTCTATTGGTAAAGTAGTTACTAAAAAGCCTATAGTTCCTTCAAAAGAGGAGTTAAAACTAAATCCAAGAAGTAGAAGCTCAAAAATGAGGGTTTTTAAAATAGATGAGCGATAAAAAAAGACTTTTAGAAGATTGGGATAAAGAGCAAAACAAAGAACAAAACATAGAGTTTAAGTTTTTAATGCTAGTTTATCTAACTATGCTCGTTGCTTTTTTGATAATCCTTCCAAAAATCTATATAAAAAATCAAATCTACTACATAAGTAGAGATATAAGCAAACTACACTCCCAATATGAGGTTTTGAGTGAAGAGAATAGAATCTTAAAACAAAAGTTGGAGTCTATAAGATTTAAAAATCAGGTGTTGGATTCGGTATTTATTGAGATAGAGGAAAAGTAAAAAGTGATAAAAAAGTTTATAGAGTTTGCTGTAGATAAGAGCATACTAAATCATATTTTTTTGGTTTTTCTTTTTGTTATGGGTTTTTTTGCCTATAAAAACATTCCAAAAGAGATATTTCCACCCTCTAATTTAGACTCCATCTCTATAACAGGTAGTTATGTTGGTGCAAGTCCAGATACTCTAGATAAGATGGCAGTTAAGCCGATAGAGGATGATGTTGTAAATTTAAATGGCATAGATAGGATTGAGAGCAACATAAGAAGTGGATTTTTTAGCATAACTCTTTACCTAAAAGATGGAGTCTCTAAAAGTGAAGTTTTAGATGATGTAAAAGATGTTATAAGCTCTAAAAAAAGTGACTTTCCAAGCGATATGAGTGAGCCTATAGCTAAAATTATGAAGATGAACTACCCTTTGATTTCCATTGCAATTGCTAGTAGCAGTGCTTCAAAAGAGCAGATGTTAAAAGTTTCAAATGAGCTAAAATCAAGACTTAGCAAGATAGAAAATCTAAGCGATATCACCATAAGGGGTGATAGCGACAAGGAGCTCCTTTTTAAGATAGATCATCAAAAATTAAAAGCTTATGGCATTGGTGCTTTGGAGTTTGTAGATGCTCTTTCAAAACTTAGTGATATTTTTCCAGCAGGAGTTATAAAACAAAAAGGTGCTCACCTCTATGTTAGCACAATGGGAGGGCAGATAAATTTAAATAAACTAGAAGATACAACTCTAGACATAAGAGGCAAAAAGATACATCTAAAAGATGTGGCAACAGCACAGTTTGGCTATGAAGATACAGATCAGTTGTCTCATTTTAACGGCAAACCAAATCTCTCAATAAGCATAAATAAAGCAAAAAATGGAAATGCCATAGCTCTTGTTAAAGAGATAAAATTGATTTTAAAGGAGTTTGACAAGCACTACCCCAACATTACTTTTCAAACTTACTCGGACTCTTCTATATGGATACGAAATAGATTAAATACAGTAATATCAAACATAATTTTTGGACTCATTTTGGTAGGATTTTCAGTTTGGGTATTTGTTAGCGGAAGGATAGCTTTTGTGGTTAGTCTTGGGATCCCTGTTAGTTTTATGATTGGGCTAATTTGGATGGAGATATTTGGATATAGTCTAAATATGCTCTCACTTTTAGGAGCACTAATAGCTCTTGGAATGCTAGTTGATGAAGCCATAGTGGTAGCAGAAAATATCTACAGACACTTAGAAAACGGAGACTCTCCAAGAGATGCAGCAATCAATGGAGCTACCGAGATGTTTCCTGCGGTTCTTACTGCTACTGCTACGACTATATTTGCTTTTTTGCCACTGCTTATAATGAGTGGGGAGATGGGCGTATTTATGAAAATTTTACCTATAATGATCTCCATACTACTTTTAAGTTCACTATTTGAAGCATTCTATTTTTTACCCCTACATGCAAAAGACTTTTTGAAAGTAAAAACACAGAAGAAAAAAAATGAATCTTTGTGGATAATTTTAAATGGAGTTTATTCAAAAGTTTTAAAATTTTTAGTAGCTTACAAAAAAATAACTCTTACTCTCTTTTTGGTTTTAACTATAACGCTTATTAGTTATATGCTTAAAAATAGTAAATTTCAACTATTTCCAGATTTTGACACTACTCAGATATATATTAGCGGAAAGGTAAACATAAATAGTGAGCTAAAAGATACTCAAAAGATAGTGACCAAGATTGAGAAGATTTTATTAGAAAAATTGCCAAAAGATGAGGTAAGTTCAATTGCTAGTGTTAGTGGCTTTATGTTGGATGCAAAGTACAAACCACACTTGGGGGAAAATAATTTTCATATCTTTATAGACCTAAGAGATAGAAAACCAGAAAATTTTTTCAATAAATATATAAATCCATACCTATCACCAGAGTATGATGATTCAAATATGAAGAGACAAAGAAGTTCAAAAGAGATTTTAAAAGAGATTAAAAAGATAACTTATGATTTGGCGCATAGTGGAGAGTTTGAAGAGTTTAAAGCTATAGTACCAGGGGCGGGTATAGTTAGTAGCGATGTAGAGATCGCACTTAGTGGAGATAGTGAAAAATTAAGAGATGCTATAGATGAATTGACTAAAAAATTAAAATCAATCAACGGAGTATATAATTGTGACAATGATTTAAAACCTGGAAAAAAGGAGTTAAAACTTGAGGTAAATCGTTATGGTGAGATGTTGGGATTTAGCGAAAAATACATCTCAAGCATCCTTCGTCCATACTTTTTCAAGTCAGAAATATCCAAAATGTTTTACAATGGAGAGCTTATAAAAATTCGCTCTCAAGACAGGTTAAAAGATAGACTCTCCTCTTTAGAAAATTTCTATGTAAGTGTTCCTAATAGTGCAAAAAAAGTATTTCTAAAAGAGGTTGTCAACTTTAACTACAAAGATGGATATGCAGATATATATAAAGATAATGGTGTAAGAGTCAGCTCGGTTTTTGCTTCATTAGACAAAGAGAAGATTACTTCTAGTGAGCTTTTAAAGATGGTTGAGCCAACTTTGCAAAGGTTTAAAAAAGAGGGCTTAAAAGTTTACATTAAGGGGGAGCAAAAAGAGAATAAAAAGATACAAAAAGAGATGGCCGAAGCTGGGATAATTGCTCTTTTTCTTATCTTTATAGCTTTAGTTTGGATGTTTGATTCTATACTTTTAAGTTTAGTTCTTTTAACTACCATACCATTATCCCTTTTAGGAGTTTTGGTAGGACATTTGGTAATGGGTATAAATTTAACAATGCCGGGACTTTTAGGCATAGTAGGACTTAGTGGAGTTGTGGTAAATGATGGTATAATTATTATGGATTTTATAAAAAGGGCTAAAAATATAGATGAGTTGGTAGAGTTTGCAACAAGAAGACTCAGGCCCATTATGCTAACATCTCTAACAACCATACTAGGACTCTCCTCTTTAATCTTTTTTGCCTCAGGTCAAGCAGTAATATTACAACCTATGGCAATCTCTCTTGGTTTTGGTTTGGCATTTGCTACAATTTTGAATCTGTTTTATTTGCCGGTTTTGTATAGTGTTATAACTGACCTTACGCACTATAAACACACCTAGGCAGAATGAGAAAGCACTATATGCAAGGCAGTTTACTTTTAGCGTAGCCAAAGCTACAGTGAAAGTAAACTAACGAAGCAGATGGTGCTTTATCATTCTGTCCGTAGGATGATAAAATTTGCACCCTACTGCTGCGTCAGCATAGCTTCATAGTAGAATAACTACAATTTTGCTATACTTCCTTGCATTAGAGTACAACTTTTATCACCTAGGCGTGCTTATAGTGCGTAAGGTCAGTTATAAAATATAAAAATTTAAAAGGATAGAATTTTGAAAACTATTGGTTTGCTTGGAGGAATGAGCTGGGAGTCTAGTTTAAATTATTATAAGATTATAAATAGATATACAAATGAGCTTTTAGGTGGACAAAATAATGCAAAATCCATACTTTATACACTAAATTTTGAAGAGATTGAAAAACTACAGTACGAAGGCAATTGGGATGAGGCTTCAAAACTCTTGGAGGAGGGAGCAATAAGCCTAAAAAAAGCTGGGGCAGATTTTATTTTGATTTGTACCAATACTATGCATAAACTTCTTCCAAAGATTAAAAGTAGAGTGGATATAGAGTTTTTACACATTGCAAAAGCTACTGCAGATGAGATTAAAAAAGAGAAGATTAAAAAAGTAGGACTTTTAGGAACAAAGTTTACAATGAGTGAAGATTTTTATAAAGGTATTTTAAAAGAAGAGGGGCTTGAGGTTGCTGTACCAAATGAAGAAGATATGGATGTTGTTCATAAAATTATCTATGAAGAGTTGTGTTTAGGCAAGGTGAAGAGTTGCTCTAAGATGAGGTTTTTAGAGATTATTGATAGGCTTGAGGATATAGAGGGTGTTATACTTGGTTGTACTGAGATTGGAATGTTGATTTCACAAAAAGATTTAGAGATTAAAGTTTTCGATACAACAAGCATACATGCAAAAGAGGCTGTAAAGATGGCTTTGGAGGTAAAAGAGTGAGTATAGATAGTATATTGTTGCTAGTTAGTATAGTAGGAGCCATTGGAGTTAGTAGTGCTGTTGTAATATGGCAGATAAAATCTCTATATGTAGCTCAAAGAGAGTTTTTGTTTGAAAAGATTAATGAGATAGAAAAGACTCTTATGGATAGCTCAAAAGATACAGCCCAAAAGGTTGAGAAAAATAGTGAGCTGTTTGCTAGGATTTTAGAATCTAATGAAGTGCTAAAATCAAACTTACAAAAATCACTCTTCGATATGAGCAAAGAGATTGAAAAAACTCTTGTACAAAGCTCAAAAGATACAGCTTTGAAAGTCGAGAAAAACAGTGAATTGTTTGCTAAGATTTTAGAATCTAACGAGATTTTAAAAGCTAGTGTCCAAAAGTCCTTATTTGAGATGAGTACGCAGATAAGCAAAAAGAGCTCACAAGATATAGAAAAACTTACTCAGAAGGTTGAAGAGAAGTTAGCAAAGATAAATGAAAAGGTTGAAGAGAGGCTCTCAAAGGGTTTTGAAGATATAGACAAGACATTTAAAGACATCATAGTAGGAATTGCCAAAATTGGCGAAGCTCAAAAGAAGATTGAGTCTCTTAGTAGCGAGGTTACATCTTTGCAAGGTGTTTTGACGGATAAAAAGACAAGAGGAATCTTTGGTGAGGTTCAGCTAAATAGTATCTTAAGCTCAATTTTTGGAGAAAAAAGAGATCTTTATGACCTCCAATACACTTTTGAGGGCGGAGTCATAGCCGATGCAGTTATAAAAGCACCTAAGCCTTTGGGATTGGTTGCTATTGATGCGAAGTTTCCTTTGGAGAACTTTACTAAAATGACTCAAGATAGCTCCTTTGCAAGTGAATTTAAACAAAATATAAAAAAACATATAAACGACATAAGCTCAAAATATATCATCAAAGGGACAACAGCGGATATGGCAATCTTGTTTTTGCCAGCTGAGGCTATATTTGCCGAGATTAATGCCTATCATGAAGATTTGATTGAGTATGGAAGAAAAAGAGGGGTTTGGATAGCCTCTCCAACAACTCTTATGGCACTTCTAACAACTATAACCGCCATTGTGCGAGATATAAAGACTCAAGAGCAAGCCAAGAAAATCCAAGAGGAGTTAAGAAAGCTCTCTAACAATTTTAGGTTATACAAAAAAAGATGGGATAATCTCTCAAAGCATATAGATACAGTCCATAAAGATGTAAAAGAGATAAACATTTCAACCCAAAAGATAACAAGCGAGTTTGAGAAGATTGAGAGGGTTGATTTTGAAGATGATAAGGCCTTGTTAGAGTAGATGAGAGAGTTTTTAAGCAGGTACTTTGGTTACAAAGAGTTTAGAGAGTTTCAAAAGGAGACCATAGAGGCGATCTTAAGGGGTGAGGATACATTCTTGATTTTGCCCACAGGCGGGGGGAAATCTCTTTGCTATCAACTCCCAGCACTTCTAAAGGAGGGGGTGTGCGTGGTTGTATCTCCTTTGATTGCACTTATGCAAGATCAGGTAAAGGCGTTGGTCGATAGGGGTATAAGTGCTGTTATGCTCTCTAGTGCTTCCAAGAATGAACAAAGCATTTATGAGAGTCTATACAAAGAGGAGATTAAGCTTCTTTATGTTGCTCCTGAGAGATTTAGGTCGCAAAGATTTTTAGAGCTACTTGAGTCCATAAATGTCTCTTTTTTTGTTGTAGATGAAGCACACTGCGTTAGTGAGTGGGGGCATGAGTTTAGAGAAGATTATAGAAAGTTAGGACTCTTAAAACAAAAATTTCCTAACACTCCCATCTCAGCTTTTACGGCAACTGCTACACCCAAAGTTGCACAAGATATACAAAAGGCGCTAAATTTAACAAATCCGTTTGTACTAAAAGGGACTATCTTTAGAGATAATTTGCTTTTAAATGTAAAAAGAAGAGTCTCTAAGGGGTATGAGCAGATTTTACACTTTTTGGAAAAATATAGGGGAGACAGTGGCATAATCTATACTTTTTCAAGAAATGAGAGCCAAAGAGTGGCAGATTTTTTAAACAAAAAGGGCTATTTGGCACTTTGTTACCATGCGGGGCTTTCAAATGAGCTAAGAAGTCAAACCTACAAAAAGTTTATAAATGATGAGGTCGATATAGTTGTAGCTACTATAGCCTTTGGCATGGGCATAGATAAGAGCAATATACGATTTGTCATACACACCTCATTGCCAAAGAGTTTAGAGGGGTATTATCAAGAAGTAGGAAGAGCAGGAAGAGATGGACTCTTTAGCGAAGCGCTATTGCTCTTTAATAGCTCAGATGAAATCTCTAAAAGGGAGTTTGTAAAGCAGATTGACAATGAGGTATATAGAAGTGTTGCTTATAAAAAGTTAGATACGATGTATAGCTTTGCGATTAGCTCAAAGTGTAGGCATCAATTTATCGCTGAGTATTTTGGAGACAATATAAAAAGATGCGAGAGTCATTGTGATAACTGCACAAAAGATGAAGTAAAAAAGATAGACATAACTAGAGCATCTCTTATGGTTCTCTCAGCCATCTACAGAAGCGAGCAGAGGTTTGGGCAGAGCTACATTATAGATCTCTTAAGAGGCTCAAAAAGTGAAAAAATAAGACAAAATAGACATGAAAAACTTTCAGTTTATGGGATTGCTAAGGAGTTTAGTAAAAAAGAGTTAGAGGCTGTGATTGAGAGGCTATTTGATTTGGGTGCAATTGTTAGGGGTGAGTATAAGAATCTTTTGCTAACTCAAGTTGGAGCCGATATTTTGAAAAAAAGAGAGAAGATTGAGATAGATGAAGACAGATACAGTGCTATGAAAAAAATCTCTATCAAAGAGAGTATAAAAGAAGTTGATGTTAAAATACACCCAGAGTTAAAAAGACTTAGAAAAGAGATAGCTGATGAGGAGCAGATTCCTGCTTATATTGTATTTAGCGATAAAACTTTGAGTGAGTTTAGCAGACTTTTACCAAAAACAAAAGAGGAGTTTTTGGCAGTAAATGGTGTGGGTGAAGTTAAACTCAAGAGGTATGGTGATAGATTTATAGAAGTTATAAAGGGTTTAAAAGATGTATGAAAAACTTGACTATTCTAAATTAAAATTAGGCATTATAGGTGGTGGACAGTTAGGCAAGATTATGTCTCAGATGGCAAAGAAGATGGGTTTTTATGTAACCATATTAGATCCAACTTCAAACTCTCCAGCAGCTCAGGTATCAGATAGACAGATAGTTGGTAGTTTTTTTGATAAGCAAAAGATAGAGGAGCTTGTAAGAAGTAGTGATGTTACAACTTTTGAGCTTGAAAACATTGACACTGAGATTTTAAAAGAGCTTGAAGATAGCGGATACATAATCCACCCATCCCCTTATGTTTTAGAAAAGATTCAAAACAAGTATGAGCAAAAAAAATTACTAGATAAGATGGGGATAAGAGTTCCAAAGTATAAAGAGGTAAAATCAACCAAGGATTTGAGTGCTTTTGGGTTTCCTGTGGTACAAAAGGCAAAAAGAGGCGGGTATGATGGAAGAGGGGTTGTTGTTTTAAAATCTTTAGAAGATGTAGAGTCTATGGCTATAAAGAGTGAAAGTTTTATAGAGGAGATGGTTGAGATTGATAAAGAGTTAGCAGTAATTGTAGCTAGAAATTCTCAAGGAGAGACAAGGAGCTACCCTGTAGTTGAGATGCTTTTTGATGAGAGGGTGAACATTTGTGATAGTGTAGTAGTTCCAGCTTTTATTGAAAAGGATGTGGAGCAGACTGCTTTGGAGGTCTCAAAAAGAGCGGTTGAGGCATTTGAGGGTGTTGGGATTTTTGCAGTTGAGCTTTTTTTGAGTAAAGATGGAGAGATTTTAGTTAACGAGATAGCTCCAAGACCACACAACTCCGGTCATCTAACAGTTGAAGCATGTGCTACTTCACAGTTTGAGCAAGTCATAAGAGCAGTTACAAATCTGCCACTTGGCTCAACTAGACTCATAACTCCAGCAGTGATGATAAACATTCTTGGAGAGGAGGGCTATGAGGGTGAGCCAATCTTGGAGGGTTTAAAAGAGACTTTAGCAATAGAGGAGCTATCGTTTCATTTTTATGGAAAAGATAAGACCAAACCATTTAGAAAGATGGGACATATGACAATCTTAGACGAGAGCGTAAAAAATGCTCTAAAAAAAGCAGAACAAGCTAGTAAAACACTAAAAGTAAAAGGGAGTAAAAAGATATGAGTAAAGTTTTAGTAGGGATAATTATGGGAAGCGATTCAGACCTGCCTGTTATGAGAGATGCCATAGAGATGTGTGAGCAGTTTGGCGTAGAGTGCGAGGTAGATATAGTCTCGGCTCACAGAACTCCTCAAAAGTTGGTAGAGTATGCAAAAAGTGCAGAAAAAAGAGGTCTAAAAGTCATAATCGCCGGAGCTGGAGGAGCGGCACACCTTCCGGGCATGGTGGCTTCTATGACTCCACTTCCAGTCATTGGGGTACCGGTTAAAACAAAATCACTAGATGGACTAGACTCACTACTCTCAATCGTGCAGATGCCCGGAGGCGTGCCTGTTGCAACTGTAGCCATAAATGGAGCTAAAAATGCAGGCATACTCGCTTGTCAAATAGTAGGCTCAAGTGATAAAAAGCTAAGAGATAGAATCAGTAGCTATAAAAACTCAATGCAAGAAGAGGTAGAGAAGAAGTCTAAAAAACTTGGCGAGTTAAAATATAAGAGCTACTTGGAGCAGATGTAGCTAATCAATACTCTCAAACAGCTCAGGTCTATACTCAAAGTGCATGGTATCGTAGTGGTACCATCTGCCTCCCCATATAAATCCATACTTTTCAAAGATTTCTACAATTTTCAAAGGTAGTTTGTTTTTGTATCTGTATGTTTTATCCCACTTCCAGTAGCTTGAGTTTGCAACATTTAGATCAATCGCTATAGCAAAACTGTGGGTGCTTAATCTTTCGGTGTCTTTTATGTAACGGTAGTAAAATGCTCCTCCTATTGGGCTTAAAAACTTTTTATACTCACTAGGTAGAGTTTTAAGTTCATCTATAACTTTCTGAAGCTGTTTTAAGGCATTTTGTCTTTTGTTGAAGTATATGGTTGAGCCATCTAGCCAAGTTAGTTTTGTTAGATTTTTTTCAATTTCTGCTTTATTTTTACCATATAGTTTTTTAAATAGTTTTTCATTTCTAAACCTTCCTGAATCATCATTTTTTGTAGGAGGCGTTATCTTGATAGATGGTTTGTATGCAATGCTAAGCATATCTTTTGGGGTTGGGTTTTTTAATTTTTCTTTAAAAGTTCTCTCTTTAGAGTCACTATAAGTTAGTGTGGAGTTGTCTTCAAAGATTAGCTTATTATCTTTTAGAGCTACTATAGATGGATAAGCTCTAACAAAGCTATTTTGTTTTGAGGTCTTTATTTTAAACATCACAGTAATATTTTTTTGATTTTGGTAATTTTTTGGGGCCAATATTTTAAACTCTTTTGCGTGTAGAATGAAGCTTTTCACTAGCAAAAAAAGAGCGAGTGGGAGTAGGTTATATCTCTTTGGCATGTGTCTCTCCTTTTTGATTTGAGAGTTGAATCTAAATTATATCCTAAAAAGCCTTTGTGGTATAATGTTAAATGCAAAATTTAAAAAAAATTAGAGAAATTTTAAAAATCAACAATCTTTTACTAACTGGCGGGGCTGGTGTTGGCAAGAGTTATCTAACTTCAAAACTCATTGAAGAGTTAAGAAAAGAGCAAAAACAGGTTGTTGTTCTTGGAAGTACAGGAGTTAGTGCTGTAAATGTAGGCGGTCACACAATCCATAGCTTTTTTTGCTTTGGTATAGCAAATGATTTAGCCCAAATGAAAAAAAATGATAGGTACACAAAACAAAGAGTAAAAGAGCTAAATAAGATTTTACAAAAAGCAGACCTACTCATCATAGATGAGATAAGCATGGTTAGTCCAAATTTGATGGAGATGATACAATACAGACTTCAAAATGGCGGATTTGAAGGTAGCGTTATGTTTGTAGGCGACTTTTATCAACTACCACCAATTAAGCAAAAAAAAGAGATAAATTCACTATTTGATTACGGAGAGTTTGCTTTTGAAAGTCCATCTTGGGACTATTTTGAGCCATATATTGTGGAGCTTACTAAAACTAAAAGAACAACTGATGAGGAGTTTTTTGAGGTTTTAAATAGCATAAGAGTAGGAGATATAAATCAAAAAATAATAGATTATTTAGAAGCTTTAAGAAAGAACCTACATGTAATAGAGCAAAACCCCACCATACTATATGGTACAAATAAAAAAGCAGACACAACAAACTCAAAAAAATTATCAGAGTTAGGAGCTGATCCTGTAGTTTTAAAAGCAAAAGAGAAGTTGCTTGTAGAGTCTTTACATGTAAAGAGAATTGAGAGTTGGAAGAGAAATTTGCCAGTTTCGAGTGAGCTAGTTTTGAAAGTTGGGGCTAGTGTTCTTTTTTGTACCAATAAATGGGGAAGTTACTACAATGGCGAGAGAGGAGAAGTGTTTAGCATAGATGAGGATGAGGTAGTAGTCAAAAAAAGTGACGGCTGTTGTGTTAGAGTCAAGAGAGTAGAGTTTACTCTAAGCGAGAGTATGGTTTTAAATGGCGAGATAGAAGAGATTCCTTTAGTAACTATAGAGCAATTCCCTTTGAAGTTGGCATATGCTATTACTATACATAAATCTCAAGGAATGAGCATAGATTCTTTGGTTTGCAACATTGATAATATCTTTGAAAAATCACAATTTTATGTAGCAATCAGTAGGGCAAAAGATCCTAAAAATCTACTTCTTGAATATAGTTATCAAAACTTTTCAAACCATTTAAAAAGGTGTGTTTTGGTCTCTTATAGAGTAAGAGAGTTTTATGAAAGAGCAAAGATAGATAGAATTGAAGAGAGTAAAGATTTATTTCAAATTTGACGATCTTGTTTTAAAGGAGAGAGATCATGCAAGTAAATAATTCATTTTTAAAAGGTAGCTATGAGGGTATTAGTATAGGTGTAAAAAAAGAGCTTAAAGAGGGTGATAAACTTCGAGCTAGAGATATAACAGATGCTTATTTGGCTGGGTATCAGTTAAAGATTTCATTAGAATCTAAAGAGCAGATATCTTTGCAGGTTGAAACTTTTTCACTAAAGGATATAGGTTATGAAGGCAAGGCTATAAAGGACTTGACTCAAAATGAGGCAAAAGAGTTGTTTGGCAAAGATGGTTTTTTTGGCATAGATAAAACTTCTGATAGGATTGCAGATTTTGTTTTAAAAGGAGCTAGGGATGATGTTAGTATGTTAAGAGCTGGAAGGGAAGGAATTTTGAGAGGTTTTGATGAGGCTGAGAAACTTTGGGGAGGCAAACTCCCTGAGATTAGTTATAAGACTATAGAAAAAGCTTTAGAGGCTGTAGATAAGAAATTGGCTTCTTTAGGGGTTAGTGTGGTGGATATAGATGCGTAAAGTTTTAATTATTTTATGTCTAATTTTATCTTTTTTAGGTGCTGAAGAAACTTTGAGAGTTTCAGAATTTGATGTTACAGTTTTTTCAAAATTGAAAAATGATATGGTGAATGTTGAGGCCTCCTTAGTTTTTGAAGGGAGAGATGTTAAAGAGTATGACTTTAAGATCATAGATACTCTAAATGTTGTTATAGGAAGTTTCTATGCTGAAGATTTAGTGATGTCAAAGGGCAAAGAGGCGTTTAAAACTGCTTTAATGAATTATGCCAAAAACAAATACCAAATAGATATAGATAGTGTTTACATACTTAAATTAAATGTTCTAGAAACTCCCACAGCTGACATAATCATAAAGAGACTAGAAAAAGAGGGTTATATAAAACGCTAGATTTTTTCTCTATAAACCCCAACCATAACCAATACCCAGCCTAGAATCATTAGTGTGCCTCCTATAGGAGTTATGGCTCCTAACCAAAGTATTTTGGTTAATGCTAGTATATAGAGTGAAAAAGAAAATATAATGGTTCCTGCAAAAACAGCCCAAAAACCTTTTGTAACTTTTGTTGAGTTTGGTATGAGTGTAGTTATAAAAGCTATAGCAAATAGTCCAAGCGTATTATAAAAAGAGTAGTTAACCCCTTTGTTATATATAATCTCTCCATAGGTGTCTAAGTATGGTTTTAAACCATGAGCTCCAAATGCTCCAATAGAAATACTTAGTGCCATCATAAAAGAGGCTATGATTAAAAATTGTTTTGTTGTTGATTGCATTTTAGTCCTTTATTGGGCGATTATATCATAGTAATTTGGAATTTTTGGTACAAATAGCTTTTCATCTAAAAAAAGGTTGGTTTGTTGGTTAAAAAATTTGATAACAACTTCATTTGCAAGTTTGTCTTCATAAAAAATTTTTTCAATAGTTCCATTTTTCAACTCTATTTTATAGGTTATATCTTCGTAGATAGCTTCAAAAATATTATTTGAAATTTTTTTTGAATTTTTTAAAATCTCTGTTAAATTTGGGGTATGTTTTAAGTTTGTAATGATAGCTTGTTCTAGTTCAGGCTCTAAAATCACTACTCTATTTTTGTTGAAGTAGATTTTTTTTTCTACAGGTTTTTTATATATCCAAAGTGCTTTTGCATCACTTGTTGCCCAAAATTTTCCCTCATAAATAATTTTTGATTTTTCCTCATTTGTTATTGTTTGGATAAAATTACTACTTATTGTTTTGAAGTCAAAAACTGCACTAAAAGCGAGGTTAATTGTTAAGATAATAAAGATTATAGATTTCATAATTTTCCTAAAATAGTTTTGTATATATAGTTTTAGCAAATAAATAGTAAAAATATGATAAAATCTTGTCTAATATATTTATATAAAGGTAAAAGCTACATGTTAGGTATAGTTAAAAAAGTATTTGGTACACAAAATGATAGGATAGTGAAAAAATATAAAGCTAGAGTCAAAAAGATAAACGCTCTTGAGCAGAAGTATGAGAAGATGAGCGATGAGGAGCTTAAAGCATCTTTTGAGGATTTCAAGCAAGAGGTAAAAGAGGGTAAGAAAACCTTAGATGATGTTTTATACGATGTATTTGCCATAACAAGAGAGGCTAGTAAGAGAACCACTGGTATGCGCCACTTTGATGTTCAAATGATTGGTGGTATGGTACTTCACGATGGCAAGATTGCGGAGATGAAAACAGGAGAGGGTAAAACTCTTGTAGCAACCCTAGCTGTTGTTTTAAATGCTATGACGGGAGAGGGTGTACATGTAGTAACAGTCAATGACTACCTTGCTAGAAGAGATGCGACTGAGATGTCTGCAATCTATAACTTTTTAGGTCTTAGTGTGGGAATTATAACAGCTGATAGCGAGGATGATAGAAAGGCTCAGTATGATGCGGATATAACCTATGGTACAAATAATGAGTTTGGTTTTGATTTTCTAAGAGACAATATGAGATACTCTTCAAGTGAAAAGATGCAAAGAAGCCATAATTTTGCCATAGTAGATGAGGTTGACTCAATCTTGATAGATGAAGCTAGAACTCCTCTTATAATCTCTGGACCAACAGATAGGACTTTAGATGGTTATAAAAAGGCTGATCTTGTGGCTCAAAAACTGGTTAAAGATAAAGACTTTACGGTAGATGAGAAAAATAGAACAGTCAGTTTAACTGAAGAGGGAAATGAGAACGCTGAAAAGCTATTTGGAGTTGATAACCTCTACAGTATGGAAAATGCAGTTTTGGCTCACCATTTAGACCAAGCCCTAAAGGCTAGATACCTTTTTGAAAAAGATGTTGATTATGTTGTCAAAGATGGTGAGATAATCATAGTTGATGAGTTTACAGGAAGACTAAGCGAGGGTAGAAGGTTTAGTGAAGGGCTTCATCAGGCACTTGAAGCTAAAGAGGGTGTTGAGATTAAAGAGGAGTCTCAAACTTTGGCAGATATAACCTTTCAGAACTACTTTAGACAGTATAAAAAATTAGCTGGTATGACAGGAACCGCTCAGACTGAGGCTACTGAGTTTGCTCAGATATACAACCTTGATGTTATTTCGATTCCTACAAATCTTCCAATGATTAGAAAGGATCAAAATGATTTAATCTACAAGACTGAAAAAGAGAAGTTTGATGCAGTTATAAAAGATATAAAAGCTAGACACAAGAAGGGTCAGCCAGTTTTAGTTGGTACGGCTTCGATTGAAAAGAGTGAAGAGCTTCATAGTTTATTGAAAAAAGAGAAAGTTCCACACTCAGTTTTAAATGCAAAGAACCATGAAAAAGAGGCTCAAATCATTATGGATGCGGGTAAAAAGGGAGCCGTAACGATTGCTACAAATATGGCTGGTCGTGGTGTTGATATTAAGATAGATGATGAGATAAAAAAACTAGGCGGTCTTTACATAATAGGAACCGAGAGGCATGAGAGTAGAAGGATAGACAATCAGTTAAGAGGAAGAGCAGGTCGTCAGGGTGATCCGGGGGAGAGTAGATTTTATCTGAGCCTAGAAGATAATCTTCTTAGAATCTTTGGAAGTGATAAGATAAAAAATATTATGAATAGACTCGGAATAGAAGAGGGTGAGCATATAGAGTCAAAGATGGTAACAAGGGCTGTTGAGAATGCACAAAAGAAAGTAGAGCAGATGCACTTTGAATCAAGAAAGCACCTCTTAGAGTATGATGATGTTGCAAATGAGCAGAGAAAAACTATATATGCCTTTAGAGATAATCTTTTAGATCCTAATTATGATATAGATGAAAAGGTAAACGAAGTTAGAAGAGAGTATGTAGCAGACCTCTTGTTTCGCTCAGAAATCTATGAAGGAAGTGTAAAAGAGGAGTATAATTTAGACAAATTGACTTCTATCCTTAAATCTGAGATGATGCATGAGATAGATGTTGAAGAGCTAAAAGATAAAGATTACAGTGAGCTTTTAGAGTACATAAATGATAAGCTAAAGAGTGCTTATGATGAGAAGATGAGCGTGGTTGATGATGAGCAAAGAAAAGAGATAGAGAGAATTTTATACCTACAAGTACTTGATAAGGCTTGGAGAGATCATCTTTATCAGATGGACATATTAAAAACTGGAATTGGACTTAGAGGTTACAATCAAAAAGATCCATTGACTGAGTATAAAAAAGAGAGTTACAATCTTTTTATGGAGCTTGTAAATCAGATAAAATTTGAAAGCATAAAAACACTCCACCTAGTACAACTTAGAGATGAGAAAGAGGAAGAGGAGAGAAGAGCTATGGAGGAGATGCTTGCTAGAATGGAGTCTGAGAGTGAGCAGGGCATTAGGTATGAGCATCAAAGCATAGAAAATGAGCCTATAGTAGAAAAGAAAATTCCTAGAAATTCACCTTGCCCTTGTGGTAGTGGAAAGAAATATAAGCAGTGCTGTGGCAAGAGTGGTCCTAAAAAGGGAATCTTAGCATAAAATATGTCAAAATCTATTAGTAGTTATTTAGTAAAAAAGTACCTCAGGGTTGATAAATCTCAACCCTTTATAACAATCAGTGCGTTTTTAGCATTTTTTGGAGTAGCAGTTGGGTTAATGGTACTTATAGTGGCAATGGCAATAATGAATGGATTTGATAAGGAGTTTGAAAGAAAGCTCTTTACTATGAATTATCCACTAACAGTTCATTCTAATGGTTTTGATTCAGTTACAAAAGATGATTTACTCTACCTTAAAAAGCAGTTTCCAAATTTAAAATTTAGTCCATATATCTCTTCACAAGTTATAATCAAAAGAGGTAGAAAGATGGAGGGTGGACTCCTTTTTGGGGTTGATTTTCAAAAGGAATTGGAGATAAATAGTGTTTTGAAAGAAGGTGTGGGTGAACTAAAACTTTCTAAATATGATTTGATAGTGGGTAAACAGATAAAAGATAGTTTTTTTCTAGAAGATGGTAAAAAGGTTATATTGATTTTTACTGAAGCAGATGCTGGTGGACTCTCATTAATTCCTAAAATGAAAAGATTTAAATATAGAGGTCAGTTTGAATCTGGTCTTATTGCTTATGATAAGCTTTATATGTATACTACTTTAGAAAGCTTAGCTACTCTGAGAGGTTATCCTTGGGGTAAGTATGATGGAATTCATATATACAGCAAAACTCCAATGAAAGATATAGAAAAAATTAGAAAAATTTTGCCAAACCACTTAAGCATAGTTGGCTGGTGGCAGATGAATGGAAACTTTTTTGCTGCTTTAGCACTTGAAAAGAGGGCTTTGTTTATAGTTTTGATGCTTATTATCCTCATAGCTTCACTTAACATTATAAGCTCACTTCTAATGACAGTGATGAATAGAAGAAAAGAGATCGCACTTTTGCTTTCGCTTGGTGTTTACAAGGATGAGGTTAAAAAAGCGTTTTTTTATATGGGAATGGCTATAGGTGGAGGGGGAATGATTTTTGGAGTCCTTTTGGGATTAGCTTCTTTATGGATATTAGGATCATTTGATATTATAAATTTACCTGCTGATGTTTATGGCTCTTCCAAACTACCACTTGAGCTATCCATAGTTGACTTTTCAATGATAATTACTGGAGCCTTGATTATAGTAACTCTTTCATCATTTTATCCTGCTCATAGGGCTACAAAGATAAATGTCTTAGATGTTTTAAGAAATGAGTAGCTTTTTACCAGTGTTTTTTTCAACAATTTTTGAAAGACTTTTTAATAGTTTCTTTGCACTCTTTCCATCTTCTGGATATACTACTATATTGTCTTGATTTTCTTGAGATAGAAACTCATGAATACCATTTAAGAGTTTTTCAGCTCCATTCCAATCTGTAGCAGGTAATAATATAAAAAATTTATTTTTTACTTGAACTAAGGCATCGCTTTTGCGTAAAATTTTGTTTAAAATTTTAATACACTCTATTTGCTCATTTTTCTTTAAAGAGAAGTAAATGATTGAAAATGGTGCTTCCTCTTGTAAGCCAAATCTCTCTAATAGTGCAATTTGATGATCTATAAGAGAAACTAAATTTTTCTTATCAAAAACTATACCTGACATCTTATGTATCTCCTTGTAATAAAGTATCAATTTTATCAAAATAGAACCAGTTAAATCCATTTTTATGTTTATATTTAAATTCAATCTTATGAGCTTTTGCTATATTGTCAACTATATAGAGTCCTAAACCAAAACTTTGATGAGAGTTTTTTTCTTGAGTAAATGGTTGAATGTAATGTTTTAATTGCTGTCTAAGGGGGCTTCCTTTACTAATTATAGATATCTCCTGCTTGGTTGCCTCTATGATAACAAATTTATCTATTGAATATTTTATACCATTATCTATAAGATTTTTTAAAGCAGTTGTAAATAGTCTAAAATCTACATTTAAAACTAAATTTTCATCAATTTTAAGGTTTACCCTATTTAGTGGAACCATGGCTAAGTCTATAGATTCATCAATTATATCTATAAGTCTTGCTGGTTTAATGTTGTTTAAGCCAGACCCGCTTGTAATTTGCTCAATAGAAGCAAATTCATTTATGAGAAGTTCTAGTTTTTCAAAAACATTTATGAGTCTTTCTCTTTGTTTGCTCTCTTCAAGCATCTCTGCACTTAATCTTCCCTTTGTGATTGGTGTTTTAAGTTCATGCATAATGTTTCTTAGAAATAGTTGTCTAGAATGATTTAACTTTTTTATCTGTTCGACTGCATTTGCAAAAGAGTTTGAAACTTGAGAGATCTCATCCTCTCCATCTCTATAGCAATTTATATTTAAATTTCCTTGAGCAAATTTGTCCATCTCTCTTTTGAGTTTTCTAAGAGGCTTTATTTTTTTTATAGTAATTATATATGCAGTGATGATTATAAGAAAGACTATACCAAATATAGATTTGATTACATCATACCTGTGAGGTTGAAAATCTTCATCCTTAAAGAGTAAAATTTTATTTTTGTGTTCAATTAGCAAATAGTGATACTTTTCGAATTTTAAAATGGCACTACTTCCGATTTTACTTTGAATTTTTTGAATAATTTTTGAATTTTCAATGATATATTTTTTGATCTCTTCAGATTCAATCTTCCTAAGTTTAAAGTTTTTTATTTGCTCTTTAAACTCTTTTTTATCTATAAAATTATTTAGATGAAACAGAGTTGCTCTAGCAATAATAGTATATTTTTCGTTTAATTTTTCAGTATAGTTTTTTTTATCATATTCAAGAAGAAATAATAAAGCAAAAAATATACTCACCAACGAGATAAAAAAGATAAATGTTATACTGTAGTAGATAGATGATTGAGATATCTTAAGCGGTTTTATCATTGTTTAAATTTGTATCCAACACCTCTGACTGAGTGAATATATTTTGGATTTTTTGAGTCCTCACCTAATTTAGTTCTAATCCTTCCAATAATCACATCTATGCTTTTATTTGTAGTCTCTTCGCTTATTGCATCAACATTATAAATTAACTCTTCTCTTGAAACTACACCACCATTTTTCTTCATAAGATAACTTAATATTCCGTACTCTGCATTGGTTAAGCTTAACTCTTTACCTTTAAATTTTATACTCATTGATTTTTCATCCAAAACTAAATCATTTTCTTTGATAATTTCATCAAGCTTATTTGTGGTAATTTTATTGTGTCTTCTAAGGAGACTTTTAATTCTAGCTAGTAGTTCTCTTGGGTTATAAGGTTTAGGAAGATAATCATCCGCCCCGTTATCTAGCGCTGTTACTTTATCTGTTAGGTCATGTCTAGCAGATGAGATTATTATCGGAATATCGTGCTCTTTTCGTATCTCTTTGCATACTTCAAGTCCATCTATGCCAGGTAGGGTTAAATCCAAAATAATTAGATCAAACCTTTCTATATTAAGAGTAGAAAGACCCATATATGGGTCATCTACAATTTTTACCTTCATATCAAACTTTTCTAAGTATTCGCTTAAAATTTCTGCTAATTCTAAATCATCCTCTATCATCAAAACATTTATCATATTTGACCTACTAACTTGAGATAGAGGATTATAGCATATCTTACTTTATAACTAGTGGAATATGGTAGCCGTTCCTATTGACAAAAACTACTTTAGGTTTCCTGTTTTTTAAGGCATTTTGTAAGTCTTCAAAGTTCTCTATGCTAGTTTGATCAACCTGAACAATTATATCACCTGCTAAGAAACCAATTTTTTGTGCTTTTGAGTTTGGTTTAACTTTGCTAATTAGTACACCCTTAATATGTGCTGGAATTTGGTATTTTTTTCTTGTAAGAGTTGTTAGCTCTTCGAGTTCAAGCCCATCAATATACTCTGTATTTTCACCATAATTCAAACTCTTGTCTAAGTTTGCTAAGACAACATTGGTTACTCTTTCTTTAGCATTTCTTTCATATTTTATTTTAACACTCTTTCCTGGCTTTATTGAACCTATTGTATTTTTCAATTCATTTGCATCTTTTACCTTTTTGCCATTAACTTCTAAAATTAGATCGCCTCTTTTTAATCCAGCTTTTTGTGCAGGAGAGTCTTTCTCTATATTTAAAATGAGTGCACCATATTTGTTTTTGTAAACCTGTTTTAAATCACTGTTCAAATCTGTAATGGAAACTCCTAAGTAGCCTCTGTCGATTTTCCCCTTTTCAATAAGGGCAGTTGCTACTCTTTTTGCCATATTTGATGGAATTGCAAAACCTATACCGTTGTTCCCACCACTTCTTGAAAGGATTGCACTATTTATTCCAATTAAAGCACCTCTGCTATCTACTAAAGCTCCTCCACTATTTCCTGGATTTATTGAAGCATCAGTTTGAATAAAATTTTCATACTGATTTAGTCCTATACCACTTTTGTTTAGAGCTGAAACTATTCCTTGAGTTATTGATTCACCAACACCAAAGGGATTTCCTATTGCAAAAACAATATCTCCTTCGAGTAGATTGTCTGAGTTTCCAAACTTAGCGGGTTTTAGATTTTTTGCATCTATCTTTATAACCGCAAGATCAGTCTTTGGATCTGTTCCGATGATTTTCGCTTTGTATTCTTTAGAGTTGCCAATTAATGTAACTATTACTTCATCTGCATCTTCAACAACATGATTATTTGTTAAAATATAGCCATCTTTAGAGATGATTACTCCAGAGCCAAGAGAGTTTGTTTTTCTTTCTCTAGGCATCATATATTGAAAATTATGACCAAAAAAATCTTTAAAGAATGGATGGTTAAACATTTGGTTCAACTGCTTGTTGTTTTGCTTTATCGTTTTTGTAGTTGCAATGTTAACTACGCTGTGCTTTACCTCTTTTATAGCATTGTTGTACGAGAGTATAACACTCTTGCTAGATGGATATACTCTTTTTGCATTATCAGGCATAGTTTGAATATCTATGCTTCCTGCTATAAGTGTGATTGCTGTTATGGTTGAAATTAAAATGGTTTTTTTCATAATATAACTCCTTATAATTTTAATAATGAAATTATATAGCATCTAAGTTAATATTAAGTAAATGAAATATAAAAAGGTTGATTGACATAGACTAAACTTTTATGGTATAATCGTTATAAAAGATTAGTGAGAAAATTTTTAGTATGAGGTGGTAGAATGAGTAAGAGTTTATATGATACACTAGGAGTATCTCCAAATGCAAGTGCGGATGAGATCAAAAAAGCCTATAGAAGGCTTGCTAGAAAGTATCATCCAGATATAAATAAAGATAAAGATGCAGAGGAAAAATTTAAAGAGATAAATGCCGCTTATGAAATATTGAGTGATGAGCAGAAAAAAGCTCAATATGACAAGTATGGTGATAGTATGTTTGGTGGTCAAAACTTCCACGATTTTGCTAGTTCTCAAGGTGGTGATGTTGATTTAGAAGAGATTTTAAGGG
>JALSLU010000119.1 GCA_026988125.1 Sulfurospirillum sp.
TAAACTAACGAAGCAGATGGTGCTTTATCATTCTGTCCGTAGGATGATAAAATTTGCACCCTACTGCTGCGTCAGCATAGCTTCATAGTAGAATAACTACAATTTTGCTATACTTCCTTGCATTAGAATGCAACTTTTATCACCTAGGTGTGCTTATGGTGCGTAAGGTCAGTTATTAAAAAATAGCTCTATCTCTTCTCTCATCTTAGCAGAATCTGTTATGGTATTAATTTTATTTCTAAAGCTGCTTGCTTCGCTGTATCCTTTAGAATAAACATGAAGGTGCTTTCTAAACATGTTTACTCCAAAGTCTCCGTGAAATTCTACCATGCTATCAAAATGTTCAAGTATAATCTTTGCTTTTAACTCTTTAGTTACACTCTGCTTTCCATATCTAATCTCATGAAAAATCCAAGGTCTCCCTATGGCGCCTCTACCAATCATAAGCGAACTACATCCAGTAATGCTTTTGGCTATCTGAGCCTTCTCGTAACTTGTTATATCGCCATTTGCAATCACTGGTACATTTAAATTCTCTCTTATGGTAGCTATTGCCTCATAATCAACTTCAGCCTTATAGCCACCACTTCTAGTTCTTCCATGCACACTTACAAAATCAACTCCACTATCTCTCAGGGCTTTTGCTATATCAAGTGGAATCTTATTTTGATAACCAACCCTAACCTTCACACTCGTATATCTTTTGTTAGAATTAGTTTTTATAGTTTCTAAAATTTTTCTCAAGTGAGGTAGATTTAAAAGTAAAGATGAGCCTGCATTTTGAGAGACAACTTTTGGGACAGGACAACCACAATTTAGATCTATCCCATCTATCTCATCCATTTCATTTAAAATCTCAACTGCGCCCTTTATAACATTCAAATCACTTCCTGCAATTTGAACTATATACGGAGTCTCATTTGGAGATTTTTCAACCATTTTAAAAGTTTTTTTTGAGTTATAAACTAGCGCATTGGAGCTAAGCATCTCACTGAAAGTCAAATCTGCTCCAAATTTTTTAACAACACTTCTAAAAGGCAGATCACTAAATCCTGCAAGTGGGGCAAGAGCTAAAATACCCTCTTTAAAATTTATTATGCCCTTTTGCAAACACTACTCTTTTAAAAAGAGTCTACAATCTATATTTTTACCATGATCTCTTAGAAAGAGTATTGTTTTAAACTTTATAAACTCATTATCATCAGAGTTTTCTAAAATCTCCCTAATCCTATCTATCATTTGCAACTCATAAAGAACATACAGATAAGCATCTGCCACCTCTTCATGTGCATCAGAATTGTACAATTTTTCAAAAAGTGCTATAAGTGCGTCTGGTTCTAATTTCGACTTAATTTCATATGCTAACTCTAAATAATCTTCTCTATTTGCTTTAAATTTCATAAGAAGTTCTTCTATTTCAGATAATTGCATATCAAACTTATCATTATCATCAAGATATCTCTCCATTAGAACTCTAAACATATCTTTTGAAGGTGGGAAATCTAACTTTTTAATTTCACTAAATGATGCATACTTAATAAACTCAAAATATGCTTTTTTGCATAGCTCACTCTCTATATCTTTACACTCTTTTAAAATTACAGAGGCATACTTTGGTTCCTCTTTTAATCTGTTTAGTTTGTTCTTTACAACAAGTGGATTATCGTTTGATAATCTATATTTCTTTAAATCTACAACTTCTCCACTCTCAATTTTTTCTCTAATTTGTCTATGTTCATTTATTTTTTCATCATCAATTTGAATCTCTTTATTCTCTTTAAACTCTGTCAAACCTAAGGTTTTTGCGACAAATTTAAACCAATCTGTTTTAAAGTTTAACTTGGCATTTTGAGATAAAATTTTACTGCCAAATAGATTCTTATAATTTTCAAAATCTTTTTTTAGCGCACGATTATGTAAAAAATCTCTAAATGAATAGTATGATATATGAAAAAAGGATGCAATAAAGAGTAAAATTGTTGGTACTAAAATCCAAATTGCTACTGGTAGCGTAATGGAAACCTTCGAAATATTCAAAGTATACTCACCATTGATAAAGCTATATACATACAATCCCACCGCCAAAACATATATAGTTGTTAAAACAACATATCTTTTAATGCCCATGATAACCTCTCCATTAATTAAAATTTATTTTGCTTTTCTATAATCTCTCTACATACTATACAATATTTTGCATGAGGTTTTACTTTAAGTCTTTGAAAACTAATATCCTCTTCGCACATTTCACATACTCCATAAGAACCGTTTCCTATTTTGGATAGTGCAAAATTTATCTCTGAGAGCTCTTTTTGCTGCTGTGTACTTATAGCTTGTTCAATCATTCTATCTGTGCTAACTGAAGCGTGATCAGCTTCATCTCCAACATCATCAGTCTTTAGCTCAGCAATCTCTTTTTTAGCATCCTCTATATTTTTTACGATCTGATTTTTTCTTTCCAAAAGTAACTCTTCAAAAAACTTTAAATCGCTCTCTCTCATACATTTTCCTTAATATTCTCAAATCACTTACTTGTGATATGGATGATTTGATTTTATACAAAGTCCTCTATATATCTGCTCAAAAAGAACTATTTTTGCAATTTTGTGAGCAAATGTTAACTTGCTTAGGCTTATAACCTTTTGAGCCTTATCTATAAAGGACTTTTCAAAACCATACGCTCCAGCTATAAAAAAATTTATATTTATATGGTTTTCAAAAATCCTACTAAATTCAAAACTATCTAACTCATCACCTTTCACATCTAAAACTACATTATACCCTTGTAAACGAGGCTCATAAATTTTTGTATACGATGCCTTTGCTTCTACTTCACCTCTATTTTGAGCTTGAGCAATTTGCTTGTTGAAAAGTGTGACATCTTCTATGTTGGAGTATTTAGAAATCATTTTTTTATACTCTTTTACAATCTCTTCAACCAGTTTGTTGCTACTCTTCTCTATAGAAAAAACTTTAATTTTCAACTACAACTCTTCTGCAGCTTTAATTTTTAACTCAAACTCACCTTTTTTATAGTTTGTATCAAAAAATCTTAACAAATCTGCTACAGTTTTTTTCATATCAGCTCTTTTTACTATCATATCAATCAAACCATGCTCCAACAAAAATTCTGCTCTTTGAAATCCTTCAGGAAGATCTGCCCCTATTGTCTGTTTTATAACTCTTTGTCCAGCAAATCCTATAAGAGAGCCAGGTTCAGTTAAAATTACATCTCCAAGCCATGCAAAAGATGCACTTACTCCTCCCATTGTAGGATCAGTTAGAATCGATATATATGGAAGTCCAGCCTCGCTAAGCTTAGTTAACGCACAACTAGTTTTACTCATCTGCATCAAAGAAAATGTACTCTCCTGCATCCTAGCTCCACCACTAGCACTTACAATTACTAAACCCTCTTTATTTTGTATTGCTCTATTTATTGCTCTTACAATTTTTTCACCCTCAACTGACCCTAAACTTCCACCCATAAAACTAAAATCAAAAACAACCAACTGAGTATTAATTCCATCTATACTGCAACTTCCACTTATAACTGCAGAGTTCCTTCCTGTTTTCTCTTTAGCCTCAGTGATTCTTTTCTTATAAGATTTTTTATCAACAAATTTTAGTGGATCAACAGGTCTTAATGAAGCATCAAACTCTGTAAATGTATCTTTATCACATAGTAGTTCTATTCTTTTTTGAGCACTTATTCTCATATGAAAACCACACTTAGGACATACATTAAAAAGCTGTTCTATCTCTTTAAAATACATAAGCGACTGGCATGAACTACACTTTATCCAGTGTGAAGGAGCTTCTTTAGGGGAGGACTGTTTTTTTCTAAAGTTTCCAAAAATTTCGCTAAAGTTCATAATTTTCTCCCATCATTTAAATAAATTTTGATATTTTATCAAAAGTTTCCTTATCTTTACTTACAAGTAAAATATCATTTTTTACTAAAGTATATAGTTCTTCACACATATATAACCCTGCACATACATCAAACTCCCTTACTTTAGCTTCAAAAAGAACAAAAACAACTTCGTGTGCATATGCTAGTGAAAGTGCCACTGCGCCAGGACTTCTATACTTGACTCCATGCTCTTTTAAAGTTTTGATCATTTTTGTCGAGGAGTAGGCTTTTTCAAAAAGAGCTATTTTTGCATTTAAATTTTTTTCAACCTTTTTTAAATTTAAACTATGTAGCTCTCCTCTATAAAAGCCTGTACTATCTTTATAAAAGAGATCCCTATTTGCCAAATTTACTACTACTGCACACTGAACTTTTCCATCTCTCTTTAGAGCAATGCTAGAACCATAATATGGAAAATTTGAAGCAAAGTTATCACTTCCATCAATTGGATCAATTATAACTTCAAATTCACTACCATTATCTATAAATCCACACTCTTCAGAGTAAATATTTCCAAACTTTTTTAAGTGCTTTATAAAAATTTCTTCGGCAATCAAATCAATCTTTATACTTACATCTCCACCATATCCCAGTGAGACATCATAAGAGAGATTAGATCCCTCTTTATTTATGATTTTTAATATCTCTTTATTTGCCGCTATAGAAGCTTCTAAAAATGGAGTCATAACAAACTTTTTATTATTGCTTGTGCAGCAGCTTTCCCCTCAGCAGCAGCAGTTACGACTAAATCACTTCCTCTTTTACAATCTCCACCTGCGTAAACTCCACTTGCAGTTGTTTCAAAATTTTCATTTACAATTACCGCACCCCATTTGTTTACCTCTATACCATTTTCTGCTAAAAAATCTGGCTTTGATGGTGAAAATCCTAATGCGAAAATAACAACTTCAGCATCAACTCTAAATTCACTTCCCTTTACAATACTTACACTAGCCCTTCCACTAGCATCTCTTTCACCTAGCATAGTCTTTTGAACTTCTAAAGCTATGACTTCATTATCGCTATTTACAATTATCTCTTTTGGAGTCACATTATACTCAAAAACTACTCCCTCTTCTCTAGCATTTTTAAACTCTTTCTTACTTCCTGGCATATTGTACTTGTCTCTTCTGTATAGACACTTAACACTTTTAGCTCCCTCTCTGAGTGCTGTTCTTAAGCAATCCATAGCGGTATCTCCGCCACCAACTACAACAACATTTTTCCCTTTTACATCAAAACTCTCATCATAAATTTCACCAAAGAGTTTCTTTTGGATATTTGTTAAAAAATCTAGTGCCATAAATACATTTTTTGCACCCTCATTGGAAATTCTTGCTCGATTTGGATTTTGGGCTCCTATTCCTAAAAAAATAGCATCTGAATTGTTTGCTACATTATCAAAAGAGATATCTTTACCAACTTTACAATTTACTCTAAGAGTCATCCCAGCCTCTTGCAACCAAATCAATCTTCTTGCGACAACCTCTTTATCTAGCTTAAAACCAGGTATCCCATAGGTTAACAAACCACCTGCTCTCTCCTGAGCCTCATACATCTCAACTTTTATCCCAGATCTAAGAAGGTAGGTAGCACAAGAGATCCCCGCAGGACCACTTCCAATTATTGCTACTTTTTTGTCTGTAGTAATTCCAGGAAATTCAGGTTTTAACCCTTTTTTAAAACCATACTCACTTATAAATGTTTCGATTGAGCCAATAGTTATGGCTCCATAACCATCATTTAAAGTACAGTCACCCTCGCAAAGTCTATCTTGAGGGCATACTCTTCCAGTAATTTCAGGAAAAGGATTTGATTCATTTGAGAGTTTAAATGCCAACTCTGTTTTCATTGCGCTTGTAGCTTTTAACCAGTATGGAATATAGTTATGCAAAGGACACTTATTATGACAAAAAGGATCACCACACTGAACACATCTATCGGCTTGTGAAGATGCTTCAGTTTTTCTCATAATTTCATATATTTCCCTAAAATCCTCTATTCTCTCATTGCTATCCCTTTTTAAAGGCTCTACTCTATCTACTTTTATAAAATTTAACATAATTAATCTCCCTCATCTGGATTAAGTGGTGTCTTTGTCATATCTTTTGGTCTTACCATCCAAAAATTTCTAAGTGTATGTCTAAAGTTTTCTAAAATATACTCTGCCTTTTGACTTTTTGTCTCATTTATATGATCTCTAAGAAGCCTTTTTAAAAAGTGTCTAGCCTCATCCATATCGTCTGTATCAATTCTTTCTGCTACAACTAGTTTTTGATTTAATTTATCTACAAAATCATGAGCCTCGTCATAAACAAATGCAACTCCTCCTGTCATACCAGCACCAAAGTTTACACCAGTTCTACCCAATATAACAACCACTCCTCCAGTCATATATTCACACGCATGATCTCCAGTTCCTTCAACCACAGTAACTGCACCAGAGTTTCTAACACAAAATCTCTCACCAACCTCTCCAGCCACAAAGAGTTTTCCTCCGGTTGCACCATATAGACAAGTATTTCCTCCACTTGCATATCCCTCTCTTTGATATTTAGGTATGATGATTATCTTTCCTCCATTCATTCCCTTGCCAATGTAGTCATTTGCAGTTCCTCTGAGTCTGATTCTTATACCATTTGCTAAAAATGCACCAAAACTTTGCCCAGCAGTTCCAGTCAACTCAAACTTTATACTATCCTCTTTTAAGCCCACATTGCCATAGTATTTTGCTATCTCTCCACTTATCAGTGCTCCAAAACTTCTATTGACATTTTTTATCTCTTTATGAAGAACTATTCTCTCCTCAGGATTTTCTATAACTTTGTAAACTTCCCTTAAAATATTGTGCTCGAACTCATTTGGATCAAATGGTACATTTGAAGGTTTTTGTACAGTATCTATGCCATCAACTCTTCTTAAAACAGAGCTAAAGTCAAATTGTTTAGCAAAATCATCATCCTTTACTTTTAAAAAGTCGCTTCTTCCTATGATCTCTTCTAAGCTTCTATAACCAAGCTTTGCCAAGTTTTCTCTAACATCTTCGGCAATTAAAGTAAAAAAGTTTATTATTCTATCAACTGTCCCTACAAAATGCTCTCGAAGTTTTTCATCTTGTGTAGCAACCCCAACGGTACATCTGTTTTGATGACAAATTCTTAAAATCTTACACCCAATAACAGTCAGCGCTACTGTACCAAATGCATAACTCTCAGCTCCAAGAAGTGCAGCTTTTATAACATCTAGTCCAGTTTTTAATCCTCCATCGGTTTGCAGATGCACAACATCTCTTAAGTTATTTGCTTTTAGAGCATTGTGAGCCTCACTAAGTCCCAACTCCCAAGGGTTACCAGCAAATTTTATAGAAGTTAGTGGAGCCGCTCCAGTTCCACCATCGCCACCACTAATGATTATCTTATCAGCATAAGCCTTGGCAACCCCAGCTGCAATAGTTCCTACACCTGCAGTTGAAACAAGTTTAACTGTTACTATAGCTTCTGGATTAACCTGTTTTAGATCATATATTAACTGAGCTAAATCTTCTATAGAGTATATATCATGATGAGGTGGTGGAGATATAAGAGTAACACCAGGTATGGTATATCTCAGTGACGCTATAAGTGGAGTAACTTTGTGACCCGGAAGTTGCCCCCCTTCTCCTGGTTTTGCACCTTGTGCTACTTTGATCTGTATCTCAGTTGCACTTCTTAAGTACTCAGGTGTCACCCCAAACCTACCCGATGCTATCTGTTTAATTTTTGAATTTTTATCTGTTTTTAATCTTTCAGGAGATTCTCCACCCTCTCCTGAGTTGCTCATACCACCGATTCTATTCATAGCTTCAGCTAAAGCTTCGTGTGCTTCAGGAGAGATAGAACCCAAACTCATTGCAGCAGTTGCAAATCTTTTAAAAATCTCCTTGATCGGTTCAACCTCATCTATATCTATAGATTTTCTGTCACTTTTTATATCAAAAAAATCTCTTATAAACTTAAACTTCCTACCATTTACAAAATTTTTATATTCCTCATAGTCCTCTCTCTTCCCGCTTTGAACCATCTTGTGAATCGCATGAACAACTTTAGGTCCAAAATCGTGAAATTCAAAACCATCCATGTACTTATAAAAACCGCCAATTTCCAATGGAAAAAGTTTTTTATTCAAATCTAGCTCAAAAGCTTTTTTATGATTTAACTCTAATCTTTTCTCTATCTCCTCATATCCTAACCCTGGAATCATAGAGTAAGCATCACAAAAGCAGTCTTCTACCACTTCATTGGCTAATCCAAGTATATCAAATAAAGATGAACTTCTATATGATGAAATTGTAGCTATACCCATCTTAGATATAATTTTCAACAATCCTTGGTTTAAAGCGTGATTTACATTTTTTAATTTTGTTTTTATCTCATAACTACTTAAATCACTTTTTTTACATTCATCTAGTGTTGAAGCATACAGCATATATGGGTAAATTGCACTAGCCCCAAATCCAATAAGCGTTGCAGCTGAATGAGAATCAAAAATCTCTCCACTAATCGCAATTATAGAAACTTTATAGCGAATTTTCTCTTCCAATAGAACTTGATTTAACCTACCAACAACCATCAGCATTGGCATTGGCTTAAGTTTTGTAGTTATGCCTCTATCATCTAAAAATATGATTTTTATATCATCATTTTTTACAGCTTCGCAAACATCATAAACTAAATCTTCAAGGCTTCCTTTTAAATTATCTTCAAAAAGGGTAGAAAATACTCTATTTTTATACTCCTCTCTATATCTAGGTTTATTTATATCTCCAAAACTCATCAAAACATCAAGTTTTTCCTGCATTAAAACTGGTGAAATCGATTTTATTCTCTTAGCATGCTCACTAGATTCATCAAGCATATTCCTCATCTGACCAAATCCTGCATTTAAACTCATTACAACTTTTTCTCTAATTGGATCTATAGGAGGATTTGTCACTTGAGCAAATTTTTGTTTAAAAAAGTCGCTAAAATTTCTTTGAACTTTACTAAAAGCAGCTATTGGTGTATCATCACCCATAGCACCAACGCCCTCTTTGCCATCTTTCATCATAGGAGATAAAACCATATTTTTAACTTCAGCAGTTATATTAAAAAACCTCTGCTCATAAACTAAATTTTCTCTTTCATAATCACTAAGCTTAGAAAATGGAAGTTCAACAAACTCTTGAAGATAAACTAGATTTTTATTTAACCAATCGGCATATCTATTTGAACTTTTAAGGTAATTGTCTATCTCATCATTTTTCATTACTTTACCAAACTTTAAATCTACCCCGATCATCTGTCCGCTTTGGAGCCTACCTCTTTCTAGTATGTTCTCCTCTTCAATATCTATTACCCCATACTCACTAGATATTAAGATTCTTTCATCCTTTGTAATTACATACTTTGCTGGCCTTAAACCATTTCTATCTAAAATACATCCTATATACCTTCCATCTGTTAAACTAACTGCAGCTGGTCCATCCCAAGGCTCAAAATTTATACTAGCATACTCATAAAATGCTCTAAGTTCTGCATCCATATGAGGTGAATTTTGCCAAGGTGCCTGAATTAAAACACGAGCAGCCTTAAAAAAATCGTATCCATTGGCTATCATAAATTCAAATACATTATCCAAACTTGCACTATCGCTAACATCATTCGATGTTATAGGAAGAAGTTTCTTCAACTCTTTATCAGAAAAAACGCTACTCTTTAAGCACTCACTCTTCATTCTTGTATGAAATCTATTTGACTCAATTGAGTTTATCTCACCATTGTGAGCAATTGCCCTAAATGGTTGAGCTAGTTTCCACTCAGGAAGTGTATTTGTAGAAAATCTTTGATGAAAAAGGGCAAATGTAGTTTTAAAAGATTCATCACTTAAATCAAGATAAAAAGTTTTTATATGAGTTGGCATAACCAACCCTTTATATGATATAACCTTGCTTGAAAAAGATGGTATATAAAAATCTTTATCCTCTTTTAAAGCATTTTCTATCTCTCTTCTTGTCAAATATAACAAAGCATCAAATCTCTTTGTAGCGATCAAAGAAGAGGGAGTTACAAAAACTTGAACAATCTGAGGAAGAGTATCCAAAGCCTGTTTACCTAAAGCTTTTATATTTATTGGGACATCTCTAAACAATACTACCTTCAAATCATTCTTTTCACAAATCTCTTCAAAAACTCTCTTTTGATTATCATTTTGTAAAAAAACCATAGCAACAGCAAACTGCTTTGGCAAATCAACACCTAACTTTTTTGCCTCCTTTTTCATAAACTCTTTTGGTAAAGAGAAAAGAAGTCCACTACCATCACCTGTTTTACCATCTGCCGCAACTGCACCTCTATGCATCATCCTTTCTAAAGCTTCTATAGAGTCCAATACATTTTGATGAGTAGGAATATTATTTATATTTGCCAAGAGCCCAAAACCACAATTATCTTTAAAATTTGTCAAAAGATTTTTTTTCAAATTTGCCCCTTTAAAAATAGAATACCTAAGGTATCCTTTAGTAAAAATTTTCCAAGCATATCTAAAAATTGCTTTTAATTCACTTAATGGCTATAATAAGGATAGTTTGCTTTTTACTTATCATTTTTTTTATTAATTTTCAATTAAATATAATCTATTTAAGTTCTAAAACTATTTTTACCTATTTTTCCATTAAAAAATGTTAAAATACGCCTATGCAAGGATATATAATAAATTTCAATAGAGTAAAAGATGAAGATCTTATTGTAACAGTTTTAACACCTAGTGA
>JALSLU010000120.1 GCA_026988125.1 Sulfurospirillum sp.
AATATGGGTGAAATTACAGAAGAAGAAGCTAAAGAGATGGGATGCAAACTGATAGTTGCAGACTTTGGTGCAGAGAGTTGTGGTGATGCTGTAAGGCTTTACTGGGCAGTTGATCCTAAAACTGATGTCATAAAAGAGGCCAAATTTAAAAGTTTTGGCTGTGGAACTGCGATTGCAAGTAGTGATACTATGGCTGAGCTTTGTAAAGGCAAAACAGTCGATGAAGCTGTAAAGATAACAAATATAGATGTTGAAAAGGCGATGAGAGATGATCCGGATACTCCAGCTGTTCCACCTCAAAAGATGCACTGCTCTGTTATGGCATATGATGTTATAAAAGCTGCTGCTGCTAGCTACAAAGGAGTTGATCCTGAGAGCTTTGAAGATGAAATCATAGTGTGTGAGTGTGCAAGAGTAAGCCTTGGCACTATCAAGGAGGTTATAAAGCTAAATGATTTAAAGAGTGTTGAAGATATAACAAACTATACAAAAGCTGGAGCATTTTGTAAGTCATGCATAAAACCTGGTGGACATGAAGAAAAAGAGTACTATCTTGTAGATATATTAAAAGAGACAAGAGCTGAAATGGAAGCAGAAAAACTTGGAGCTTTGGCTGATGCAAAGATAAATGGTAGCGAGAGTGATATACCATTTGATGAGTTAACAGTTGTACAAAAATTAAAACAAGTTGAAGCCGTGATTGATGAAAACATTAGGCCAATGCTTATCATGGATGGTGGAAACTTAGAAATCGTAGACATAAGAGATACCCAAGAGGGCAATACTGACATCTACATAAGATATCTTGGTGCTTGTAGTGGTTGTGCTAGTAGCTCAACTGGTACTCTTTTTGCCATAGAATCAATGCTTCAAGAAAAACTTTCAAAAAAAATTAGAGTTCTACCTATATAACTAACAAGGAGAGAAAAATCTCTCCTTGTATGATTTAAAATATACATAGAGAACCATCTTCAGTTTTTTAAAATCCAATCTACTATAAATCGCTTTTTTAGCTTTTTTTTGATACTATGAAAAGAAAAAAGGCTAGGTAATGACTCAGACAATAACGGAGAAGATTTTTAGCTCTCATGTTGGTAGAGACGTATATGCAGGAGAGATAATAGAGTGCAATATAGATATGGTTATAGGAAATGACATAACAACACCTATAAGCATAAAAGCTTTTGAAGAGAGCGGCGCAAAAGAGTTGGCAAATCCCGATGGATTTTCCATAGTTATGGATCACTTCATACCAGCAAAAGATATAGCTTCAGCTAATCAAGCAAAAATTAGTAGAGACTTTGCTTATAAACACAACCTAAAGCACTTTTTTGATGAAAAAGATATGGGTATTGAGCATGCTCTTTTGCCTGAGAAGGGCTTGGTTGTTCCAGGAGATGTCATAATTGGTGCTGACTCTCACACATGTACCCACGGAGCGCTAGGAGCATTTGCAACTGGTATGGGAAGTACAGATTTATCATATGCTATGATAACTGGCAGAAATTGGTTTAAAGTACCTGAAGCTATAAAAGTGATTTTTAGCGGGAAGCCTGGCAAACACCTTTATGGTAAAGACTTGATTCTAGAGGTCATAAGACAAATTGGAGTCGATGGGGCACTATATAAAACTTTAGAATTTACAGGAAGTGCTATAGCACATCTAAGCATGGATGATAGATTTAGCCTATGCAATATGGCGATAGAAGCTGGAGCAAAAAATGGCATAATCGCTGTAGACGACACAACAAGAGAATTTTTAAAAGATAAAAATTTAGCAAGAGAGCCAAAACTATTTTATAGTGATGAAGATGCAAACTATGTTAGAACTATAGAGATTGATGTGGAGAAACTTGAGCCAATTATAGCCTATCCTCATCTCCCTTCAAATGGAAAACCAATAAGCAAAGCTGTAAATGACAATATAGAGATAGACCAAGTCTTTATAGGAAGTTGTACTAATGGAAGATTGGAAGATTTAAGAATAGCCGCAAAGATTTTAAAAGGCAAAAAAGTTGCTAAAAAAACAAGACTCATTATAACCCCTGCCACTCAAAAGATTGCACTTCAAGCTTCAAAAGAGGGATTAGTAGATATATTTGTAGAGGCTGGTGCAGTATTTTCAAACCCAACTTGTGGGGCATGTCTAGGGGGCTATATGGGAATTTTAGGAGAGGGTGAAAAGTGCGTTGCCACTACAAATAGAAATTTTGTTGGTAGAATGGGCGATAGAAGTAGCGAGATTTACCTAGCAAACTCTGCAGTTGCAGCAGCAAGTGCAGTTGCTGGAAAGATAGTAGATCCAAGAGAATGATCAATTATCCCATAGTCATACTTGCCGGTGGTAAAAGTAGCCGAATGGGAAGAGATAAAGCACTTCTTCCTTTTGGTAACTACTCCTCTCTTGCTGAGTACCAGCTAAATAGATTTAAAAACTCATTTGAATCGCTATATATAAGTACAAAATCTAAAAAAAAATTTGATTTTTTAAAAAATGTAAATTTTATTGAGGATTCAAATGAGTTCAATGAATTTTCACCTCTAGTAGCTCTGTATAGTATCCTTAAAAATTTTAAAAAAGATGTCTGCATATTAAGTGTAGATACTCCTTTTGTAACTATTAAAACTTATGAAAAACTTTTAGAGAGTAAAGGTAGGCATGATGTTGCGATTGCAAAAAGCTCAAGTGGTTCTCATCAGCTCTGTGCAATCTACTCTCCAAAAATTTTACCTGCTATTCAAGCACAGCTAAAGAGAAATGAACACAGAATCAAAGAAACACTAAATAAAATCAAATGTACCTATGTAGAGTTTGAAGATGATAGAGAGTTTATAAATTTAAACTACTTTGATGATTATAAAAAGGCACTAAAATGGTAAAACATATAGTATTATTTAAATTAAAGAATAACTCAAAAGAGCATTGTGAGTTTGTTAGAGATATGATTCTCTCTTTAAAAGAGAAGATTGAAGAGATAAAAGAGTATGAGGTTGGCATTAACTTTTCTAAAGAACAAAGGGCTTATGATTTAGCTTTGATTAGCAGTTTTGAAGATGAAGAGGCTTTAAAAAGGTATGCTAAACACCCTTTACATCTTAGAGTTGTGGAGTATTTGAAATCTAAAGAGAGTTTGACAAAAGTCGTGGATTATTTTGTCTAAAAGCGCTATAATGTCTAAAACTAAATTGGGAGGTTAAGTTATGAATCAAAAGGCGGCTATTCCTATTAGGAAATTAGTTATATTTGTTATAGTTGGAGCGATTGCTCTTTTTTCACTCATAGGTTTTTTAACAACTACTAAAACATTTAAGGTTGAAAAAGAGTGGGACTACTATACAAAACATGTTAATGAGAGACTACTATACATTTCTAAAATAAAAGATCATTTTGGCTATGGTGGAGGAATTCATCTCTTTAAAAACTATGTTTTAAGAGGCAAAGAAAACTATATAACTAAATTTGAAAAGAAGTATGCTGAGTTAAAAAAGACTATAGAAGCATATAAAAAACTTCATGGTGTTACAAAGGATGAAATTGAGGAACTAAATAGCATAGAGAAAGTTTTTTCACTATATGCCAAAAATATATACTTAGCAAAAAAGCTTAAATCTGAGGGAAAAAGTATTGAGCAGATAGACAAAACTATAAAGATCAGTGATAAACCTGCCATAGAGGCACTCAAAAACTTAACTAACAGATACAACCAACTAGAAAAAATTGCAACTGCTGAGTTTAAAGAATCTTTAGTTAAGATAGAGACCTATACCATAAGCTTTGTGCTTTTAACAGTTTTTGTTCTTATTTTTATCTACTTTTTTATAGATAAAATGATGCTCTCTAGGATTATAAAACTTAGTAAAAGAGCTAGAGAGATTGTAGAGTCCAAGGATTTTTCAATGAGAACTGTGCTTTTAAGAAAAGATGAGATGGGTGAAGTTATAATTACTATAAACTTTCTACTTGATACTATAGAAAAAGCCCTTGAAGAGAGTAGACAAAAAGTTGAAATTGCCAATACTCAAGCAAAAGAGATTGAAAAGAGCAAGAAAAAAGATGAGTTTATAAATCAAGTTTCGGAACTGTTTTTAAAATCTGAAGAATCAAATATAAAGCACATAAGTCACAATATGGAAAAAATTACAATAGATTTAGAAAATCTAAACTCACTAACAAACAAATCTGCTAAAATTGCAAACAAAGTTAATTCGGACATAAATACCATAAGCACCTCTATGGATAATGTTGCTCAGATGATAGTCGAAACAAAAGATGACACAGAGAGACTTCACCAAAGTATTGAGGATATAAACAATGTTATAACACTAATAAAAGATATCTCCGATCAAACAAACCTCCTTGCGCTTAACGCAGCAATTGAAGCTGCCCGGGCAGGAGAGCATGGAAGAGGATTTGCAGTTGTTGCTGATGAGGTTAGAACCTTGGCTGAAAGAACTCAAAAGGCAACACTAGAGGTAGAGTCTAGCATAGCAATTCTAAGACAAAACTCATCAAATATAATTGAAAGAACCAACTTAACTCAAGAGAGCGCCATTGATTCAAAAGAAAAAGTTGACAACTTCAAAAGTGAATTAACCAACCTTACTAAAAACTCTCTAGAAGTCGGTGAAAAAAATAATCTTCTGTACAAAAAAGTATATATAAACAAAGTCAAGCTCGATCATGTCTCATTTAAATCAAAAGGGTATAAAGCCATATTGACAAATGAGATAGAAACAGATTTGCCAGATGAAAATAGTTGCGATTTTGGACAATTTTTAAAAAGTGACAAAAAAGATTTTCTCTCATCAAACCTAAGAAACTCCATTTTATCTCCTCACAAAGAGATTCACTCTGACATATTAAATGTTATAGAACTGGCCAAAAAAGGTGAGTTTTTAAAAGATATGGTAGAATTATTAGAAAATCTGAAAAAAGCTGAAAATGCTTCGAGCAGGTTGTTTGAGATACTTAGTAAAGATTAAACAGCAAAACAAGGGTACAAATGATAGAACAATATCCAACAAACTTTCTTCTAACATTTGTACTTTTATTCTCTTCTTTGAGTGCAAGCGAGTCTCAAAAAGCTTTTAACAAAGCAAGCTACTTTGAGCAAATAGGCAATACTAAAAATGCGATGCTTTGGTACAAAAAGGCTGCTCTGCTCTCAAATGATTTAAAAAACAAAGAACCAACCCAAACCAGATCAAAACAAATAACACAACAGAAAAAAAATACAATATTTTCAGACTATGAAATCAAATCTTATCGCTCCAACTATCTTTTACCTTCTACCTATGATTTTACAACTCATACCGACAGAAAAAAAACTGAAACAAAATTTCAAATTAGCTTTAAAAAAGCACTGAGCAAAAACCTTTTTGGACTCCAAGATAAAGTCTATTTAGCATATACTCAAACATCTTGGTGGCAAACCTCATCTGCGTCATCTCCTTTTAGAGAGACCAACTATGAACCAGAAATATTTGTTCAAATTCCATATAAAGCTGGAGAATCTATACTCAAGTTTTATAAACTTGGTTTAATACACCAGTCAAATGGGAGACTATTTGGTTCTAGATCTTGGAATAGGGCATATGTTAGTGGTTTTTTCAAAGCAAATGGGCTTATAATTGAACCTAGAGTATGGTATAGATTTAAAGAGAGAAGAAAGATAGATGAAAATGATTTTGAAGGCGATGATAATCCAGATATTCTTAACTACTTGGGATATGGAGATGTGAAAATTTCATACCTTTATAAAAATCATCTATTTGCATCCCTCTTAAGAAAAAAAGCGTTTGAAATTAGCTGGTCATTTCCTATAAAAGAGTTTAAAAATATTTTTGTGTATTTACAGTTTTTTAATGGTTATGGTGAAAGCTTGATAGATTACAACAAGAGGGTCGAAAAAATTGGTATAGGTTTTGCTATAACTAGATAATTTTGACATAAAAAAAGGGGAGTATGAAGTTACCTTCACACCCCCCCTAAACTTTTAACATCTAGAAATCTAGTATCTTGGTCCTCTTGGACGCTCTTCTCTAGGTCTAGCCTCATTTACTCTGATAGTTCTTCCATCAACCTCTTTTTCATTGAGAGCTTCAATAGCAGCATTTGCCTCACTATCATTTTCCATCTCTACAAATCCAAAACCTTTAGATCTTCCTGTATCTCTATCGTTTATAACTCTTGCACTTGTAACTGCACCAAACTCTGAAAATAGCTCTACTAGTCTATTGTCATCCGTACTGTAAGAAACATTACCTACGTAAATATTCATACTTATCTCCTTAAATTTTCAAAACCCAAACTACACTTACAAGACACAAAATTCTCTAAAGGCATTAAAGGCGTTTTCAAGATACATTGTATCATAAAAAAACCATTTTGCAACCTTTTTTTGAAGAAATTTCAAAATTTGTCTATTTTAAATAGTTTTTTAATCTTTCTATACCTATTTTCATATGGTCTATATCTCTCGTAAATGCAAATCTTATATATTTATGAGTTTCATTTTTTCCAAAGTCTACCCCAGGTGTTGAAGCTATGTGGATATTTTGCAAAAGCTCTTTGGCAAATAAAAAACTATCGCTACAAAAATCTGAAACATTAACCCATAGATAAAATGCTCCTTCACTTTTTGCATCCACTTTAAAAATTTTACTCAATTCATAAAAAAGATAATCTCTTCTTCTCTTAAACTCTTCTTTAACACCTTTTAAAAACTCTTCATCAAAAGCTTCCAATGCTCCATACTGAGAAATTGTTGGTGCTGATATAAAAAGATTTTGAGCTATTTTTTCTGCTTCAGGTATAAACTTTTTAGGAACAATAATCCATCCTAATCTATTACCTGGCATACAGTAAAATTTTGAAAAACCATTTATAACAAAAGCTTCATCATCAAATTCCAACGCACTATGTGCAAATTTTTCAAAGTCTAAACCGTGATATAGCTCATCTGATATAAAAACAATTCCCTTTTTTGAACAATACTCAATAATCTCTTGAAAATTTTTTTTTGAGTAGATGTTTCCTATAGGATTTGATGGGGAACTAATTTGTAGTGCATCAAAGCTATACTGCTTAATCCTCTCTACTTGCAATTCAAAACTATCCTCTCTTGAAATTGGCATAAAAACTGGTTCAATCTGTAAAAAGTGTGCAAAGTTTTTGTAGCAAGGATAGCAAGGATCACTAAGCCCCAATCTTTTAACACCACTAAGCCCATATGCAACCAAAAACGCTCCACTAGTTCCTGGCGTTAAAACAACTCTTGAAGGATCAATCACAATACCATATCTTCTTGAGTAGTGTCCTGCAATCTTCTCTCTTAGGCTAAAAAGACCAAATGATTCTGTATAGGAAAATCTATCTTCTTCTATTGCTTTTTTAAGTGCATCCTTTACTCTTTTAGATGGGGGTATATCTGGTTGACCTATCTCAAAATGAATACAATCATCAAACTTTTTTGCCTCTCTTACTATATCCATAACAATAAAAGAGCTCATATTTTTACTACGCATTACATTTTACCCTAAAATTTTGTAAAATTTTACTATAATGAGTATTAGTTTTTACTTGGAGTAGTAGCTTGAAAAAAATAGAATATAACCTAAATGATATAGGGAAACTTCTCACCTATGTTCCTCAAATTTTTCTCATTCTTTTAATTATCCTCCTAATAACAATCTCTTACTTTATTTCAGAATATAGAAAAAATAGTGAAATCCACATGATAAAGGAGCAACAAAGATTTAAAAGTGAAAAAATTTTAAATGAGTATATAACAACTATCAACAAGAAGATAGAAAAACAGTTAAAAGAGACTGAAGATGAGCTAAAAAGAAATGTACACCTTTTAAAAGGCATCCAAACTGGAACTATGAATATAGATGAACTAATAAACACTTATATAAAAGATATAGAATCAAAAAAAGATGTAAAATTTGTTATATTTGATACAAATTTAAACATTATATATGGGAGAAATATTATAAGAGGTATTGAAAAGCTAATTTTTAATCAAGACAACGAAACTTATCTTGGGTTAACTCTTCTTTATCTATCCTCTCAAGGAGAGAGTACATCTTTTGAATGGAGAGATGACATAAAGCAGACAATACAACTAAGTTACTTTGAAAAAAGTTTTGATAGACTCTTTTTTATAGGGGCATTCTCCTATGTAGATTATCAAGAGAGACTGATTTTAAGAGCATTTTTAAATAGTATAAGAGGTGAAGACACCTTAAAAAATAGTTATTTTTTTTGGATTTATGATAAATCCAAAAAGAGTGTTTACAACCTCAACAATAAAAAAAAGTGGCAAATAGCTACTAACATATATAACTCTAAGAGGGTATTTTATAGTTTTAAAAAGTACAACATATACATTGGAATTACAACAAAACCTGAATTTTTGAAAAAAAAGATAGAAGCTATAAGTAAAAAATATGAGAATCAATTT
The DNA here is from genome assembly GCA_026988125.1 of Sulfurospirillum sp. GTDB lineage: Bacteria > Campylobacterota > Campylobacteria > Campylobacterales > Sulfurospirillaceae > Sulfurospirillum_A. The sequence goes on from JALSLU010000120.1 coordinate 8,469, forward strand.
TTATTTAATGTACTGCTTATCTTGATTATTGGTATAGTTCTTATCTCTTTTGCTGCTATTTTTTCATCTTATATAAAAGATATTTTTGCTTCATACAATAGTAACTATGAGAAAAAAAATAGACAACTACAAAGACTTAAGCACAGATATGAGTTAGCCATAATCGCTTCTAATGATGGATTATGGGATAGAAACTTAACAAATGATGAAATCTTTTTTTCAAAAAAATGGTTAGAAATGTTAGGATATAAAAATGGTGAAATAAGATCCTATAATGACTGGCTTAATTTACTACATCCTAAAGATAGAAAAAAGATAGAAAAAATTATAAAAGAGTACATAGACTCAAAAGAACAAAAACATCTTATCTGCGAATATCGACTTAAGATGAAAAATGGCAAATACAAGTGGATTCTTGCAAGAGGAAAGGTTTTTGATGATAAAAATACAAGAAGATTACTTATGATGACAATGGATATAGATGATAAAAAAGAGACTACAAAATACTTAAAAGAGTTAGTAGAAAAAGAGGTAGCTAAAAACGAAGAGAAACAAAAACTTCTGATTCAGCAAAACAAATTAGCTGCTATGGGAGAGATGATAGGAGCAATTGCACATCAATGGAGACAACCTCTAAACAATATCTCACTTATCATTCACTTCATAAGAGATAATCTTAAAAATAGTGCCCTCTCAAAAGAGCAATTAAGTAGTTTTGTAAAAGAAGCAAATGAGCAGATAATCTATATGAGTCAAACCATAGATGATTTCAGAAACTTTTACAAACCATCGAAAGAAAAACACCTTTTTAGCATAAATAGAGCCATATACTCTACCATAGATATAATGCAAACTCAAATTAAAGCTGATCACATAAGAGTACAAATCCAAGGAAATGAAGTTTTTATAGAGGGCTATGAAAATGAGTTTAAGCAAGCCATATTAAACATACTCTCAAATGCTAGAGATGCTATTGTCTCAAATAGTGCTAATACAGAGGGAAAAATTAAAATCAAAATTTTCAAAAAAAATAGAGAAATAATTATAACAATTTTTAACAATGGCGGCAATATTCAGTCAAATATAATCGATAGAATTTTTGAACCCTACTTCACAACAAAATTTGAAACAAAAGGAACGGGGATTGGTCTATATATGACAAAAACTATCATAGAGACTAGCATGAAAGGGGAAGTATTTGCCAAAAATGAAGAAGATGGTGTTTTATTTACCATCAAGCTTCACTCATGATCACTTTATAATGCCCCCTAAAATCTAAGACAACAATTCAAGAAGATTTATTTTTAAAGTTTTACACCAATTTACCTTAAAATAGGTAAAAAATTAATTTTTTTAATTTTTTTTGGATAGTTTTTAGAGGTGTCCTTATATTAAACAGAAAAATTATGAAATATTTTTCTTTTTTCTACAAAAAAGATATAATAGCTAACGAAACATTATTGAGGGTAAAATATGATAACTCAAAAAGATATACAAAAATATATCTCTAAAATCCCACCAACACCTAAGATTGTGAAAAAAACTTTAGACTATCTCAGTGATGGTGAACTTACTAAAGCAGCAAATTGTGCAAAAGAGGATAGAGCGCTTTGTATATACCTTATAAATCTTGTAAATAAGCCAATCTATGGTTTTAGTAATGAAGTGAAAGACATTGTTCAAATTTTTTCTATTTTGGGTATAAATGAAAGTATGCAAGTTATTTATAACTATATGTTAAATATATTATCACCAAAAAAATGGGAATTTTTTAATCTAAATGAAAACTTATTTCATAATCTTCAAAGTGAACTCTCTTTATCTTGGACTAATATTTTAGAACACTTACAAATTGATGATAGGGAGATTCAAACAAGTATCACACTACTTCCTGCAAGCGTAATAGTTAGTGAAGCTCTATTTGCTTCACACAAAGAAGATGTTGAACTCATAAGAAGTACGAAAAATATAGACTTAAACAAAATTTTAAAAAGTTTAAGTGGCTATAGCCTGTTTGAGATTTGCCTACTAATATCTAAAAAATGGGAGATGCCTGCTAGTGTAGGCAAAATTGTACTGCTATCTTCAGGTGAAAAAATAACAGAAGATGATACAAAATCTCTAATGTTAGGAAAATGGATGCATCTACTACTATTTTTCACGCTCTCTAAACCAGCTTATATTGAAGCTAATCTGAATGATTTTTTAGAGTTTAATATAGAGTTTGTAGAAGATGTATATGAAGAATTTTTACAAGTTATGGAAATAGAATCATGAGAGCCTCAATAAAAGATTCAATTGCATTATTTAACCCACAAGGTTTTTTAGATGGAAACAATGCCTCGTCTTTACTAAGTGTAAGTGATATGGAAGCCACATTGCGTCTTAAGGTAGATATGGTTTTAGTTTCTCTTAAAAAAGTTATATTTTTCAATAAAAATGGCTTGGAGATGTTTATACGACTCTTTGAAAAGGTTAGAAAAGAGCATCGAATAATGGTTGGCTTTTGTGATTATGATGATAAAAAATTCAATGCTATAAAAAGATTTTTCGAAAAAGAGATGAACTTCTTTCTTTTCGATACCTATGAAGTTGCAAAACTTTTTACAAATGGCTTTAATGAAAAAGAGAAAACCATACTTCTATATAGTCAAGATAAATCTCAAAGAGCCGCTATAGCTATAGAGCTACATAACAGAGGACATAATCCCATAATCGCTCAAACAAAAGCGGATTTTGAGAAAAAAAAAGAGAGTAAGGACTCTTTTGATATTATCATAGAAAAGACTTACCTTGGAGACATGGGAGAACAAGTTGCCGCAAGAGTAACTGCAAATGCAGTAATATATACACTAAGTGGTTTTTTAGACAATGAAATAACAAGCAAGTTTAACATAACTTACCATAACAACTCACTAAATATTGGCTTTCGTCTATTTATTTTTGATGCTTTTAAAGTCTCTAGTATGAATATACATGGATTAAACTTTTTTGCTAAATTAGCCTCATCCTCGGCTGAGTACAATGCAACACTCTGCTTTGTAGGTTTTGATTTTAGCAATACACCAAGTACATTCAAAGATGACTTAGAAGATGCCGGGATTTTATTTTATGATAAAATAGAAGAGATATTAGGAGATAAAGAGCTCTTAGCAGAGCTTGGTGGTAGCAGTGCCGCTGCAATACAGCAAAAGAAAGCCATAACAAAACAGATAGTATCCCAACTTCCAACATTTGTAAATGCAATTGTGGAAACTTTGGAGATGATGACAAATGCAGAAGCAGTAAAAGAAGAGGTAAAAATTAAAGAGTTAACCCTTATGGGGCAAAAAAATCTTTTGGCTAGCTCCATAGGATTTTATGGTGATATGGACGGAATGATTGTACTTATTTTTCCCAAAAACATTGCTCAAGAATCTTGCTCGTTACTTATTGGTGAAAAGACTGACGACTTGGAGCTTATTTTAGACTCTCTTGGCGAATTAGTAAACATTGTTGGAGGAAAACTAAAAACACTTTTAAGCGATGCTAAAATCTACATACAAATTACGCTTCCAAGAACATATGACAAAATCGAAGACCTCTTAGAGGTAATAGGACAAAGAAAGGGTGTTCAAGTTGATTTAAAATTTGGTAGTGAGCACTTTACATTTTTCTTAACTAGATAGGCACTAGATAAATTTGTGCTTAATTTGAAACTTTTAGATATAATAGCAAAAATAAAATTCTAAAGTTGGAAATAATGTCGCAATTTTTTACAAGAGTACTTTTAGTAGAAGATGAAAAAGTAGCAAGAGAGATACTTGAGTTTTACCTAAATACTATATTTGATGAAGTAACAGTTGCATCTGATGGCAAAGATGGTTTAGAGCTATATAGTAACTTTACAAAAAGAGGTAAAGAGTTTGATCTTGTTTTAACAGATATTAAAATGCCAAATATGGATGGGATAGAGATGCTAGAACATATACATAAGCTAAACTCTAGTCAAAAATTTATAATTGTCTCCGCTTACAAAGATGAGGAAAAGCTTTTAAAATCAATAGAATTAAGAGTACTAGGCTACTTTGTTAAGCCTCTAAATGTTGACAATGTCATGAAACTTTTAACAAAAGCTAAAGAGGAAGTTCTTAGAGAAAAAAGAGAGAAATCCAACATCATAAAAATTAATCACATCTACTCATACAATTTAAACTCTAATCTTCTTTATGAAAATGGATCTTTAGTAAAGCTATCAAAAAAAGAGTCCTTAGCCTTAAGTCTTTTGATGGAACATAAAGGAGAAATAGTAAGCATAGATAGTTTTAAACTAAAACTATGGCAAAATAGCTCTACTTTAGATACTACCTTTAGGACGGTTATGAAAAGACTTAAAGATAAAATTAAAAAAGCAGATTTTATAATTTCTAGAAAGGGGCAAGGCTACATAATCGAGTAAAAAAGTTACATTAAATTCAAAAAAAGTTACAACTTCAAGCCAATATGAAACTTTTTTGAAACTATAGTGTATAATGGACTCAAATCTTAAAGGAGTCTGTATGAAAAAGTTTAGTTTACTTAAAAAAGTGCTTGCAACAACGGCACTTTCTATGGCATTGATTAGCAGTGCAAATGCTGCTAAGGAAAAAAAATATATAATAGCAACTGCTAGCACTGGCGGTACTTACTACCCTGTAGGTGTTGGAATAGCAACTATTGCTAGTCTAAAGCTTGCTAAAAAATATAAAATGACCTTTTCTGCAATAACAAGCGCTGGAAGTGGTGAAAATGTTGATATGATTGACAAAGGTGAGGTCGATTTTGCAATTTTACAAGGTCTTTTTGGTTCAATGGCTTGGCAAGGTGTTGGAAAATATGAAGGCAAGCCTAGAAAAAATCTTCGCTCTGTAAGTATGCTATGGCAAAATGTTGAGCAGTTTGTTGTCTATAAAAAATATGCCCCAACGAATAACATAATGGATATGAAAAACCTATATGGTAAAAAGTTCTCAATTGGTAAAAGAAACTCAGGTACAAGAGTCTCAGGGCAGACTATCTTAAGTGCTTTAGGGATCGATTATAACAAAATGGATCTTCAATTTTTAGGATATGGTCCTAGCTCAACGGCACTTCAAGATGGAAAAATCGATGGTATGAACATACCTGCAGGTCCTCCAACAAGTGCTGTTGTTAACGCTTATGCTACAATTGGGGCAGATAAAATTACGCACCTAGAGTTTAGCGATGAAAACTTAAAAACAATTCAAGCAAAGTTTCCAGTTTGGACAAGATATATAATCAAAAAAGATACCTACCCAGGACAGAAAAAAGATATAAAAACTATAGCTCAACCAAACTTGTTAGTTGTAACAAAAGATACCCCAGAAGAGACGGTTTATCTTTTAACAAAAACTATGTATGAAAACTTGGCATTTTTAAACACTGTTCATAAGGCAACAAAAGCGATGAGCCTACAAAAAGCAATTGATGGTCTTCCTATGCCTCTTCATCCTGGTGCTGCAAAGTACTACAAAGAACAAGGCATAAAAATCCCAGATAGATTAATAGCTAAGTAAAAATTATGCTTGGCATTAAAAAAAGTAGCGTAAAGAAATTCACATTTCTTTACGCCATATTTATCTCAGTTTTTCATTTTTATATAAATTTAAAAGGTGGGCTAAGCGATTTATGGTTCAATGCTGCACACTTTTCTTTTTTGGCAAGTTTAGGATTTTTAACTTATAGCGCTACAAAAAAAGAGTCGGAATTTGTATCAATAATAGATATTTTGTTATCTATATTGGTGCTAGTTCCCTTCTTTTATCTTGTTGGTTTTGAAGAGTCTTTGTATCAAGAAGCAAATGGCAATATGAGATTTTGGGATCTTAATGTTGCAGTAATGTCTGTAGTTTTAGCAATAGAAATTACAAGAAGAACAACAGGTGTAATAATTCCTACAATTATGCTTATATCTATGGGTTATATCCTCTACTTTGGAAAACTATTAAGCGGTGTTTTTGCATTTGGTGGGATGACTTTTGAGAGATTTTTTTACAGAATGTACTTCACAAGTGAAGGGCTCTTTGGCTCCATTGCTACAATCTCATCTACCTATGTATTTATGTTTATACTCTTTGCTGCTTTTTTACTAAAGAGTGGTGCGGGAGACTTTATAGTAGATTTAAGCTCTGCCATCACTTCAAGATTTAAGGGTGGTGCTGGGCATGTCGCAGTATTTAGTTCCGCTCTTATGGGGACAATTTCAGGCAGTGCCGTAGCAAATACTGTCTCAACTGGATCAATAACAATTCCAATGATGAAAAAAAATGGTTTTAAACCCATATTTGCTGCTGGAGTGGAAACTGCTGCTTCAACAGGTGGACAAATCATGCCTCCAATAATGGGAGCTGGAGCTTTTATAATGGCTCAAATGACTCATATTCCATTTGTAACTATTATACTTGTTTCAATACTTCCAGCCATACTCTATTTTTCCTCTATAGCCTTTTACATACACATACACGCAAAAAAATACAACATAGATGCACAAAAAGATATAGATGTAAAAATTTTACCAATCCTAAGAGAGGGTTTTCACTTTATAATTCCTCTCTCAACTCTTATAGGTCTGCTTATTTATGGATTTACCCCTACTTATGCTGCTGGAATCTCTATAGTTGCAATTATTTTATCTTCATACCTTACGAAAACCAAAAGAATGGGATTCAAAGAGATTTTAGAAGCATTAGCCCTTGGTAGTCAAAACATGGTTGTTACTGGGGTTTTACTTGTAAGTGTAGGTATAATCGTGGGTGCTATTAATATATCTGGAATCGGCATAACATTTTCTCAACTTATAATGGAGTGGTCTGGAGGACAGTTGATAATTGCATTTATACTCGTAGCAATAGCATCTTTAATTTTAGGTATGGGACTTCCCGTAACTGCCTCCTATGTAGTTTTAGCAGTATTGAGTGCTCCTGCTCTAGTTGGACTTATGCTCAGCCCAGAGATGGCAGCATTAGCAAGTGCAGGTGTAGAAATTCCAGAAATCACTATGAGTCTTCTAGCAGCTCATTTGATCATATTTTGGCTCTCTCAAGACTCAAATCTAACTCCCCCAGTTTGCTTGGCAGCTTTTGCTGCTGCTGCAATTGCAAAAACTCATCCAATGAAAACAGGTGTTCAATCTTGGATATTAGGAAAGGGTCTATATATTGTTCCATTGCTATTTGCATTTTCTCCTATTATAACAGGAACTTGGATAGAGAGATTTGAAGTTTTTGGTTTTGCTATGGTTGGAATTTTAGCTTTTTCAATTTTTATCGAAGGCTTTTGGGATAGAAAGTTATCAATTTTAGAGAGAGTTTTGTTTGGCATAAGCTCACTTTTGATGCTATCTCAAGATAGTATGCTAGGTTGGGAGAGCTACTTTGAGTTAATACCAGATACTCATTTAGTAGGTTTGATTCTTTTTTGTTGTATAATGGCATATCATAAAACAATTGGAGCCAAATATGCAACAACTAATTGAAAATTTAGAAGAGAATGGATTTGAGGTAGTACTTGTAAAAGATGCAGAGACTGCACTAGAGATTGGCAAGAGCTATATAAAAGATGGTCAGAGTGTGGGACTTGGTGGCTCAGTCACGGTAACCCAAATTGGAATGCTAGATTATTTGATAAACCATCCCAATATAAAGCTTTATAATCAGTATGAAGATGGCATCAGTATGGAGGAAAATTTAAAAAGAAGAAGAGAGGGGCTTTTAAGCGATATCTATATTACTAGTTGCAATGCAATTACTAAAAATGGTGAACTAGTAAATGCTGATGGCAGTGGGAATAGAGTTGCTGCACAAATCTTTGGTCCTAAAAAGGTTTTACTGTTTGTTAGCACTAAGAAGATAGTAGAAACCCTAGAGGATGGTTTTAAAAGAATTATGGAGCATGTAGCACCAAAAAATGTTGAAAGAATGAATAAAAAACTATTACAGATGGGGAAAAATCCTCATTATACACTTGATAATATTGCAAACAAATTTGCATATATAAATGGTGATGAAAGAGGAAGAACCACTATAATACTTATTGAAGAGGAGCTTGGTTACTAATGTATGATTATCTAATAATTGGGGGAGGAATTATTGGATTAAATATAGCTAAAGCTATAAAAGAGAGAGAGGTTGATGCAAAGATTGTTTTAATTGATAAGGAGTCAAAATTGGCTCTACATAGTAGTGGAAGAAATTCCGGAGTTTTACATGCTGGATTTTACTATAGTGCAGAGTCACTAAAAGCAAAATTTACAAGAGATGGAAACATAGCTTTAAAAAAGTTCTGCAAAGAGAGAAATCTAAAGATAAATGAGTGCGCAAAGGTGGTTGTTGCAACCAACAAGGAGGAGTTAGCTGGTTTAGAAGAACTAAAGAGAAGAGGTGATGCTAACGGAGTAGAGCTAATTTGGATGAGCGAGGATGAACTTGCTCAAAAATATCCCAATATAAAAACCTACAAAAAAGCACTATTTTCACCAAATACTGCTACAGTTGATCCTAAAGAGGTTACATTAGAGTTTGCAAAAGCTGTTGAAGAGATGGGAGTTACTATACTAACAAACTGTACCTACAAAGCAAAAATATCTTATAATGAGGTATTAACCAATAATGGTTCTATTAAATTTAAAAAACTTATAAACTGCGCTGGACTCTATGCAGATAAAATTGCAAAAGATTTTAATTTTGCAAAAGAGTATGTCATAATCCCTTTTAAGGGTATATACTTAAAAGACAAGAAAAACTTTGCCAATCTAAAAACCAATATCTACCCTGTACCAAATTTAGCAAATCCATTTTTGGGAGTTCACTACACACTAACTGTGAATAATGAAGCAAAAATTGGACCTACTGCAATCCCTGCATTTTGGAGAGAAAACTACAGTGGATTTGAAAACTTCAGATCAGATGAACTCTTTCAAATACTCTACTATGAAGCAAAACTTTTTTTAACGGATGCATTTGGATTTAGAAAATTGGCATTTGATGAAGTAAAAAAGTACTGCAAATCATATCTCTTAAAATTAGCTAAGCAATTAACCCATCAAATGCCTCATAATGGATTTAGTGAGTGGAGTACTCCTGGCATAAGAGCACAACTTCTAAATACAAAAACTTTGGAGTTGGTTCAAGACTTTGTTGTAGAAGCAGATGAAACCTCCATACATGTACTCAATGCTGTTAGTCCCGCATTTACATCATCTATACCATTTGCAAATTGGGTAGTGGAAAACTATGTTCTTACCTCTAAAAAATAAAGGGTTCCTATGAACAGTAAGCAAATACAACAGCTTTAATTGGTACACAAAAACAACAACTTTAAGCCTTATTATGTTATAATTTTGTTACTTTAATAGAAGGAAGAAAGATGAAAACGAAAACTGTTGTGCTAAGTAGTTTAGTGGTTAGTCTGTTTATGAGTGGCTGTATATCAAGCTATGGCATAAAACCAATTTACGATGAACAAAAAAAAGTTGTTAACATTGTAGATTACCCAATAAACAATGTAGTTGATTTTCAATCAGAAAAAATACCTAACAACGAAGATCCAAAAAAGTTAACAACAATTGTTAAAATAAAAACAACTAACAATTCATGTGATTATATTTTCTACAAGCAAAAAAGTTCCAACTCTGAATCTGCTGCCCACCTATATAAAACATCTTTTAAAGATGACATACTAGATGCTTTTAATGGTCAATGCAAAGTAGAAAACATTTCTGATGTATATTTTCTGGAATGTAGCATGGATAAAGCAAGAAAATCTGCTCAAGAGTTTATCTATAAAGATAAAAATTTTGCTCATCTAATTACTACTTCTGTATGGTGTACTGGAAAAGGATATTTAAGGGCACCTCTAAAAACCCTAGTATACCTCAGCACTACATAGGAGTTTACAATCAAGGCACTCTTTTGAAGCCCTAGCCAAAGCTAAGGCGAAAAAGAGTAACGAAGAGTGTAAGCTCCTATGTAGTGCCCAAAGGGAGGAATAAAAAAAGCGATATTGCAAAAAACTTTTTATCACCGTAGCTTCAGCTACGCTTCAAAAAAGATTTTTCACAATCTCATCTTTTTTTATCCCTCTGAGATATGCTAGGGTTTTTAGAGGTGCCCTTAAATAAATCCTATATAAAAGTTGATAAAAATTGTTTCGAAAGCATAAAGAAAAGTTTTAAAAATAGATAGCACTTATCTGACCTTTTTCTTAAAAGGTCAGATTTTAAATCTCTATTTAATTAAAAGAGTATCTAGGTCCTGTTTATAGTCCTTTACATTTGCTAGGTGAAGATTAAAATTATCTTGTAAAAACTTAAAAATATTATCATTCACGAACTCAGGTGGCTTTGGACCAAGATAGATATCTTTTATACCTAAGCTAAATAGTGCTAAAAGTATAATCACTGCCTTTTGCTCCATCCAAGATAATACTATTGCGATTGGAAGATCATTTACTGGAGTATTTAGAGCTTCGCTTATTGCTAAGGCTATGTGAACTGCGCCGTTACTATCATTGCATTGTCCTAAATCTAGGTATCTTGGAATCCCAGTTCCCTCTATCTCTCCAAAATCTATATCATTAAATCTAAACTTTCCACAACTTGAAGTTACTATCACACAATCTTTTGGAAGACCCTTGGCCATTTGTCTGTAGTACTCCCCATTTTTCCCTGGAGCATCACAACCCGCAATTACAAAGAATTGCTTTATTTTTCCAGCTTTTATAGCATCTAAGATTTGTGGAGCCAAAGATAAGATAGTCTTATAGTGGTGTCCTGTTTTTAAAGTCTCATCACTGTTGAAGTTTGTAACTTCTGGTAGCTCTAGAGTTTGAGCTATAATTTCATCGAAGTTATCATCAACTATCTTTTTGCAATTTTCAACACCGACTATATCGTAAGCATAGAGTCTATCTATGTACGGTGCGTCATTTTTTGGCGGAACTATACAGTTCGTATTTACTATGATAGTTCCTGGCCATTTAGCAAAAAGCTCCTCTTGGTCAAACCAAGCTTTGCCTATATTTCCTTTGAGGTGTTTAAACTTTCTTAACTCAGGATATCCATGAGCTGGAAGCATCTCTGAGTGAGTATAGACATTTATGCCCTTTCCTTCAGTGGCTTGTAGTAATTTCAAAAACATATCTAAATTGTGTCCACTAACCAAGATAGCTTTCCCTTCAGCCTTGTTTTGACTCACTTCAACTGGAGTTGGAATTCCCAAGTGTGAAGTGTGCCCCTCACTCAATATATCCATAACTTTAACACCAGCTTGACCTATCTTCATAAGTTGCTTGATGTGGTCATCAAAGTTGAAGTTTACATTTGTAAGTGTAAAGTAAAGAGACTCAGCCATTACATCATCCACCTCTTTAGTATCCATACCAAACTCATTTGCATGAACTCTATAGGCGCTTAAACCCTTTAGACCATAAACCATCATATCTTGAAGTAGTGAAAGGTTTGAATCCTTACCACAAGTTCCAACCTCTTGACCTTTAAATCCACACCCTTGTGGCATACTCATTGAGCATTGATTACAAAACATAGTAAAAGACATTTTTTCTCCTAATTAAATTTTAGCGAAGTTTACAAGAAGACAAAAAAAATTACATTGATTCTTATCAATAGATAAAAAATATAATTTAGTTTATTGTTTTATATCAATATATCTTGATATATTGATTTTATTTAGATATAATCTGGCAAAGGATTTAAGATGGAGACATTTTTAAAAACTATTAGCTCAGTAAATGATGAAACTAGAGTAAAGATTTTAAACTACATAAATAAAAGAGACGAGGTTTGCGTTTGTGAACTTGAAGAGGCATTTGGCATGATTCAATCTCGCATCTCTAGGCATCTAAAAATCCTAAAAGAGGGTGGTTTTTTGAAAGTTAGAAGAGATGGCAGGTGGGCTTATTATAGTATCAGGAAGCCTTTAGATCAATTTAGAATGGCACTCTTAAAGGAGGTAAGCTACATTGAAAAATAATGACTTAGTTGGAGAGTTTTTAGGCACCTACATACTTGTTTTTGCAGGTTGCTTGGCAGTTGTTGTAGATACTATGCACTCAAATTTAGGAAGTGTTGGTATCTCTTTGGTATTTGGGTTTGTAATAGTGGCTTTGATTTATGCATTTGGGCATATAAGTGGAGCTCATTTTAATCCTGCGGTTACTATCTCCTTTGCTCTTATGGGTGAATTTGATAAAAAAAAGGTTCTTCTTTATGTGGCATCACAAGTAGCAGGAGCAATTTTGGCTAGTTTAACCATATGGCTTTTGGTAGTTGAGAGCAACAAAGAGATGAGAGAGCTTTCATACCTAGGAGCAACACTTCCTAGCGGCTCAGTTATACAGTCTTTTGTTTTGGAATTTATTTTAACTTTTATACTGATGTTGGTAATCTATACCAGTGCAGTTCACGGAAGAGCCATAAAGAGCTTTGCCGGACTTGCTATAGGTTTTACTGTGGGGCTTGAGGCTATGATTGGAGGGGCTATTAGTGGGGCTAGTATGAATCCCGCTAGAAGCATAGGTCCGGCTATTGTCTCTTTAAATTTGGAGCATTTATGGATATACATTGTAGCTCCAATTTTTGGAGCACTCTTTGCTGGAGTTATTTTTGTTAAATTTATGAAATGTAAGGATGGAAGATGTTAAAAAAAGTACTAGTTATGTGTACGGGAAATAGTTGTAGAAGCATCATAGCTGAAGCTCTTATAAATAGTTATCTTGATGGGGTTGAGGCTAAGAGTTGCGGTAGCAATCCAAGCGGTAGAGTTCATCCAAATGCAAAAAAAGTGTTAGAGATGAATGGAATATGGAGAGATGATTACTTCTCAAAAAGTTTAGATACTATTTTAGATGAGGAGTTTGATTTGGTTGTTACAGTTTGTGATAATGCAAAAGAGAGATGTCCTTTGTTTCCCAAAAAAACCAAAGTTATACATGTAGGCTTTAGTGACCCTGATGGAAAAGATTTTAGTGAGTTTGAAAAAACTTATGAAGAGATTAAAACTACTCTTCTTCCAAAGATAAAAGAGTCTTTGTAATGTGGAAAGAGTTTGTTGATTATCTAACTGTTGAATTGCTTGGCTTAAGCGGAAGACTAAATGATGCAATTAACTTTTTTATATACGATGTAATCAAAATCTGGTTTTTGCTTCTTAGTATAGTTTTTGTTGTTTCCTATCTTAGAACGCATTTTAACACCGAGTATGTCAGGGCTTATTTGCAAGGAAAATCAGAGTTTGCAGGTAATGTTTTAGCAGCTCTTTTTGGTATAATCACCCCTTTTTGTAGTTGTAGTGCCATACCTCTGTTTTTAGGTTTTATTCAGGCTAGAATCCCTCTTGGAGTAACCTTTTCATTTTTAATTAGCGCACCACTAAATAATGAGATAGCAATAGCAATGCTTTTTGGAATATTTGGCTGGAAGATAACTGCAATCTATATTGGTTTTGGTCTGTTGGTGGCTATTTTTGGAGGTTACTTTATAGGTAGAATGAAGCTAGAGAAGTATATACTGCTTGATGTAAAGCCTATGGAAGGCGAGCTTGATGAGGTTAAGATAAAGCTGAGTTTCAAAGAAAGAGTCAAAGAGGCTAAAGAGTACACACTTGATATTTTTAGAAAAATTTATCTCTATGTTATGATAGGAGTTGGAGTTGGAGCTTTTATCCACGGCTATATACCGGCTGATTTTATAGCCAAGTATGCTGGGGGAGATAATCCATTTGCAGTAATTATAGCAGTTTTGATGGGGATTCCGATGTACTCAAATGCTGCTGGGGTTATGCCTTTGGTAGAGGTTTTAACAAGTAAAGGTATGCTTTTGGGAACCGCTCTTAGTTTTATGATGGCTGTTACTGCTCTTAGTCTGCCTGAAGCTATGATTTTGAAAAAGATTCTACACATCAGGCTTATTGGGCTGTTTTTTGGTATAGTGGGGCTTGGGATTATCGGGGTTGGTTATCTGTTTAATGCTATTTTGTAAGGAGTTGAAGTATGAAGATTGAAGTTTTAGGAACAGGTTGTGCAAAGTGTAAAGCACTAGAGGAAGTAGCAAAAGAGGCTATCTCTAAGCTCGAGGGATTTCATAGTGTAGAAAAAGTTGAAGATATAATGAAAATTATGGAGTATGGAGTAGTAAGCACACCTGCTTTGGTGGTTGATGGTGAAGTAAAAAGCACAGGGAAACTTTTAAATGTTGATGAGGTGTTGAAAATTTTAAAAAATTAGCCCTCATAAGGGCTAACCTCATCATTTAATTTTAACCAGCCTTTTACTATTCTATAAATATTCCATATATTAGCTCCCAATATAAGAACCCATCCAATGCCTATGAAGATTGTCAGTGCTCCCAAAAAATTTAGCACTAATGTAATCCAAAAGGTGTTGATTTGCCACCTATAATGATCCCTTATCCATTCTATTTTGGCATCATCTCTTTTTATGTATGCTATAATTACACCTACAATGTAAGTTATCCCCACAAGATAGGATAGCCCATATAGGATATAAACCGCAAGAATGACTTTGGTATTCGCTTTCTCGTCTTTTTCTTTATATTCCGAGTAGTGCAAAATTTATCCTTGTTCTGATTTTGTATGTATATTATAACATTTTGGAGGTAGTTGGTGTCAAAAAATATTTTTTATTTACTTTTGAGCTTTGCTATGCTTGGGTGGGGAGCCTCATGGGTAAATGTAAAGTTCATTAGTTCATATATTGATGAGTATGAAATGATCTTCTTGAGATTTGGTTTAGCATCTATAAGTTTTATACCCATACTAATTTTTCTTAAAAAAAGTTTCAAGATAGATAAAAAATCACTCTTTTTGGCTTTTTTAGCAGCTATTGTCAATGTAGCATATATGAAATTTTTCTTTTTGGGTGCAAAGTTAGGAAGTGCTGGCTTGGGTGGTGCTTTTGTGACAACCTTGGTCCCAATAATAACCTTTTTAATGATGGCACTTTTTTTTGGAAAAAAAATCGAAAAAAAAGATATATTAGCACTATTCTTAGGTGCATTTGGTGTTTTAACCATTCTAGGAGTATGGAATTTAGATAGCGAGCATATATTTACAAAATATAATCTCTACTTTGTTTTGGCATCATTTATGTGGCCAATTTTAAGCATTATAAGCTCTAAAGCTACAAAGATAGCCCCATTGGTCTTTATTTTTTACATGTATAGCATAACAACTCTTTTAGTTGGAATATTTTTTATAGACTTTAGCTTTCTATCCAATCTAAGTGGAGATTTTAATTTTATCTTTAACCTAGTGTGTATAGCATTTATTGGCACAACTTTTGCTACTACGGTTTACTTTGTTGGTATAGAAAAACTTGGAACTAATGAAGTTAGCTCCTTTATCTTCTTAGTTCCTTTTTTTGCAATTGGTCTGAGCAGTTTTTTTCTAAAAGAAAAAATAGGAATATATGTTATAATTGGAACCATATTGACTATCATTGCTGTATCTATGTTAAATATGGGCACCTCTAAAAACCCTAGCATATCTCAGAGGGATAAAAAAAAATGAGATTGTGAAAAATCTTTTTTGAAATATCGCTTTTTTTATCCCTCCCTTTGGGCACTGCATAGGAGCTTACACTCTTTGTTACTCTTTTTTGCCTTAGCTTTGGCTAGGGCTTCAAAAGAGTGCCTTGATTGTAAACTCCTAGTAGAGCTGAGATATACTAGGTTTTTAGAGGTGCACATAATGTAAAATTGGGTATAATAACAAAAAACAGGAACAAAAATGAATCTAACACATTTAGATGAAAAAGATAGACCGAAGATGGTTGATGTATCAAACAAGGATGAGACTTTTAGAGTAGCAATTGCGAGCGGAATCATAAAGATGAGCAGTGAGGCCTTTTTAATGATTGTCAATCAAAAAACAAAAAAAGGTCCTGTCCTTCAAACTGCAGTAATTGCTGCCATAATGGGCGCAAAAAAGACTAGTGATTTAATTCCAATGTGTCATCCACTTATGCTAACAAGTCTTAATGTCGATATAGAGGAGTTAAGCGAACTACCAGGATTTAAACTAGAAGTGAAAGCTAAGCTTAAAGGACAAACTGGAGTTGAAATGGAGGCATTAACTGGTGTTAGCATAGGTTTACTTACAATTTACGATATGGCAAAAGCAATAGATAAATCAATGGTCATATCAAACATTCAACTAGAATCCAAAAGTGGAGGCAAAAGTGGAGAATTCAAAAGAAAAGCTTAAGCTTGATTATCCATGCAATTGGCAGTATAAGGCTATTTGCGAATCTCGTCACAACATAGACGAAATTGCTAAAGATGTTTTAGACAAAAGAGAGCACACTATAAAGGAATCAAACAATTCAAAAGGTGGCAAATACAAAAGCCATACAATTACAACTCTTGTTCATAGTGATGATGATAGAAAAACACTATATGAAGAGTTCAAAAGGCACAAATCTATAAAATTTGTACTATAAAGGAAAAAATATGGAATCACTACAAAACATTTTCATTGCAACCATAACACAGAGTAAAGATAAAGAGAATCTTCAAGCTATTATTTGTGAAGTAACTTATGAGCTATCTAAAAAAAAGATTAAAAGACTAAGAGATAAATCGAGAATTCAAGCAAGACTCAATGAAATTTTTGAGCTATTTATTCACCTATTGAAGAATGAGGATTTGGCTACTAAGGAGAACATTGAGTCAGTCATACTAGGACTTATAAAATCTGCAAATAGTGAAAAAGAAGAGCTTTTATATAATACTATTTATGAAAAAGAGGAGCTTGAAAAAAAGATTGAGAAGCAAAAGCAAGATATAAGAGAATCAATTTTAGAGAGTTTTGATAACTTTGAGAGGAGTATAGAAAAGCTTGAAGGGGAGACAAAGGAGGAATTCCAAAAAGCATTAGGTGATGCTAAGCTTAAAGGTATAGAGATGTTAGGAATCTTAAAAGAGACAGTAAGCGAAGCTCTTATTACGACTCTTGAAAAGGCTAAAGAGATAGAAGATACTTCCTATGAGATTACTAAAAATATAACTTATCAAGCAATCAATGAAGGAAAGTTTTTAAAAAAGAGATTTATTGATATCTCTCAAAATATAATTGAAGTTGCCATTGATATAGCTGATAGTGATCAAGCAAATGCCAAAGAGCTTTTGAGTGGAGTTATCCTTGGAACAAAAGAGGGAATGGCAAAAGCTATAGATAAATTTAAAAATGATTTAAAATTTGCACCTGAAGATTTTGAAGATGAGTTGCTAAATATAAAAAAAGAGCTCATAAACATTGAAGAAGACTTTATAGAGATGCTAGAAAAAACAAAAGATAAAAGTTCTGGAGTTTCAAAAGAGATTATTGCTAAAATTATAGATGAAGAGCTAAATAGTGCATTGGCAAAAGTAAGAAGAGTAACAAATGAAGCCGTAGAAACTGTTACACAAAAAATTGAAGAGCTAAAACTAAACTCATCCTATTTAGACAGTGAATTTGTTAAAAAGGCTGAAAAAAAGATTGAAGAGTTTGAAAAAATTGCCGAAGAAAAAGTTGAGAAAATTAAAAATAGCGAAACTACAAAAAAGGTTACAACCGAAGCAAAAAGGATAGGTAACCATGCTTGGAAGTTAGCAAAGGGGGTGGTTGAAGGCGCTATAAAGGGTGCTAAAGATGTAATGAAGTAGCAAAGATGCAAAAAAAGATTTTAGTTGTAGAGGATGATAGAGATCTAAATAGTTCAATTTCAAAGTTTTTGAATCTAAAAGGATTTTTTACTGAATCAGCTTTTGATGGAAATGAAGCCTTATATAAAGCTTATGAAAAGGAGTTTGATTTAATCCTTTTAGATGTCAAACTGCCCTACAAAAATGGCTTTGAAGTAGCAAAAGAGATTAGAAGCTACAAAAATACTCCCATAATTTTTTTAACTTCACTTGATAGTCAAAAAGATATTGAAAAAGGTTTTTTGAGTGGAGCTGATGACTACTTAAGCAAACCATTCTCTCTAAATGAACTACATTTAAGAATCAATGCCATATCAAGACGAGTATTTAAAAATGAAACTCTTATAAAAATAGATGAAAAAATCTCTTTTGATACTCAAAAATTAATACTTTTAAAAGAGAATAGACCAATCCACCTAACAGCAAAAGAGGTAAAACTAATCTCTTTATTTTTACAAAATCCAAATAAAATTTTTAGTAGAGATGAGATATTTGAATCTATCTATGAGTATGGAGAAGAGCCAAATGAAGCCTCTTTAAGAGTCTTCATAAATAAACTCAGAAATATTATAGGAAAACACAAAATTCAGACTGTAAAAAATATAGGTTACAAATATGTTAGCTGAAAAAAAATCTCTTAGAAGATTTTTAGCGATCTATATATCTTCTACTATTTTACTACTAGGAAGTGGAATCTACTTTTACTACAAGGTAAGTCTCAATGCTATAGTGGAAAAAAATATTTTGCAAGTCAATAAAAACATAGAGATTTTCATTGGCAACAACATTAAAAAAAGAGCATTTAGAACAGGTGTAACTCCTGAATATGGCGATAAACAATTTTCCATTTATAAAGATAGAGATTATTTTAAAGGAAATTTTTTTATAAAGGATTTAAACTTTGAGTCAGAACACTTCCTAAGAGACGGAAAACTTTATGTTTTAAAAAAAGATAAAAAAAGATGGGGAGAGCTATCAGTTTTAAGCTATGTTGATATAAGTAAGCAAATAGAGGAGTTAAAACATAGAATTTTGATCTTTTCATTAGTAGCAATATCTTTTATTATTTTTATCTCATTTTTGCTTGGGAATCTATTTTTAAAGCCTATGAAGGACACCATAAAATCTTTGGAAAATTTTATTGCAGATGCAACTCACGAGATAAACACCCCAATAAGCTCCATAAAGATAAACATTGAACTGTTAAAAGAGCTATATCCTGAATTTAAAAAAATTGAAGAACTTGAAAAAATAGAATCTGCCTCATTTAGAATCTCTAAAGTCTTTAGAGATTTAAGCTACTTAAAGCTAAATCACAAACAAAAAAGAGAGCTTGAAAAGATAAATCTAAAGGAGTTCATAGAGAATAGATTGAGATTTTTTCAAACATTTATAAAAAACAAAAATATCCAAATACAAGGTGAACTACAAAGCGTTACAATCAGGATTGATAGAGAGGATTTAACAAGACTTATAGATAATCTTCTCTCAAATGCCATAAAGTTCTCAAAGCCAAATACAAAAATTGAAATAACCCTAAACAAAGAGTATTTTGAGGTCATAAACGACGGGGAGATAAAAGATACAAGCACTATAGCAGATAAATTCAAAAGAGAAAATTCTGATGAGGGTGGTTTTGGACTAGGGCTCTATATTGTAAAAAAAATATGCTCTAGCTATGGATTCAAATTAGAAATTGTTTCTAAGAACAAAAAAGTCTATTCTAAAATAAAATTAACATACCATTAACATAGCTGTGTCATAATTTCACCATCAAAACAAAAGGAGTTTAAGATGAAGATGAAAAAAATTTTACTATCAGTAGTAGCAACAGCAGGTTTAGTAAGTTCTTTGAGTGCTTCAGATATGGAAGCTGAGAAGATATTTGATGCAAAATGTGCAATGTGTCACTCTAAAACTATGCCAACAAATATGAACAATATAATTGCACCGGCACTATTTGGTGTTGCAAAGCATGTTAAGATGGCATACCCAAATAAAGAGGATGCAGTTAGGTTTATAGTTGATTATGTTCAGAACCCTAGCAAAGACAAAGCAATTTGCCAACCAAGCAAGATTGCAAAGTTCGGATTAATGCCATCTTTAAAAGGTGCTATTAGCGAAGATGAGCTTGAAGAGGTAGCTGAGTGGATATTTGATAACTTTCCGCCAAAAGGATTTGTTGGAAGAGGTATGCAACAACAAAGAGGTATGCAACAACAAAATGGAGCAACTCAAAGAGGTATGCAAAACAGACCTACTTTTCAAGATTTTGATCTAAATGGAGATGGCTCAATTAGCCAAGAAGAGTTTAATCAATTCAGAATGCAAAGAATGAAAAGCAGGATGCAAAATAGACCTCAAACCAATATGAACAGAGGTATGGGGCAAAGAGGTATGCAAAACAGACCTACATTTGCAATGTTTGACCTAAATGGCGATGGAGTAGTAACAAAAGAGGAGCTCACTAAATTTAGAGCAGATAGAAGAGCTAAAATGGCAGCTCAAGGAATGCCTATGAGAAATGCTAAAAATGCTCCAGTATTTGAGAGTATGGATTTAAATGGTGATGGTATGTTGACTCAAGAAGAGTTCAACCAATATAGATTACAAAGAATGCAAAATAGAATGAATAATAGATAAGGAGACAATTATGAAAAAATTAATCACAATAGCAGCACTAGCTACAGCAATTTGGGCAGCGGACTTCACAGGATATACAACTGAAGAGTTAATAAACATGAGAGGAACAGTTCCTGTTCAAGATAGGGCGGACTTTAGAGCAGAGATGCAAAAAAGAATCGCAACTATGACGCCTGAGCAGAGACAACTCTTTATGCAAAGCAAGCAAAGAAGAAGCGGTATGGGTCAGGGACAAGGTATGGGCAGAGGTGCTGGAGGCATGGGTCAAGGCAGAGGTATGGGTCAAGGTCGTGGAATGGGAATGTATAGCAACTAACCATTAAAGGGCAGGCTTCTAGCTTGCCCAAACTAAAAAAGGGGGGGGAAGGCAATGAAAAAAATTACTTCACTTACACTTGGTCTTTCATTTATCACAATGGCATATACTGGGATAATGCTATTTTTATGCCCAAAAGGTAAGATTGCTTATTGGAGTGATTGGACTCTGCTTGGACTTAGCAAAGAGCAGTATGGAAACCTTCATATGACCTCTATGTTTGTTTTTCTATTTTTTGGAATTTTACATATCTACTATAATTGGCACCCGATTGTTAGCTACCTAAAAGATAAAACTCAAAAAATATCATTTACCAAAAAAGAGTTTCTCATAGCTTTTGGAATAAATGCTTCTTTTATCTTAGGTACACTCTTAGCGATTCCACCTATTCAAACCATAATAGACATCAATAGCAACATACAACAGTACTGGGAAGGCAAATACGGCTCTCCACCGTATGGGCATGCAGAAGAGAGCAAGCTCAAAGTTTTTGTTAAAAAAGTAGGCATAGACTTAGAATCTGCAAAAAAATCCTTGGTTAAAAAAGGCATTGATTTTAATGAAAATGAAACTTTATTGGATATATCAAAAAGAAATGCTATCTCACCAAATGAGATATATCAAATTGTTAAGAGCGCTAAACCAACTAAAGCAATAATTTCAAAAAAATATAACAAAAGCTCTCTAAATGTTCCACCAATGCTTGGAAGAAAAACACTTGAAGAGCTAAGCAACATGGGTGCAATAAATCTCAAAAGAGCCATATCTATACTAAAGTCTAAAGGCATCGAAAATGTTTCTAAAAAAAGTAGAATGAAAAACATTGCCGACGAGTTAGATATGCGACCTATTGAGCTATTTGAGCTAATAACAAAGTAGGAGAAACCTCTCCTACTTTGTTAGTGGGAAACAAATGTAGGAATTTTTGTGTGAGTCAAGATATATTTAGAACTTCCTCCCAAAAATCTCTCTCTAATTCCTTTATGACTATAAGCACCTGCAACTATCAAATCAAATCCACCATCATTTGCAGCTCTTAAAAGCGCTTCTCCTGGTATAAAAGTGGTTTTTATTATTTCAAATGTTGTTTCAATCTCATGCAGTTTTAAATAATCTCTTAATTTTCTTATTCTTGAGAGTGTTGGAGTTGTATACTCTTCAGAACTTACAATATGAACTGCACTTGCTCTTTGCATCATAGGTATAGCTTCACTTATAGCTCTTGATGCTTCTGGGGAGTTATTCCATCCTATAATAATTCTCTTTGGATTAAAAGACTCTAATTTTCTAGGTATAATTGTTACTGGCTTACCACTACAGTTTACTGCTGACTCAAAAGTTGCAGTAGGTTGACCTTTTGGAGGAGCGGCTACAACAACCATATCGCAAAATTTTGATCTCTCTTTGACAAGTTCGCTTCTGACACCAACTTTTTCTTTAATAGAAACACTACACTCACCCTCAATAGGAACATCACTTATCTTAACTCCTAATTTTTTAGCACACTTTTGAAGTAGCTGTATATCTTCTTGCTCATCCTCTTCTAAATTTTCCAAATATATTTTTTCGAGTCTTTTTAAAATATCTTCAGAAATTCCAATTCCTTGAGGAATCGTACTAACAACATTTGGTCTAGAAACTAAAATCTCCAAATGAGTATTGTAGTGCTTTGCTACTAAAAGTGCGCCATAGAGCCTCTCTTCTAGCTCATCTCCTCCACCAACTGGAAAAAACAGTTTTTTTGGAATCATACCTCATCCTTTATAAATTTTTACTATCTTATAACTTTTTGACTAAAAAAGTTATTAAACTTTTTACAACTCTTTTGGGCTTCAGCCAACTCTACAAGTCTAAATTTTACCTTATCTCCTTGTTTTGCCTGAGCAAGCTTAAAGCAATCTACCCTTATGACTGAACCAATCTTTGCATAGCCCCCTATGGTTTGTCTCTCTTTTAGAAGTATTATTGGCTCCCCATGTGGTGGGATTTGAATAGCCCCATAAGCTATACCCTCGCTTATAATGCCACCACTCAAAGGAAAAACCTTCTCCCCTTTTAGTCTGTAACCCATTCTATCATTTTGATTTGTAACTTCATAGGTATTATTGAAAAACTTCTCTTTTTGAGAATCTTCAAACATATCCCACTGATAGGCTTTTACAACTCTAAGCTCTATTGGTGTTTCAAATTTTGGCTGAAATTCCTTTTTCAGATAGCAACTATAACTACTTCTTGAGGGCTTAAACTCTAAAAAATCTCCCCTTTTTATAGCCCTGCCACCTATGCCCTCTTTTAAGCTAACTGAGCTACTTCCAAACTCCTGTTCTACTTCAAATCCGCCCTTAACTCCAAGATAAACTCTAGCCCCACTAGTTACAAAGCCTACTTCTAGGACATCTCCATCTTTTGCATTGTAGGTTTTGTACATTTTTATTGGTTTGTTATTTAACTTTATCTCAACAGTAGCTCCACTTAAAGCAAAAACAACTTCCCCTTTAACTCTTAGCTTAAGTCCTCCAAAAGCTATCTCTAAAGCATTTGCACCAAAATCATTTTCCAAAAGCTTACAAAGATAACCATAGGATAGCTCATCCAAAACCCCTGCTTCACTTATGCCACTGTGAGCAAGCCCTACTCTTCCTAAGTCTTGAATGGTTGATAAAACTCCGCCGTTTAAAACTTCAAACCCACTCATATCTTGCCACCAAGCTCTATAAAGCTCTCTTTTGAGATAGGCTCAAACTTTACTCTATCGCCAACTTTGAAGTATGAAAAATCTTCATAATCCTTACTAAACATCTCTATGGGGGTTCTACCTATGATGTTCCAACCCCCTGGACTCTCTTTTGGATAGATGGCAGTTTGAGCATCTGCAATCCCAACACTTCCTTTTGGAATCTTCGCCCTAGGATTTGCAAGCCTTGGTGTTGCAATTTTGCTATCTACCTCCCCCATATAAGCAAACCCGGGAGCAAAACCAATCGCATATACAAAGTACTCTTTTTTTACATGTAAACTAACAATCTCCTCTACACTAAGCCCTTTAATTTCAGCCATACTCTTTAAATCAAGCCCAACTTCCAAACCATAATAAACTGGTAATTTAACCTCTCTTGATTCAATCTCGACTTCATTTACACATTCAAGTTCTTTTTGGATTAACTCTACCATATCATCATAACTATACTTTACAAAATCATACTTAACAAGAAGTGATGTATATGATGGAATTAACTCTAAAAAAAAGCTCTTTGCCTTTAATGCAAAAAATGCTCCTCTCACCTCTTTTGCAATATCTTGAGAAATTTTATCACCAAAGTAAATTATGAGCGAATCAACAGAAGCTACTTCAAACCTCATCCAAATAGCTCCTTATTACTCTTACGAACTCAACAGCCTCTTTTGTATCTCCATGAACGCACAGGCTATCGGCTCTTAAGCTTAACTCTTTTTTATCTATGCTTAAAAGTTTACCCTCTCTTTTTAGCATATCTATCCTCTTTTTAACCTCTTGCACACTATGTAAAACCGCCCCTTCTTGAGTTCTTGGTACCAAATAGCCCTCATTTGTATATGCCCTATCTGCAAAAACTTCAAAGATGAGCTTTAAACCAAACTCTTTTGCCATCTCTTCATAGTAGCTATTTTTACATGTAGATAAAATCATAAGTTTTAAACTAGAGTCTATCTTGCTTATAGCACTCATTATGGCTCTTAAAATCTCATCATCTCTCATCATATCGTTATAGAGTGCACCATGAGGTTTTACATACTCTAAGGTAACCCCATTGGCTCTACAAACTCCCCTAAGTGCTCCTGTTTGGTAGATGCTAAATGCCTCTATCTCATCAAAACTGCACTTTAAGCTTCTTCTTCCAAACCCAACCAAATCAGGATACCCAACATGAGCCCCAATTTGAACCCCATGTTTTTTTAGCTCTTTCACACTCTTTTGCATTACCAAAGGATCACCCGCATGAAAGCCGCAAGCCACATTTGCCATATCTATAAGAGGAATTACAAGCTCATCCTCCCCCATCTTCCAAGAACCAAAACTCTCCCCCAAATCACAATTTAATCTTAACACCTCTTAGCTCCTCCAAAATCTCTCTCTCAATCTCCCACTCTTTACCATCTACACTCTTTTCGCACCTCTTTGAAATGCCATCGACTACGCCCTTAGAGATCAAAAACTCCAAGTACTCATCAACCTCTTCAAATGATGGAAGCAGCTTTTTATCTAAGTAGGCTATAAATCCATAAGCTCCCCAATTAGACACACTAGAGAGCATCAAATAATCACACTCTACAATGCAAGGCTCCAAGCCAAGCTCTCTTTTTATATCCTCTTTGTAATTACCCATACCAATCTCATTGCCACCATCTCCAATAGCAAAACGATTTTCCCCCAAGGAAAAAAGCTCGTCTAGTGGTGCGGTATATTTTGAGATATCCTCTTTTCTTGAGTTTTCATACCTTCCAAATCTATTTTTACCACATCTCTCTATGCTTATGTGAGCTACTGGTGCGTGCTCTTTAAGCAGTTTTGTAAAATCTACATTTTTATCAATCGGCACTATAAGAGTTTCAATCTCTTTAAAAAGATTTTCACAAAATTTATCTGTTACTATTGCAGGCTCATACCCCAAAGCCTTTAAGGCTCTAGCTAAAAAGTAAGTCCCAATAGGACCATCACTCTCAGGAGCCCCCGCCACCCAAAAACCTGTATATAAAAAAACCTTTCCAACTTTTAACTTCCTAAAAGCTTTTATGGCCTCTTTTATATGCTCTTTGGAATGAAGTTTTGCCAAAACATCCATGCCTCTTGTAGAGTGTTTTAAAATTATGCTATCAACTGACACACTATTCACTATCTTTATACTCACTATCTTTTTTATCTCCCACAAACATATGTCCTGGTTTATGGGTTATGGCAAATGGTATCTTTATGTCTCTTAAGACATTTTGAGGAGTCACGCCGCAGGGCCAAAAGAGTGGTATTTCATCATCTCTTATCTCAACACTATCACCATAATCAGGAGAGTTTATATCTTTTATCCCTATCATCTCAGGATAGCCTACATGAATAGGACTGCCATGAGTTTTTGGAAAGCAAGAAGTCACAACACAAGCAGTTGCTACTAAATCTTTTCTAACAGGTCTCATAGAGACAACCATCTTACCCTTAAATGGACCAAATGGCTCTAAATCTATGTTTGTATTGTACATGGAAACATTTCTTTTTTGCTCTACATGCCTAAGCCCAATCCCAGCATCAACCAAAGCCTTTTCAAAAGTAAAGCTACACCCTATGAGAAAAAATACCAAATCCTCACTATAAAACTCCTCAATGCTCTTCACACTCCTAAGTACTTCACCATCTTTGATTACGTTATAAGCCGGAATTTCATTCAATAAGTTTGCACCACTTGCTAACTCTTTTGTAATATAACCATCTTTTACAACCTCCAAAACAGGAATAGCCTTAGAGTTTCTCTTTGCAAACTCCTCAAAAGGCTTAGCATACTCTTTTGGCAAAGCTACCATATTTGCCTGAACAAATCCATCACAATACCCAGCAGTAGGAGCACAAAACTCTCCACTAGCAATCTTTCTTCTAAGCTCTTTTGGAGTCATAGGGATCCTTTTTTTAGGTGTTATTTTACCATTTTTTCAGGCAGATATGTAGCAATCTCAGGAAAAGCTGTTACTACAATTACTATCAAAATCATAATTATAAAAAATGGAAAAGTAGCCTTAAGTATATAGCTAATCTTTTCACCCGAAATACTTTGAATTACAAACAAAGAAAACCCTACAGGAGGAGTTATCTGAGAAAGCTCCACCATAAATACTAAAAATATACCAAACCAAAGTGGATCATACCCTGCCATAGTAACAATTGGAAGAACAATTGGAAGAGTCATTACAACTATGGAGATCCCATCTAGTATCATTCCTAAAATCACATACATTATGCCTATGACTAAAATAAGAACATATGGTGATAGTCCTAACTCTCCTATATACTCGCTAATTGCTCTAGCTATCCCTAAAAAGCCAACAACTTGTGATAAAAACCCAGCTCCAGCAATTATAAAACTAATCATAACAGTTGTTTTTACCGCATTTAAAAGAGCCTCTTTAAATACTTCGTAAGTAAAACTTTTAAAATAAATTGCTAAAATAACTGCACCTAAAACACCGAGTGCTGCAGCCTCTGTTGGTGTAGCAAAACCACCATATATACTTCCTAAAACCAAAGCAATAAGTAAAAATATAGGAACCAACTCTTTTATAGAATCTATTTTTTCTCTAAAAGTAAATCTCTCCCCTTTTGAAGGAACAACACTCTTGTCTAAAGATGCTACTATCATGATATAGAGAGAATAGGAGCTAGCTAGCAAAAGACCAGGAAAGATTCCAGCAATAAAAAGCTTCCCTATTGAGACATCACTTAAAACTCCGTAAATAATCATAATCAAACTAGGAGGGATTAAAAATCCCAAAGTTCCACTTCCAGCAAGACTACCAAGTGCCAATTTTTTACTATAACCTCTCTTTTTTAACTCACCTAATGTTATTTTTCCAACTGTTGCAGTAGTTGCAGCTGATGAGCCAGAAACTGCTGCAAATAGTGAACAAGCTGCAACATTTACATGTAAGAGTTTTCCAGGAATACTACCAAGCCACGGCATTAAGCCATTTAATAGTCTAGTTGAAATAGAGGATCGGTACAAGATTTCTCCCATAAGTATAAACATAGGCAATGCAGCTAAAGACCAAGAGTTCAAAGAGTCGTACAAACTTCCAGCAAGCAAATCTCCACTCTTTTGTAGTATAGAAATAGCAGGAGGAAGATTGTGCTCATATATAAGCATACCAACGATCCCAGTTAGCATCAACGCTGAGCCTATCCAAACTGAACTCAATAAAAAGAAAAACATTATGCCAATCAGTACAACAGATAAAACCAATGGATCAGATATCATTTTTCAGCCTTTTATAAACAAATGCAACACAAACCAAGACAAACATAGCCAATCCTATACTCATAGGGATTTGTGTTAACCAAATAGGAGTTTCCGATACTCCTTCACTCACCATCTCCATCTCTTTTGAGTCTAACATAAACTTATATGAATAAAATAGAGCAAAAATAAGTACCAAAGTATTTAGAACTCCAGCAAAAATATCTACCCACCTTTTTGAGTTTTCACTAAGTCTTGATGTTATTATGTTTATTCTTATGTGTCCGTTGTCTGCAAAGGTGTAAGCCAGTCCGAAAAAGACCGCACTCAAATAGAAGTATCCGCTATACTCATCAGCAAGCATCGTAGAGTAATTAAATAAGCCTCTACCAAAAATTTCAACCAAAATAAGAACCACTAAAGCAATTATAAACAAAGAGGAGATATAAGCTCCAATTTTTGAAAGTTTAAACATGTTTTATCTCCCAATTTGGGTCTTAGTAGCTATCTCTACTAAGACCAGTTTTGAAATCTATTTAGAGTGGTACTCTTTAAAAATTTTCTTTATATCACTACTAGCATCCTCAAGATATTTATCTAACATCTTTTTACCAATTTCTTTTAATTCAGCTCTTAATTGAGGAGTTGGTTCACTTACTTTCATCCCATTGTCGGCTAACATTTTAAGAGCCACTTTATCCTCTTTTTTACTAGCCTCCCACTGCATAGCTTCTATCTCTTTAGCCGCTTTTAACATAGCATTTTGTTGCTCTTTTGTTAAAGAGTTCCAATAATCAAGATTTATAGTTACAGCTTGAAGAGGGTATGCATATCCTATCTTTGTAAAGTTGGTTAAAACTTCCCAAAGTTTTCCATCCTTTCCACTAGCACTACTTGTTACAACACCATTTACCAAACCAGTTTGCAAAGCCGAGTAAACTTCCCCCCAAGGAAGTGCAACAGCATTACCACCAGCCATCTTTATAAAGTTTGCAGAGTTTTTGTCATAAGTTCTAACTTTAACACCCTTTAAATCTGCAATAGAATTTATAGCTTTTTTAGTATAAATTCCACTTGGTGGCCAACTAACAGCATAAAGCATCTTTTGGTTCCACTTCTTAGCTACTTTATCATAAGCAGGTTTTGAAATTTTATACAACCTATAAGCATCATCATAGCTTGAAGCTACAAAAGGAAGAGCAGAAATTCCAAATACCTTCCCGCCACCACTTGTAAAAGGTATAAACATATCTGTCATTGGTGCGACACCATCTTTAACTGCTTTTAGAGGATTTCCTTTTACTAAAGAGCCTCCTGCATGAACAGTTATCTTTACGCTTCCGTTGGTATATTTTTCAACCAATTTTGCAAATTTTTGAGCACCTATTGTGTGAAAATTATTTGCAGGATACTTAGCATTTAGATCCAATTTTACATTTCCAGCAACAAGTGCAACTCCAACTCCAGCCAACAAAACTATCTTCTTTAGCATAAAAACTCCTTTATTGTGGTTTGCATAATATTACAATATCAAAGTAGGAAATTGGTAGGGAATCTACGAATCCAACAACTTATAGCCAACTTGAGGGACATTCTCTATTAAATCAAATGGTAATTTTTTTCTTAAATCTCTTATAAAACTTTTAAGTGCACTCTGGCTCATACTTTTTTGCTCCCACAGCATATCTTCTATAATTGAGTATCTAACTACAGAACCTCTTGCCAAAAGAGTTAAAAACTTTGCTTCTCTTAAACTCAAAGAGATTTTTTCATAACCCACATTCAACTCCAAATTATCTATATCTAAAAAAACATTTTCTTTTATTTGTATAACTCCACTAAATCTCCCTTTTAAAGCGTTTTGAATACCCTCTTCTAAAGCTTTAGTTGAAATTGGTTTTAAAATAAAGTGCTGAATTTTGAGATTTAAGAGCTCCATTAAATATTGCTCTTTATTGTGAGCTGTTAAAAATATAATAGGAGTAAACAGATCATCCTTTCTTATCTCTTTAACCATAGATATACCGTCCATATTTGGCATCTTAATATCGCAGATTATTAAATTTGGACTTTTTTTATAATAAACTTCCAAACCAATTTCTCCATCTTTGGCCTCATAAACATCCTTAAAATAGTACTTTAGAGTATTGACAATCCTTTTTCTAACTCCACATTCATCCTCAACACAAAGTACAGTCAAATTTTTATACAAAATTCCGCTCCATCTTCTGTATTTTTAACACTAAGTTTTCCTCCCATGTTCTTTTCTACTATCATTTTGGACATATAAAGACCAAGCCCTCCCCCGCTTGAATTTTTTGTACTAAAATATGGCTCAAAAATTCTTTGCAAAATCTTCCCATCTATACCTTTTGCATTATCACTTACTTTAACTACACCGAGCCCTTCCTCTTTATAAATTTCTATTTTTATGTATGGATTAGCTACATTGTTTACCAAAAGAGCATCTTTTGCATTTAAAATAAGGTTAAGTACAACATGTGCAAACTCGGCTCTATATCCAAGTATTTGAGAGTCTTCCAATATATTTAAAATTAAAGCAATATCTTTAGATTGCAAACTAGCACTTGCTATGATAATTGCCTCTTTGCACGCATCTTTTATTGAAAATTTCTCCTTTTTTTTAGAAGGTTTAAAAAAATCTCTAAAATCATCTATGGTTTTTGACATATATGATGTTAATCTAAAGCCATCTTGAGAGTTTTTTCTTATGAATTCACTATCTGCTTTGTTAAATTTACTAGCAGTTTCCATCTCCATAAAAATTCCCGAAATTTCACAAAGAGGTTGCCTCCACTGGTGAGCAATCATACTAAGCATCTCTCCCATTTGTGCCAATCTTGACTGATGAAGAAGTGCTCTATCTTTTTGTTTAGCCTCTTCTAATGCAAGTTCAACTTTTTTTTCTAAAGTTTTATTAAACTCTTTTAAATCTCGCTCTTTTTTGTAAACTTCCTCTTTATATTTATTAAAAACCTCAACAATTCTTTGAGAAATTAAATAACCCATAAAACCTATTACTATCATTAGTCCAAGCGAAACCAAAAGAACTATTTGTGTATACTCTTCTATTTTTTGCTCAAGTAATAACTTTTTTTGCTCTATTGATGATTCAATATCATCTACATACAAACCCGTTCCTACTACCCAACCCCAAGGTTTATACAGTTTTAAAAAACCAATCTTCTTCCTAGGAGATTCAAACTCTGGCTTTGCCCAATAGTACTCAACAAAACCTCCACTCTCATTTTCAAGAGCTGTATTTATAAATTTTTGAAAAATTTTTTCTCCTGAAGCATCTGTATTGTCTGTATCATCTCTTCCTATATCGTAAGGTCTAAAAGGATGTGCCACTAAGTGGTGTGAAGTATCGTGTATCCATACATAGCCATTTTTGCCATACCTAACGCTCTCAACCCAACCAATAACATCTCTTTTTAATCTTTCATATGACTCTTTTTCATACAACTCTACCTCTTTCTCACTAACTTCTTTACCCTTTTTGATCATATTTCTAAAATAATTATGAATTCTCTTTTCTTCTAGCTTTCTGTGGTAATCAATATAATCTAATACTCTTTGATTCTCCTTGATAAGAATTATTTTTTGTTTTTTGAGGTATTCATCCTCCAATTCTTTGCTCTCTTTTCTAAAATTTGCATACTGAGTATTTGTAATGATATATATAATCAACACAGCAAACAAAGCAATCAAAAGTATAGGTGTTGCGACAATTAATTTGGGTAAATTTTTTTCCTTAAACACAAACTTATTCTGCCTTAGCCTTCAAACTTTTTAAAAATGCAATTATATCATTTATGCTTTGTTCATCCATCCAGTCATATGAAGGCATTGTGGAATGCATATTTTCATTTTCATCCTTATTAAACCATGGAAAATCTTTATTTAGTTTAACATCATAGCTTGGAGTAATGTATGCATCTGGGTTTAAAACTGACTCTTTTAGGTACTCTTTATTGAGATACCCTCCAGCATTTGAAAGATTTGGTGCCATATAACTTGGTGCAATCTTTACATCTTTGTATCTATGACAAGCTGAGCAATTTTCCTCTACCAATCTCTTACCATTTTGAATGCTCCCTCCATTTTTCTCAAAACTCCCAATGTTCACATCTTCTAACTCTTGATCTGAAAAAACAAATAAAATCCAAGGAGTAAAAAATTCAAATGCTTCATTCAAACCATAACCACCAAATGTAGAAAAACTAATAGGGATACTTTTTTGATTTGAAAGTGATGAGATTTTAATTGTTACAAGTCCATACCAATATCCATTTTTATATAACATTTCTATCTTGCTATCATTGGGCATATACTCTTTTCTTTGACTAAAAATATACTTCTTTTCAATTTTGTAGTAACCTTTAAATATTTTTTTCCTTTGAAACTCTTTTAAATTATCCTTAAAAAAAATTGACTTACTTTTATAATCTATATCTCTTTTTGGTTCAAGTTCAAAAATATATCCTACAATTTTTTTATTATATATCAAAATCTTTCTCTCTTGATTGCCCTCAATAGTTCTAGGAAGATTTTTTAAATTTTGGTAATTTCTTGCAAATCTAACTGAAAATTTATTTATAAATCTATGAGTCTTATTAAAGTTTTTAAAATCCTCTTCATTGTCTTTCCATTTTAGTAAAATAGATATTTTTTTTCCATCACTAATTGCCTTGATTTTCAATTTTTTCGCATAAAATTCCTCTTTTGCATTACTAAAATCAAAACTATACATCTCTAAATCACTAAAATTTGAACTAAGCCACGCCTTAGAAGTGATCCCAATATTTGAAATATCCCCTGGAACCTTCACTATACTTACTCTTGCAAAAACTAAACTTGCCACTATTAATAATAAAACTAATTTTTTCAAAATGCCTCACTTATGATATAATTTTAAAGTGCCTCTAAAAATTATTTTACCAACTCTATTTATTGCTTAAGCTTAATGGTACAATAACAGTAAAAATTATGCGAGTAAAAATGTTCAAAGAAGAGATTTTAAAAAAATTAAGTACAATCTATTATTTAAATACCAAAAAGAGTATTATTGAGTTAAATATTGTAAAAAATATTGAAATTGAAGCCAATTCTATACATATTTCACTAGAGGTAAGCAATAATAAAGATTTTATACTGCTTGCCAAAAAGATCCAAAAACTTCTCAAAAATAACTGTTTTAGAGATATAAACATAGAAAAAAGCACAAATTTTCCACAAGTTTTTCAAAAGAAAAAAATAAACTTTACAAAAAAATCACTCTTAGTTACTGGTACAAAAGGAGGAGTTGGAACAAGCAGTATCTCTATTGCGCTAGCAAATTTAATTGCCAAAAAGTATAGTAAAATAGGCTTACTTGAAGTAAGCTCAAATCCCACAATCTTATCCCTCCTAGAAGAAGGCCTATTCAAGCAAAAACATATACATCAAAATACTTTACAATCTATAAATAAAAATATAGAAATTATAAATATACCTAAATTTCAAAAAAGCTTTATAGACAAAGCACTATACAACAAAAAGTTTGATTATCTAATAATTGATCTTAACTCTTCATTGATTCATAGTCAAAAAAATATTGTTAAAGAGTATCAATACAACTCTACACTACTTATAACAACGCCCCACTCTTCATCTTACAAAAATGTAGAAAAATACAAGCTATATCTTGAAAAAACAACTCAAAGCTTTTTCAGTATAGTAGAAAATTTTAGTTACTTTATTCCAGAAGGCTCTTTACAAAAATACTACATTTTTAATAATCAAAAAGATGCTAATTGTAACTATAAAGTAACTAAAATACCTATAATAACACAAAGCCAAAATACAAATAAAAATTTTTTTCAACAGATAGAAGAAAGCTTAAAACCACTCCTAGAAGAGATCTAAAATCTCTTCTAGAAAATTTAGATTAATATCTATATCTAAAATAAGCTCTTATGTTAGAAGCAGATTTAACAGCACCAGGAGTTGTATCTACATCCATTGGAGTTCCCGTACTACCAAAGAACATATCGCTTCCTGTATAGTCATAATCTATATAAGTATATCTCAATTGTGCAGTTAAATACTTTCCTACTAGTGGAAGATTATAATACGCCTCATAAGCACTACCTCTAGTTGCCAACTTACTACCTACTAATGTATCTTCTCCATATGTGAAACTTCTCCAGTACTTACTTCCGTGATTGTACTCCAAGCCCCATCTAGCATCTTCAACCATTACACACGGGAAATTTACTCCTACATAGATTGAATCTCCATACTCTTTATCAGGAGAACCTAACATCTCTGTTGCAGGAACTATAAAACCAGTTGCTGGAACACCATACATTGGATTTACAACATTGTGTGTACCTTTAGGATCAGTTTTGCTAAAAGCATAAGATACAAAGAAAATAGTATCATCTAAAAAGTCACTTATCTCATCGCCAATTCCATTTACTTGTAAAGATATAGCTCCACCTGTCATATCTCCAACATCAGTCATATTTACATAGTATGAACCTGTACCATCAAATGCAAAATTAGCTCCCATTACATTCCATGCTTGAAAATAATTCAACATAACCTTATATTGCCCGTCATCATAAGCTTGAACAATTAATCCAGCTAAATCCATATTGGCAGAATCCCAATTGCTTTGAACATATGGAGTTTGAGTCATACTAGGTACAACATTTCCCATTACAGGATAGCCGGTAAATGTTGGGTACTTCGCATCAGCATTAGAATTACCCCTTCCTAAGCATATTTTAAAGTAAAGACCTGAAATGCCAGAGATTTTGTCAAAATCAAATTTAAAACTTGCACCATCAAATTCCATATTTATATTATGACCAATTGGGCTTGCAGGTTTATCATTATCTTCCCTTAGATTAGTCATAAATCCATCTGTAGAAGGTCTTCTTCCAAAACTTACCGAATAAGGTACTTCACCCATTTGTCCAAAATACAAAAAGTATGCCTCTCTCAATCTAACATTTGCATCACCACTTGGAGTCTGAGTAGCATACCAATCCATATTTTGATAACCATTCATAGCAGGTGCGCTATTGCTTCCAAATGCTTTATATACACCTAATGCACCTTTAAAAACCAAGTTATCTACAGGCTGTGCTGCCATATTTAAGATCAGCTTGTTTGTCCATATTCCATTTGTTTCATCTTTAGCACCATTAATTTTATAGTTCACATAATCATATGCAGTTCTAAAATCAACACCCCATTTTATATTATCACCACCAGTTTTTGCCTTCACCTCACTCAACTGAGTTTTTAAAGCCTCAATATTGATCTTGGATTGTGCCTCTTTTAATTCTGCCATTTGAGCTTTTAGTGCTTCAATTTCTGCCATTAGTGCATCGTTATTTGCCATAGCAGATGAAGCTAGTGTAGCACCAACTACCATTGGCGCAATAAATCTTTTCATGTTGTTTCCTCCGTTTTCTGTAACAAGTTTCAAGCCGATTAAATTTTTTAATCAGCACCTCGTGACTTAATATAAAAGCTTGTAAAATATTTTTAACTTTTATAAAATATTTTATCTGATTAAATAGTATCAAAATAAATATAAAATATAATTTAAATCTTTAAAAAATGTTAATTTTTTTTAACCTATAAACTTTATTTATGTTTTGAAGTTAATCTAAATACTGATAAAGTATAAAATTATTTTAAGGGCACCTCTAAAAACCCTAGAATATCTCATAAGGATAAAAAAAGATGAGATTGTGAAAAATCTTTTTTGAAGCATAGCTTGTATCTGAGGTGATAAAATTTTTTGCAATATCGCTTTTTTTATCCCTCCCTTTGGGCACTGCATAGGAGCTTACACTCTTTGTTACTCTTTTTTGCCTTAGCTTTAGCTAGGGCTTCAAAAGAGTGCCTTGATTGTAAACTCCTATGCAGTGCTGAGATATACTAGGGTTTTTGGAGGCTTTGCAACAAATGGAGTTAACCTAATCAAGTTAGAAAGCTATACAGCTTATGGATGCAGTTTAAAGGTTAGTCAATTTCATATAGACATAGATGCA
>JALSLU010000121.1 GCA_026988125.1 Sulfurospirillum sp.
GTAGAGTTCTCAAATAGTAGCTGTGTTGCCTCTAGTCTTGGTTTAAACTCAAAAGAGAGTGATGCAAAGGAGATTTTAAATCACCCTTTTGTTAAAAAGATTCAAGAGACATTCCCACTAAAGGAGATCAAAATATATCCTAAAGTGTAGGCTTATACCCTATGACATAGTAAGTGTTTTTGCCATCAACCTTTTTGATGTCTATCTTGAACTTCTTTGACCAATCCCTAATAATCTCATCTACCTCTTTGATCATCTCTTCACCTTTAGCCTCATTTTTTATCTTGAAATAATCTTTTGAAGAGGATAGTGCCACAAATGAGAGGTGTGCTTTTAGTTTTTCGTGCAGTGCTAAGAGATGTTTTTGCACATGCTCTTCAAATCCATTAGTATTTTCTATAACTCTTGCTAGCTGATTTAGCGCATTGTCTGTAACACTATACCCAAGTTGCGTTAAAATTGCGTCATATCTCATATAAAATTTCTCCTTTATTTTTGTTGCGCTATTAAGACATCTTCCATTACTTTTGTGATGTCACCATCCAAGATGGCATTTACATTTGAGTAGGCTTTGTTACTTCTTACATCTTTTACCTGCTGATAGGGTGCTAACACATAAGAGCGAATCTGATGTCCCCAGCCTATCTCGCTCTTCTCTACTCCATCTTTTAGAGCTTGTTGCTTTTCCAACTCTAGCTCATAGAGTCTTGATTTTAGCATTTTCATAGCATTTGCTCTATTTTTGTGCTGACTTCTGTCATTTTGACACTGAACTACTATGCCTGTTGGAATGTGGGTTATCCTTATGGCACTATCTGTTTTATTTACATGTTGACCACCTGCACCACTTGCTCTGTAGGTATCGACCCTTATGTCTTTGTCTTCTATCTCTATGTCTATATCATCATCTACCTCTGGACTTACCATGACTGAACTAAAAGAGGTGTGCCTTTTGGCATTTGAATCAAATGGAGAGATTCTAACAAGCCTGTGGATTCCATTTTCCACCTTTAAGTAACCATAAGCATTTACACCCCTAACAACAAAACTAACATCTTTTAGTCCTGCCTCATCACCCTCTTGAAAATCAAGAGTTTCAACCTTGAAGTTATTTCTCTCTGCCCATCTGAGATACATTCTATAGAGCATACTAGCCCAATCTTGACTCTCAGTCCCTCCGGCTCCTGGGTGGATGCTAACTATGGCATCTTTGCTGTCGTCACTACCACTTAGCATCATAGCTATCTCTAAATCGCTTACAAGCTTTTCTAAGTTTTGTGCTTCGCCAACAATCTCCAAAATCGTCTCTTCATCTGCCTCACTACTTGCCATCTCATAGATGTCTTTTGTATCTTCTAGTGCCGTTTTTGCCTTTGTGTATCTATCTAGCATGGAGTTTAATTGGGTTTTCTCTTTAGAGATTGCTGCGGCTCTTTTTGCATCGCTCCAAAAATCTGCGCTAGATTCTAGCTCTTCAATCTCTTTTAGTCTTGCTTGGATGGTCTCTGGCTTTATTATTTGAGCAATATTGTCAATCTTTGTTTCTAATTTTTTTAAAAGTTCACTATATTCATAACTATCCAAATTTTAACCTTTTGTTTGATATAATTCTATACAATTTTACAATAAAATGGCTTAAAAATGAAAATAATAAAAGATATAAAAGAGTTAAGAGAGTTTAGAAAAGCTCTTGCATGTAGCGTAGGATTTGTACCGACTATGGGGGCTTTGCATCAAGGGCATATCTCTTTGATAAAAAAATCGGTAAAAGAAAATGAAAAAACAATAGTCTCTATATTTGTCAATCCTACTCAGTTTTTAGAGGGTGAAGATTTTGAAAAGTATCCAAAAAGAGTAGAAGCAGATAGAAAGATTTGTGAGCTAGCTGGAGTTGATGTTCTGTTTATGCCAGAAATTAGCGACATGTATGTTTCGATTGAGCCAACTATTTTAGCTCCTACTCAAAAGGCTTACATTTTAGAAGGCTTAAGAAGACCAAAGCATTTTGATGGGGTTTTAAGAGTGGTTTTAAA
The DNA here is from genome assembly GCA_026988125.1 of Sulfurospirillum sp. GTDB lineage: Bacteria > Campylobacterota > Campylobacteria > Campylobacterales > Sulfurospirillaceae > Sulfurospirillum_A. The sequence continues at coordinate 2,034 of JALSLU010000121.1, forward strand.
ACTTTTAAATCTTACAAAACCAACAAATGCTTACTTTGGAAAAAAGGATGCCCAACAACTCTACCTAATAGAAAATTTAGTAAAATCTCTCTTTTTAGATACAAACATAATCCCTTGCGAAATAGTAAGAGATGAGATGGGGCTAGCACTCTCTAGTAGAAATACCTACTTAAGTGAGAGCGAAAAAAAAGAGGCACTGAAGATTTCAAAATCTCTCAAAATCGCCTCTAAAGAGATCATAAAAGGCAATAAAAGTGTGAAACACCTAAAAGGGATAATGAAAGAGGTTTTAGAACCTCTAAAAATAGAGTACATAGAGATAGTTAATAGAGAGTTCGAAGCTATAGATGAGATAGAGCTTAAAAACAGCATTATATTGGTTGCTTGTATGGTTGGAAGCACAAGACTTATAGATAATTTGTGGATTTGACAAAGAGAATTTAATGTCGTATAATTTAAAGATGCCTCTAAAAATATACGATAAGGAGAGAATTGTGGGCTCAAAAATAACCCTCTATTCAGAACAAGACCTAATAGAGAGTGTAAAACAGTATGCAAAAAAACACAATACATCTGTATCTAGGATTGTTACAGACTTCTTTAAAACTCTAACTGAAAATGAAGAAAAAGTTAGCAGTGGTAAAAAATGCAAAAATACTCACAAACTATATGGCATACTAAAAGATGCAAAAATTGAGGAAAACGAGTATAAAAAATATCTACAAAAGAAATACCTATGAAGATTATGCTTGATACAAATGTAGTTTTAGATCTGCTTTTAGCTAGAGAACCATTTGCAACTTTGGCAGAAAAAATTTTTATAAAAATCGAATCAAAAGAGATTTGTGGATATTTATGTCCTACATCTATAGCAACGATTTACTATCTTATGAGTAAACATTTAGATAAAAACAAAAGAAATGAAACTATAAGAGTCCTTTTGGATTTATTTGAAATAGTCAGTATAGACAAAACTACTTTGGAGGAGAGTTTGAAAAATTGTGGAAGCGATTTTGAAGATAGCATCATATATACTAGCGCGAAATTTGGGGAAATAGACTGCATAATCACAAGAGATAGGAGCGGATTTAAAAAATCTACTATAAAAGTTTTATCTCCAAGTGAGTTTTTAAATGAGTAAAAATTTATATTTGGTAAGTTTGGGGTGCAATAAAAATTTAGTCGATTCTGAGGTGATGTTAGGAAGACTAAAAGAGTACAACATAGTAGATGAGCCAAAAGTTGCAGATGTTTTGATTGTCAATACATGTGGCTTTATAGGTCCTGCTAAAGAGGAGAGTTTGGATGTTATTTTTGAGCTTCATAGCCAAAGAAAAAAGGACTCTTTATTGGTGGTTACTGGGTGTTTAACTCAGAGATATAAAGAAGAGCTACAAAAGGAGCTACCTGAAGTTGACCTTTTTAGTGGTGTGGGTGATTATGATAAGATAGATGAGATAATAGCAAAAAAAGAGAGTAGATTTAGTGATTCGGTCTATCTTTTAGAGGATGAAAAAAGAGTTATAACTGGTTCAAACTACCATGCCTATATAAAACTTAGTGAGGGGTGCAATCAAAACTGTTCATTTTGCGCAATTCCCAACTTTAAAGGCAAACTTCACTCAAGAACTCTAAAGAGTATAGTAAAAGAGGTGAAGTACTTAACCAAAGAGGGATACTTTGATTTTAGCTTCATCTCTCAAGATAGTAGCTCCTATGGAAGGGATTTGGGCTTGAGTGATGGGCTTATAGATTTGATTAAAGAGATTGAGAAGATTGAAGGGGTAAAGAGTGCTAGGATTTTATACCTCTACCCAAGTACAACTTCAAATGAGTTGGTAAAAACCATAATAGAGTCCAAAAAGTTTCACAACTATTTCGATATGCCAATCCAGCACATAAGTGACAATATGCTAAAGATTATGAAAAGAGGTTCTGGAAGAAAAAGGATAGTTGAGCTTTTAGAGATGATGAGAGGAGCCAAAGATAGCTTTCTAAGAACAGGCTTTATTATAGGTCATCCAAAAGAGAGTGAAAAAGAGTTTAGCGAGCTAGTTCAGTTTTTAGAAAAGTTTAGTTTCGATAGAGTATCACTTTTTGCATATAGTGATGAAGAGGATACAAAAGCTTATGAGATGCAAGAGAAAGTTCCTCGGGATATAATTGACAAGAGATTAAAAATAGTTGAAAATATAGTTCAAAAGATGCATAATGAGTCTTTAAAAAAGGATTTAAACAAAGAGATAGAGGTAGTTTGTACTGGAAGCAGTAGTGAACATGAGTACATACTAGGAGCAAAAAAACTCGTATGGGCTCAAGAGATTGATGGTGAGATTTTGCTAAATGACTCTGAGGTTGGTGAGCTAAAAGCTGGCAGAATATATAGTGCTAAGACTACCCAATTAGCAGGAGACAAACTCGTTGCAACAGTTACCAAAACTATCTACTGATATTTTAGATGAGCTAAGAGGTAGCAAAAATCTCTTAGCATACTCCGCAGGAAGTGATTCAAATGCACTCTTTTTTACTCTTTTAGCTTATGATATAGAGTTTGATATAGCCTTGGTAAATTACAAAACAAGAGAGCAAAGTGATAAGGAAGAGGAGTATGCAAAGCAGTTAGCCAAAAAATTTGATAAAAAGTGCTACACTCTTACATGTAAAATAACAAATGGAAACTTTGAGAGTGAAGCTAGAGCCAAAAGGTACTCCTTTTTTGAAGAGTTAATCAAAAAGCACTCCTATCAAAATCTCCTAAGCGCTCATCATTTAAATGATAGATTTGAATGGTTTTTGATGCAACTTAGCAAGGGTGCGGGAGTAGTTGAGCTAAGTGGCATGAGCAAGATAGAAAAAAGAGATAATTATAAAATAATAAGACCACTTTTAGAAGTTAGTAAAGATGAGGTAGAAAAGTTTTTAAAACTAAACAACATAAAATACTTTATAGACTCCTCAAACAGTGATAAATCCTACTTTAGAAACAAAATAAGAGAAGAGTTTGCATCTAGTTTTGTAAAGGAGCACAAAGAGGGAATTAAAAAAAGTTTTGAGTATATGCAAAATGATGCAAAAAGGCTTTTTAGTGAGCCTATTTTTAATAAGCTAGAGCTATTTGTTTTAAAAAGAGATAGTGATGATTTAGTAAACATAAGAAGCATAGATAGAGTTTTAAAAAAATTAGGAGTTCTAATAAGCTCTAAAGAGAGAGATGAGATAATAAAAACAAAAGATTGTGTAGTAGCTAGAAAGTTTGCAATTAGCTTTACTAAAGATAAAATCTTCATAGCTCCCTTTTTAAAAGCCTCTATGGATAAAGATTTTAAGGAGAGATGCAGAGTCCAAAAGATTCCGCCAAAGATTCGCCCCTACCTATTTAGTGAAGCTATAGCACTAGAGTTTATATCATAAACCTTTATTGTAAAGTCCGAGTTTATCTTTGTTCCATTTGCTTCCATTGTGATCGGAAAATCTGCTTGGATTATATTGTCATACCTATTTAAACCTGTTAAAAAATCATAAAAATTTGTTGGTGTTTTTAAAGAGGATGTGACTCTTAGTTTGTACTCGATAAATTCATTTTTATGACCCTTTTTACCAACCTCTTTTAGTGCAACTTTGGTAAAATATGTTCCTGTATAATCTAAAAAATTTTTTGTTGAAAATTTGTTTGAAAACGATGTAATTATCTTTCTATTTTGTGAGCGTAAATTTTTCAGCTCCTTTTTTCTATCATTGAGCATATTTTGTACTCTTACTTTATGCAAATATGCTGTTTTATAAATCTTTTTTGATGCTCTATACTCCTTTATATTGGGTACAATTACTACTAATATCATAAATAGAGTTACAATTATGAAGAGCAATAAAAATATCAATAACTTCAAAATATCAATCTTTTCCATACTTTTATCCATTATTCGAGTACCTCATTGTCTATTACTTCATTGGTACTAACAAAGTTGTACCATCCACCCTTTGTTAAATAAAAGACAGTATTGCTCTTATGAAAAATTGATTTTAGTGGAGCAGCTAATAAAAAGTTGAATGTGTCTTTTGTGGGAGTAGTTCCATAGATAACTAAGGAATTTTTTTTCATAATAACCCTTGAGAGAGTTATTTGATCGGGCACTAAATCAAAGAGGTTTTTTATACTATCTTTTAAAACAATATTATTGGCATAAATCTCCTCTGCTAAAGCCTTTTGTCTTAAAATAAAACCAATCTGTCCATTTACCTTCTCTATCTCTTTTTCTAAAACTGCTCTATTGGCATCTAACTCTTTTGCACTATTTTTATAATCAGAATTTTTATAAATAATAAAAAAATTAAACAGATTTAAAGCAATCACAACAAAAGATATAAAAATCAACCAAAGCTTTGTAAACATGCTAAAGAGGTACTTTTTTCTTGGTTTAATAAAGCTATATCTCATTTAAACACCTCTTTAATAGCTACTTCATTTATAACTTCTACTAAATCAATTTTGTGAAGCTCCAAATCCATAAAAAGCTCATTTTCAATCATGTCTATTAGTTCTGAGCTTATCTCAAAACCATCGTAAATGACAACAGTATCTAAAAAATTGCTCTCATAAATTGGATTCTTATAGTACTCTTGTAGAGAAGTTTTCAAATATTTATAGACCAGTACATCTCTTCCAAAAAGCTCTAAATCCTCTTTATCTTCATCATCAAAGCTATCTAAATCTTTGTTTTTCTCATCTACATCTTCAAAGTCTACATCTTTATCTTCAAGACTATCTAGCTTATCTAAATCTTCTAAATCTTCCACTCCTCCTATATCTTCATCCTCTATGCTATCTAACTCTACTAAATTTTCAACACTATCTATCTCTTCTTCATTTTCCCAATCATCATCCACTCCGCTACTTAAATTGTCATCTGTGGTAGTTCTAAAAAAGGCTCCAAACTTTAGTGTGAATCCATCAAAAACAGATACAGCAATGCTATCTTGATGATTAAGAATATAGAGCGTAGGTCTTGTTTTTGGTTTATCCTTTTTAATAAGCATATATTGGATAACAAATGGAGAGTATATAAAATCCAAACCTACATCTGAAAAGATTTTTTTAACCCAATTGATATCTATAAAAGAAGCATAAACTGACCAACTATTTTCAATAGCGATATGAGATACATTTTTTAAATCTACACTATTTTTTACAAAATCTTCTGCTTCAACACCATATATTGCTCCTTGCCCCATTGAGTCTAAAAATAGTGCAATATAGGTGAAGTTATACTCTAATTGAATCTCTTCAAGATAGTTTTTCATCTTTTGTGGAATTTCATTTGGAACAGTTATTTCAAAATTTTTAGTTGTTTTTGACTTGATTTTTTTATTTTTAATGATTTTAGAGTAAACAGTCCAACTAGAGCCATTTTGCACTATAGTTACGAATAGATTTGAAAGATACTTCTGAATAACTTTGGTCAGTGGCATATTTTCTCAACTTTTTGGTTTATTATAGCAAAATGAAGCAAAATAAGTTCCTAAAATAGCTCATCATAGAGTTGTTGAAACTTTTTTTGCATATCATGTGCATTTTTTTTCAACTCATCATCTGTTAAAACAGATGATTTGAGATCATTATAGCTCTCTATCATAATTTCACACATCATTTTTATCCTAACCTTATCAGCGGAAGAAAAATCTTTCTTTGAACTTATCTCATTTATCTTTTTTAAGTACTCATTTCCCTCTTCAATGTACTTCTCATAAGATAGTGCAATTTTACTTTGAGTTAGAATTGTATTTGCCATTTTATTATAACTATCTTTTTCATAAGCTTTTTTTGCCAATTTATACGCCTCTTTATAGTTACCCAAAAGATAGTAAATCCTAGCTTCAATAGAGTCTTGATAAGAGGAGTTAAAACTAAAGTACAAAAAACTTCCTAAAAGTATTAGCAATACAAAAATAATAAGTTTTATTTTAGAGAGCATTTTTCATCAACTCCTCTTTTATCTTTTTTTTTGCCTCATCCATGCTTAAGCCATCTATAAAAAATGGATCACTATAGTAAAAATCAAGCGTTGAAAATGGTTTTGGTATCATAAACCTATCCCAACTTTTTAATCTCCAACTTTTACTAGCCTTTACATTCATAGCTATTATTGGGGTGTTTGTCTTTTTGGCAATCAAAACTGCACCGTCAGCTACACTATGTCTTGGACCCTTAGGACCATCAGGAGTAATTCCAACATCTCTTCCCTCTTTTATGGATTTTAAAGCTTGTAAAATTGCTTTCATTCCACCTCTAGTAGAGCTGCCTCTTATAGTTCCACCACCAATTAACTTTAGCAATCTAGTTGCAATCTCTCCATCATGGTGAGCGCTTACTATAGTATCTATATTGGTCGAACCTCTATACTCAATATACCCAAAAGGTAACATCATAAGCTCACCGTGCCAAAAAACAAATATTGAAGCCAAATCACTTCTCTTTGTTTTATTAAAATGATATCTCTTTTTACAAGTAAAATGCAAAATCTTTAAAAACAGATATAAGACGGGAGGTAGTACTCTTAATTCTAATCTCCTTCTTCTATCCTTACTGAACAATTTGCCCATATAGTGTCAAACGCTTTGGATTTGTTATTTTTACTTTACAAGTTCTTCCAAGCAACTCCTCGCTACCCTCAACTTGCACTAGTGCATTATTGTCAGTTCTTCCTGCTACAAAATTTCCTGCTCTTAACTCTTCAAAATATACATCATAGATCTTATTTTGCCTACTTTTTGCAATCTCGTCTAAAATTTCATCTTGTCTACTTTGTAGTATTTTCAATCTTTGTGAAGCAACTCTATCATCAACAACATTTTCAAATTTACTTGCAGCAGTTAGTGGTCTAGGTGAAAACTTAAAAGAGAAAATTTGCTCAAACTTTACTCTATTTAAAACATCCATAGTATCATCAAAATCCTTATCGCTTTCACCTGGAAAACCTACTATAATATCTGTACTAATAGAGACTTCAGGAATCATATCTCTAAGTTTCAAAGCTCTATCTAAAAACCACTCCTTTGAATAGCCTCTTTTCATCGCTTCTAATATTTTGGTTGAGCCACTTTGAAGAGGCATATGCATTGACTTGCATATTTTTCTATTTTTTGCAAATGTATTTAAAAACTTATCATCCATATGTAGCGGATGAGGTGAAGTAAATCTAATCCTATCAACCCCATCAATTTCACTAACCATATCTAAAAGGTCGCTAAAATCTATCTTGGAAGCTCTTTTTTGAGAAAATCTTCTACCATAGTTGTTTACATTTTGACCAAGCAAAAAGATCTCTTTTGCGCCACTTTTGACTGCCTTTTTTGCTTCTGCTACTATAAGTTCAGGCGGAATTGATATCTCCTCTCCTCTAGTATGTGGAACTATGCAATAAGTACAGCTCTTATCGCACCCTATTGAGATATTTATATAGGCTTTGTAGAGTGAATTTCTATACTCTCCAAACACATATGTACTCTCATCATAGTTTATATCAACATCTATAAATTTTTCTGTTTTTACGGCTTTTGAAACCTTAGAAACATTTCTAGCACCCAATACAAAATTTACATTAGGAGCCCTTTTGAAAATTTCATCTCCCAAGTGAGAGGCGGTACAACCACATACCCCAATTTTTGCTCCCTTTTTTTTCAGCTTATTAAAGACTCCAATCTCTGAAAAAAGCTTATCGACAGGCTTTTGTCTAACGCTACATGTATTGATCATTATTAAATCTGCCATCTTTGGATCATCACAAAGCTCATAATTCTCCTTTGAACTAAGCTCAGCAATAATATGCTCACTATCTCTAGTGTTCATAGCACAACCCAAAGTCTCAATATAGAGCTGTTTTTTACTCAAAATACAATCCTATAAAATGTGAATTTCATACATATAGTCCTCTTCACCTAAGCCATACTTTACCTCTCTTAAATAGACACTAAAGTTCTTCTCTTCAAAGTACTCAACTAATGCAACCAAATCTTTATGAGAGTTTTCTTTATCAAAATAAAATATCTTATGTCCCTCTTTTGCAATAGTATCTTCAACCTTTTCTAGCGTTATAATTTTTGGCTTTGCATTTAATTCTGTTCTAGCTAATTTCAATTCCATCAGACTTCCTTAGTTTTAGTAACTGCCTTAGTGTATTGATTAAAATGTATAACCTTTTAAAAAATACACAAGGTCAATGGTAATAACCAGATAGTATATCAACTTTTGAATAAAAATCCCATTAAGGGCACCTCTAAAAACCCTAGTATATCTCAGCACTGCATAGGAGTTTACAATCAAGGCACTCTTTTGAAGCCCTAGCCAAAGCTAAGGTGAAAAAGAGTAACGAAGAGTGTAAGCTCCTATGCAGTGCCCAAGGGGAGGGATAAAAAAAGCGATATTGCAAAAAACTTTTTATCACCGTAGCTTCAGCTACGCTTCAAAAAAGATTTTTCACAATCTCATCTTTTTTTATCCCTCTGAGATATGCTAGG
>JALSLU010000122.1 GCA_026988125.1 Sulfurospirillum sp.
TGTTGAGTATCTTGTAAATAAAAAAGAGATTGAAGATAAAAAATTTTTCAATAGAGTTTTAAAGGTTTTAAAAAAGATATTTTAAGGGGTAGCTTGAAAATAATTAGTGCTAAGTACATACTTACTTGTAATGAAGAATTTGAAATTTTAGAAAATCATGCAATCTGCTTTGATGAAAAAATCATAGATATAGACACCCTAAACTCTCTTAAACAAAAGTATAAAGAGGCTGAGTTTATAGAGCTTCCCAAAAACTCCGTCATACTCCCAGGACTCATCAATACTCACCTCCATTTGGAGTTTAGTGCAAATAAAACTTCTCTAAATTATGGCAGCTTTCTGCCTTGGCTGAACTCTGTTATAGAAAAAAGAGATGAGTTGCTAAAAAACTCTACTGAGCATATAAAAAGAGCTTTAAAAACCCTTCAAAAGTCTGGAGTTACAACATTTGGAGCAATCAGCAGCTTTGGAGAGGAGATAGAGCTATGCAAAAAGAGCCCTTTGAGAACCTACTTCTTTGTTGAAATCTTAGGTAGCAGACCAGATGCAGTTGATTTACTGTTTGAGGATTTTAAACATAGGCTAAGAGCTTGTGAAGATTTAGAAGATGAGAGGCTAATCCCTGCAATCTCCATCCACTCCCCCTACTCAACTCACCCAATTTTAGCAAAAAATGCACTCGATATTGCAAGAAAATTTGGTTATGTAGTCTCAACTCATTTTATGGAGAGCAAAGCTGAGAGAGAGTGGCTAGATAGTGGAAGTGGGGAGTTTTGTGAATTTTTTAACAACTTCAACCCAAACTCAAAACCCATAAACTCACCACTAGATTTTATAGAACTTTTTAGTGGTTGTAAAACCCTCTTTACTCACTGCACACAAGCAAAAAAGAGTGAGATAGAAAAGATTAAATCTCAAAATGGAAGCATAACTCACTGTGCAGTCTCTAATAGACTCTTAGGGGTTGGAAGATTGAAGATTGAAGAGATTGATGAGTCTATTTTAAATCTTGGAACAGATGGACTTAGCTCAAATATTTCACTAAATTTATGGGATGAGATGAGGATGGCTCTAATGCTTCATAACGATATAGATTTAAACGAACTATCAAAAAAACTTTTAAAAATGGCAACTATCAATGGAGCAAAAGCACTTAATTTAGAAGCTGGTGAAATCTCAAAAGGAAAGTTTGCAGACTTCATAGTTTGTGAGCTAGACTCTAGTGTTGAAAACTTAGCCCAAAATCTTATATTGCAAACAAAGTTCGTTAAAGAGAGTTACATAAAAGGGGAAAGATGTTAATTTTTAGATGGATAGGAAAAGTCATAAGCTACATAAACAACCATTTCAAAGCTATGCTGTTTTTGTTGCTGTTATTTATTATTTTTAATCCTATCGATAAAGAAATAGTAGAAAAACCAAACCTAGCAACCCTAGAGATTAGTGGTGAAATTTTTAATGTCAATAAAATCTTATCTAAGATTGAAGAGATAGAAAAAAATAAAGACATTAAGGGTGTTTTACTTATTGTGGACTCACCAGGCGGGGCTTTGGCTCCCTCTGTTGAGCTTAGCATGGCAATTAAGAGGCTAAATAAAAAGAAGCCTGTGGTTGCATACGCATTTGGGACTATGGCAAGCGGGAGTTACTACGCTTCTATATGGAGTAGTAGGATTGTGGCAAATCCTGGTGCTTTTATAGGCTCTATTGGTGTTTTGTTTCAATCTGCCAACATAAAGCCCCTTACGGACAAAATTGGCATAAAAGAGCAAACTATAGCTGCAGGAGAGTACAAGCAGATGGGAACTTTCACAAGAGAGTGGACCAAAAAAGAGAAAGATGCCCTAAAAGAGCTCATCTATGATGGCTACAATATGTTTGTCAAAGATGTAGCTCTAGCTAGAGGATTAAAAATTGAAGATAGAGACAAGTTTGCCAATGCTAGAGTCTTTTTGGCAAGCAAAGCTTTAAAGGTTGGCTTGATTGATGAGGTATCATCTTTGTATGATGCAAAAAAGGAGTTGATTAGACTAAGTGGTGTCAAAAAACCGCTTTGGCAAAAACCTAGTGAATTTGAGCTAATCTTAGAAGAGTTTAAAGCAACTACAAAATCTATTTTATCTCAAAGTTTGCATGGATATTTAAGATGATCAATTATTTAGTAACTGCTTTCTTATAACGGGATGAAGAAGTGTCTCACCTCTTAATACAAACTTCTTTACTTCATCATACTCATAAACTCTTTCTTCATCATTATCATCACTATTGATTTTATAGCCTGCTTCTAACTCATTTGTAAGCATACTGCTCCTTTGAGCCTCCATATAGGTGCCATATGCTTGAACTCCATATCCTAAAGGAGTAACTCCGTCTCTAACATACCAAGCCTCTCTAGCACCTATAAAGCAGGTGCACTCTGGTACAAAAACAAGTAGTTCAAGCTCATCCTCTTTATACTCTTTTTGTTCATTAACCCAGCGAATCATACAGCTTACATCATTAAAAAAGTAAGTTCTTCCTTTAGGAGTCACAACTTGAGCAGAGTTTCTTAATTTTTTTACAAACATTCCGCATTCTTCGCAGTAAACTTTTTTATCTTTTATAATTTCCTCTAATGGAAGGGGATCTTTTTTAGTATTGCCATCTATATAGTGAATATACTCCGTAGATGTTTGATTTTGCAAATACAAAAAAACAAATACTGCCAACAAAACTAAATATGGCAAAAATTTTTTCATAAAAATACCCCATTTTCTATGTAGTACTTTATAACAAAAAATGAACACAATGCCGTAAATATAGATAAAAATAAGGTATTGTATTTTAATAGTCTTTCATAGTTTTTTTCTATAATCGAGTAAATAAGATAAGGAGAGATTCCAAAAAATACCCCCACAAACAAAAAGCCCCATATGAAATAACCCACATAATTATAGTCCTTTTGCAAAAAACAAAATGGGCATTTATGATTTGGCTCCTCATATACATATGTACCAAAATAGTAAGTGACGCTATAGTACGCTACAAACATAAGTAAAATATTTAATATAAAACTTATGGATATTTTTTTATAGTAATTTGAAACTATAGTTAAAATAAAAAGTGCATAAAATATATATACTATATCAATGGTCGTTAAATCAAATGGTAGATTCTCAACAACAAAAACAACACTACAGCAAAAAACTGGAGTAGTTAATGGAATATTTGTAAAAAAGAGAATTTCTAAACCAAACTCTATACATATCATTATGAATATGACAGTAAAAAGATAGTATTTTTTTTTCAAAAAGATTAATTTTTTTGAAGCCAAATCTAACTTATTGATAATCATCCATACTCCCAACAAAAAGAGTATAAAAATTTTATATAAAAGCAGTGGATTGCCATAGATATTGGAACCTATAACTCCAGTAGCACACATTGCTCCTGGAACTAGAGGAGTTAAATCATCTAATGATTTAACAAAAAAGATAAAAAGTATAATTTTAACTGCTATTGTAAAACTTATAATTGTATTTACAAGATAGTTTTGCCTCTCTAGTGAGTACTGAAATGAATTTGAAGCATCAAAATCCCAATATCGCAATATTCGTAAAACTATAACCTCACTTATGACATTTAAAATCAAGATTACCAATTCTATAAAAAGAAAAACTACTAAACTATCTAGTAGAAAAACACTCATTCAATCTCACCATTTGCTATACTTACATATCTATCTATAAACTCTAAATTATCAAAAATCGTATCATGAGTGGCAACTACTACAACTTTATTTAATTTTTTAAAAGTTTTTAAAATCTCTATAAATTTTAAAGAATTTTCTCTATCCAAATTAGCAGTTGGCTCATCTGCTAAAATTATGGATGGATCATTTACCAAAGCTCTAGCAATTGCGCATCTTTGCTTCTCTCCACCACTCAAATCAACTACATTTTGCTCTTTTTTATGCTCAATATTTGCAAGCTTTAAAGCATTTTTAAGTTTTGAATCAAGCTCACTTTGACTGCTTGAGCACAAAACCAAAGGTGCCACAACATTCTCCTCAACACTTAATCCATCTATAAGGTTAAACGACTGAAAGATAAAACCTACTTTTTCATTTCTAAATTTAGAAGCAAATATATCGGGAAGTTTTGAAATGTTTTCACCATCAACCAAGACTCTGCCTCTACTAGGCTTACTAAAAGCAGCCATTAGTGAAAGAAGTGTACTTTTACCACTCCCACTAACCCCTTTTATTATGACAATCTCTCCATCTTCTATATTTAAATTTATATTTTTTAAAGCCTTAAATTCACTGTCTTTACCCTCATTATAAATTTTATAAAGATTTTCTATAACTATTTTAGACATTATTTCATAGCCTCGCTTACATCTTCTATAGCCAATCTCCAAGATGGAATCAAAATAGATGCTAAATATGGCACAACTGTAAAGATAAAAATAAGAACCAACATTTTTAAATCAAATATGGGAGTAAATACTACTTCTTTTTCAATTTCACCTAAAAATATATTTCTCAATAAAGGAGCATTAAAAACAAAAACATAGGCATAAGAGAGCATTAAAGCAGTAAAATATGCACCAACTGTTACTAAGAAATTTTGAATAAATTTTAGAGAGATTATATCTTTTATAGAAAAACCTATACTTCTTAAGATTGCAATCTCTTTTCTCTTTGAGCCATAAACTGATGAAATCTGATTTTTAAGAAGTATAAAAAAAGATATAAGTGCCACTATATACAAAATCATAAAAATTCCGCCTTTGTAGTAGTATAAATGATCATAATCAGCTTCTATCTCATAATTAGGCAAAACCAAAAAATTTGGAAAAATTCTAGGGATAATAAGTGCTATGTTTTCTATCTCATCACTATTTGGTACTACTATATCCAAATAGGAGTATTCATCCTCTTCCATTTGCAGTATTTGCCTTGCTATATACTCATTTACAAATATAGTATTGTTTGAGATTATAGTAGAGTCTATGACATCTTTTATCTGTAGTGTGAGTTTATTTTTTGGAGGAATTAAAAAATTGAACTCTTTTTCATACTTAAAATCTTTTAAAATTTTATAGATATCTTTTGAAACCACCATAGAAGTATCATTTAAGTCATCATCAACTGCAATTTTAAAAAACCTTCTATCTTGAGCAAAGTTATAATATCCATCTACTTTACCTATAACATCATCAACCCCACTTACTTGAAGTAATGAGTCTATATGATTATCATTTAGTGGATAGTACCTTCCACCTTTAGTATTTTTTACTATGATTTGACCCTCATTTTGAAGAGCTACCAATAGATCTCTTTTTATAGATTCGCTTATAAGCAGAACTGAAGTAACTATAAAGATTATGAAACCAAAAATTATAAAGCTAAAGAGATAATCTCCCTTCTCCTTTAGTAAGAGTTTTACACTAAAATTTAAAAAGTTTTTATTTAGCATAAACAAACTCTCTATACTCTTTTGACTTAAAGTTAAAAGATGGATTAATATACAAGACTTTAGCAGAAATTTTTTTTAAATCATTATCTCTAACCTCGTAATCAAATCTGCTACAAACATAGTATATAAACCCACTACTCATCATAGCAAGCAACATAACAAAGATAGAAAATTTCATACTAAAGCTCCTTCATATCCTCCATTATGTCCTTATCTTCTATGATCTGCAAAAACCCGTAAACTGCAATGCCATAGTGATCCTTTCTAAATGAGTTTGCATCTTTTTCAGAGTAAAACGGAACAAACTCATTGCCCATTGGACCATAAACATTTGAACCAAAAACATAGTGAGCAAACAGTGCCTCAATCTTTTTACCACTAAAGTAATCTGTAACATAAACTTTATCATAGTCTATTTTGTCTCTATTTTTTATGATATATTTAAACATATCCTTCACGCCATCAAAATATATTTTTTTACCACCAAGTTCAAGCATAGCAACCCATTTTGGATATTTATATACAAACATACCACAAATTGGACACTTGTCTTTTTTTGTATATTTTATCTTTCCAAATGATTTTAATTCTTTATTTTTTTTAACAACATCCCACAAGTACTCAGTAACTGCTTGAAGATCTCTATCTCTTCTAACTCTTTTACAAACTCTTTTTAAATCAGCTTTTAAAGAGGCAATGGACTCATAAGCAGTCACATCAACCTTTTGACATTTTTTTTCATAAACTCTTTTTCCAAGCTTATAGGTTTTTTTCTCTTTCGTTGTTTCTAAAAGCTCTATATCTTTTAAAAAATCCTCTTTTGTAGTTTCATAAGCCTCTAGAAAATTAACAATCTTTCCACCATACAGTTTCACAAACTCTTTTGCATCATCAAAGCTTTTAAAAGCATACTTACTATTGTAAGTCATTGTGCCCATCTTGTCGCTTCCAACCACATAGTAAGCTTTCTTAGCATCTATAAACTTCAAACTCTTTACATCAACTACCTTAACATCTCCATCTGGAATTTTACCTTTCAATGAGTCATACAAACAGTGTAGTGAGCAGTACTGCTTGTTTTTGTATATATGGTTAGTTTTATAGTAGCGAGGCAGATACATCGCACAATTTGAGCAGTAGTACTTACTCTTTCCGCTCTGTATAAATTCACCATTTTTCTTATCAACACTTTGAAACATTTTAGCATTGAGCATACATGTAGATAAAAAGATAATTAAAATAATCCTACAGAACATTTTTAACCTCAATGAAATAGTTTAAAATTATCACAACCAGCTTTGAGCCCTAAATCACAACTCTTTTTAAACAACTTTTTTGCCTTTTTTAAATTTTGCACTCCAGCATCTTTCGCATATAAAATTGCCAAATTATTGCAAGCTCTAGCGTACTTTTTATCGCACGCCTTTTTATAAAGTTCTTTAGCTTTTTTTGTATCGGCTGTAGTACCTTGAGCATTTTCATACATATAAGCCAAATTACTACAAGCCATTGGAACTCCAGCACCACAAGCCTTTTTATAAAGTTTAATCGCTTCCTTGTAACTCTTTTTAACTCCGCTTCCGTTTGCGTACATAAAGGCTAAATTACTACATCCAACATTATCATAACTACTGCAAGACATTCTAAAGTAATCTGTTGCCTTTTTTAGTTCATTTTTGGCTTTATAAATCATACCTAGATTATTGCAAGCAGATCCATCATTTTTTAAACATGCTTTATTATATAACTCTATAGCCCTTTTTAAATCTTTTTTTACAACTTTACCTCTCTCATAAATCAATCCCAAATTGTAACAAGCTGAAGTAAAATTTGCATCACAAGACTTTTTATAAAACTTCATTGCTTTTTTTACATCAGTTTTTACTCCTTTTGCACCCATATACAAAACACCAAGATTATAACAAGCTGATGATTTTCCCTCATCACATGCTTTTTGATAGATACTAGCAACTCTCTTATGATCGCCCTTTTTGTGAGCTTCCACACTCTCTTTTATATATCCTGCTTCCAAATTCAATCCCAAAATCACCAATACCAATAAAAATTTCTTCATAATCATTCCTTAAAATCCAGACTCTATCATCATATAACCTTCCATGCAAGAAGCGTTATCACCCATATCACAACTCTTAACAAATATCTCTTTTGCCTTTTTATAGCTCTGCTTAACTCCTCTGCCTGTTGAGTGCATAACCGCCAATTTATAACAGCCCATCGTATCTCCGTTATCACATCTTTCTTTATAAGATGCAAATGCTTCTTTGAACTCTTCAGGTTTTAAATTGGCAAGTTCTTTTACATAAATATCAGTTAACCTAAAACATGCCTGAGTATCCTCTCTATCGCAACCTATTTTATACCATAATTTAGCATTTTGCATATCTTTTTGTGACTCATAGTAGTGAGCTAACTTGTAACATCCTAGCAGTGCTCCTTTTGTGCAAGCCTCTTTGTAGTATTTTTCTACAAGTTTTCCATTTTTATCAACATCTAATGTATATTCATACAAACTAGCAAGATTATAGCAAGCCAACTCAAAATTTTTCTCACAGGATTTTTTGTAGTATTTCTCAGCCTTTTTAAAATCTTTTTTTACTTTTAAAACTCCTCCTGTATCATAACAACTCCCAACTTTATAACAAGCCTTTGCATCACCTAAATCACATGCTTTTTCATACAATTTAAAAGCTTTTTTAAAATCTTGCTTTACTTTTTGCTTATTTTCATATATAAATGCTGACCTAAAACACCCTTTAGAGAGATTTTGGTCACACGCTTTTTCATACAGTTTTTTTGCCTCAACATACTTTTTATCACTATACAACTTATCCGCATCCTTGAGCAGATCTCCAAATAACACCGACGAAACTAAGATTAAAAAAATTACCGCTTTTTTCAAAATAGACTCCTATAAAAATTTATTTTTTAAAATTCCTCTTACTTTATCCATACCCATATAAAACTCTTTCATCAAAATCATACTTAAAAACTTTCCAAACTCAGTTGAGAAGATTTTACCATCTTGCTCTTTAATTGCACCGGCAACTCTCAAAGCAATCAGCTCAAAAAATAGTACTTTCTCTAATGAAACTTTAAAATTTTCATTAAACTCCATTATATCGATCTCTCCGCCAAAAAGCCCCAATAAAAAATGGTATTCTACACTACTTTTTAAATTAAATTTATCTGTACCAGCTATGATAGTACTCATACCCTCTCTAATCAAATCTTTATACTGGTTCATATTGTAAGCATTTATGTGTAATTGATTATTGATATAGGTAAATGCTCCACACCCAAGCCCTATATACTCACTCTCACTTACTGTATATTCATCACTAAGACAACTCTCCTTTTTTGAAAATGACCAAGCATTATTATTTCTGTAGTCTTTTAGCTCATCTTTAATTATGTTATAAAACTCAAACTCTTTTGAAGAAGACACTCTATTAAAACACTCAAAAAAAGATTCACCTATCAATTTGGAATTCATCAAAGGATAGGTAGTAATTTGTTCTACCCCTAGTTTTTTTGCAATTTGCAAATCTTTTTTTAGCATTTTTTGAGTTTGATTTGGTAGATTGAAAATAAGATCCAAACTCAAAATAGGCAAAATTCCAGCAATCTTTGAAATCTTTTCCTGAAGTTCTTCGCATGAGCCATACCTTTCATATCGACCCATAGATTTTAGAGTTTCATTATCAAAAGTTTGCACTCCTATAGAGAGTCTATCTACTACTCCTCTTAACTTTTCCAACTCCTCAACCTTTATGTGATTAGGAGAACTCTCAGTAGATATATGTTTGATTCCAAACAACTCTTTGGCTAATTCCAAAGTCTTTAAAAGCTCATCAACATCTATAAGGGGAGTTCCCCCACCAACATAGAGTGTTTCAAAATTATAACCTCTATTTTTAGCGGCTCTCAACTCATCTCTTAAGATAGAAAAGTACTCTTTGCAACTTCTCTTATCGTACTTAAACTTATGAAATGAACAAAACGAGCAAAATTCATTACAGTATGGTACATGTATATATAAAAAGTATTTCTTATCTCTATCAAAAGAAAATTCAACTGGCACATTATGATAATTCAACTTTAAACTCTTATTCATCCCGCTTCGCATCTTTTTTGTAGCGTGAGTAACTATGCACCTCTTGGCAAAACTTAACACTTAAACCACCTCATATATTTTTTACATCTCGTTTTTTATATGCCAACAATGTAACTAAAATCACAACTACTCCTATATAGTATATAATTGATGGTATAACGATCTCTCCATCACTAGAGGCATAAGAGTGCATACCTGTTAAATAAAAGTTAACCCCAAAGTATGTCATAACTATGGATAAAAAAGCAAACACCGAAGCCGCACTTAAGACATAGATACTATTTAATTTTGGTATAAATCTTAAATGAAGGACAATTGTATAGACAATTATACTAACAAACGCCCAAGTCTCCTTAGGGTCCCATCCCCAATAGCGCCCCCAAGACTCATTTGCCCAAACTCCACCATAAAAGTTTCCTACAGTTAGCATTGCAAGTCCTATTATAAGACTTATCTCATTAATAGCACTAATATATCTGATCTGCTCATTAATTCTATCTCTATTTTTGCTATTTTTCAATATCATTAGAACCAAGCTGACAAACCCAAGCATACAACTCAAACCTAAAAATCCATAACTAGCAGTTATGACTGAAACATGTATGCTAAGCCAATAAGATTTTAAAACAGGAACTAAGTTTGTAACTTGTGGATTTATAAAACTAAGATGGGCTACTAAAAGTACAACTCCAGCAAGCAAAGAGGAGGTTGCTATGGCAAGAGTAGATTTTCTAAAAACTACAATTCCTGCCAAAACGGCTGACCAAGAAATATAAACCAAAGACTCATAGCTATCG
>JALSLU010000123.1 GCA_026988125.1 Sulfurospirillum sp.
TTATTCTCATCAATGATTCATACTTTACAATCTCTTCGTTTCTATTTAGAATAGGCTGATAATATGGAAAAACTTTATCATTTTGCAAAGCTTTTTTAATCATTTTTGTAAATTGTATCTTCTCTTCATACCCCTCTTTTAAACTCATCCCTTGAAAATAGCATACAAAATCTTTTTTTTCCCGCTTTGCTTTGGCTAATGCTTTCAATGCTTTGTTAAGAACATCTTCTTCTTCTAAACAGAGACCTATTGTTGCCTCAATAACTACGCTCTCATCCAAATCAGGCACCAATATCTCATTAATTTTTAAAAATGAGATTAACTCTTTAACAACTCTTTCATATCTCTCCAAATCAAAAAATGAGTCATCAAGAAGCACAAATTGATCATACCCTATGCGAAAAGTTTTCATACCTTCATTACTTGCATATTTATCTATCTCTTTTGCAACTTCTTTTAAAACATAATCTGCTATCTTTTTACCATAGTAGTTATTAATCTCTACAAAAGAGTCAATATCTATAACCATAACTTTCGGGTTCTTTGCACTTTTTATCTCTTCATCAAAAGAAAGAGAATTTGGTAGTCTTGTTAAATTATCAAAATAGAGTCGCTCTCTTAGCTCCCTATTTTCACGCTCTAAATTTAAATAATAATCCCTATTAACTCTCTTGTTATCCAATTTACTATCCTCAGTACAAAATTGTAAACCACTAAGCCATTATAACAAAATTATTACAATTCAACAATCGTTGCTCCAAATCCTCCTTGGTTTGGTGGAGCATCACAAAACGAGACAACACTTGGATGAGTTTTTAAAAACTCTCTAACTGCGTAAGCTAGCTTTCCTGTGCCTATTCCATGGTAAATTCTCAAAGAGTCATACCCCTGAATTAAGGCATCTGAGATAAACTTATCAAGTCTTTCGATTGCCTCTTGGGCTCTGAGTCCATGGAGGTCTAAAACAACAGTGGAATTAGCCCCCTCTTTAGAGACTGAAATCTTAGCTCTTGGCTGTTTTTTAGGGAGCTTTCCAACCCTCTTTAACCCACTAAGCGGTACTCTTAAATTCATACCATCACACTCTATAAAGGCTATATCTTTTTTTATACTCTTAATTGTACCTCTACTGCTACCATACTTAACGCTATCTCCAACTTTTAGTGGGACTTTTTGCTCCTCTATTTTTATGGGTTTATGTGTAGCTTTTTTGTACTCATTTGCTCTATTTAGATGTCTATGAGCTTCTTTTTGATCTTTTGCTTTTATAGCCTCTTTTGCTTCATTGATAGCTTTTTGATACTCTTGATTTAGCTCTCTTTTTAATTTTTCAAACTCTTTTAGCTCTCGCTCTTTTGTCTCACTTAAAGATATCTTTAGCCTATTGACCCTATCTAGCTCCTCATCTAGCCTTTTTTGCTCACTTCTCATCTTGATCTCTAAATCTATATTTTTTTGTATAAGCTCATTTAACTTCTCTTTATCTTCACCATAAACCTCTTTAGCTTCACTCACTAAAGTCCTAGGAATTCCATACCTAAGAGCTGTTTCAAAAGCATAACTCTTACCAATAGTCCCGCTTAAAAACCCGTAAGTCGGTCTTTGATTTTTCTCATCATAAATTGCCGCACTAAGCTCAACCTCATCATTTGTAGCTAAAAGTGAAGCCAATCTTTTGTGGTGGGTGGTTATGACTATCTTCATATCTCTTTGGATTAGTTTCTCTATAATGACCTTAAAAAGACTGGCCGCTTCATCTGCATCTGTCCCAAGCTCAATCTCATCGACCCCAACAAGCAGTGATCTTTTTGAAAAGAGTTTTGCAAATTGACTCATCCTTCCTGCAAATGTTGATATGTCATTTTTAACATTTTGCGGATCATCCAAGATAGCGTAAAACTCTTTAAAAGAGCCAATTTTACTCTTTTTAGCATCTATCTTCATAGGAAGCAGATACTTTGCAAGATATGCACTTGCTAGAATCGATTTTAAAAGCATAGTCTTCCCACCAGCATTTACACCAGTTATCATCAAGACTTGCTTTTTGAAATCTAAGTTTATGGGTTTTGGATCATTTAAAGCTGGGTGACAAAAGTTTGCAAGTTTTATCTGTTTAGTTTTTGATGGAAGCACAAACTCCATATCTTTTGACTTTGCAAAATTGACTCTTGCTTGGTAAGCATCAAACCTATCAAACTCCTTGTTGATAAACTTCAAAAAAAGAAAAGCTTTTGAAAAAGTAGTTGAAATTTTTCTTTCATACTCATAAACCAATGCCTCTTTTTTTGAAATCTGCTCTCTTTGTTTCTCTAGTAGTTTACTAAGAGTCGCAGGAGTTACATAGAAAAATCCTCCACTACTTCTACCAACTACAATGCCCTTTAAGAGATGATTAAACCCACCCCTAACTAAAAGTGCCTCTTGGTTGTTTATATAGTGTATCTGTCTATCTACTAAGTAAGGATGTAGTTTTGAATTACTCATAAGACGCTTTATAACTTGAGACATATCCTCTTTTATGTACCTTAAACTCTTAGAAATCTGCTCAAATCTTTCATCTATCTCATCTTTAAGTTCGCCATTTTTATCAAAATAGCTACAAATTTCAAGCAAATTTTGTGGAATCTCAATCTTCACCATCCACTCACCCAAAAGCCCCTCTTTAAACTCCTCTTTTAAGGACTTGAAATATAAAATTATCTTTACAAAAGAAAAAATTTCATCCAACTTTAAAACGCCTCTCTTTTGCAAAAGAGCCAAACTTCTATCTAGGTTTATAACTTTAGGAATTGTTTTGATTGATGGCTTTGAAAAGAGCTCTTTTATAATTTTGTGGTGAAGATGCATATCTCCTTCTACAAAAAGAGGCTTTTCTCTAGCTAAAAAAGCCTCATAGGAGCTAACATACTCTTCTAAATCAAGCTTAGTCAATATCTCTTGCATTACTCTTTTACTTTACAAGTTTTTACTCTAACTATTAGCCCCTCTAATGTTTCAATACCACTCTTTGGTATGAATGTTTGAGTTCCACTCACATAGATAAATTCTCTTTTATTGACATTATCATACTCTTTACAAACTAACGATTTGCCCTGTTTAAATGCATTTACTATCTCCCTATTGTGTAAATTTGTCTTAGTCATAAAATTCTCATAGAAATATAGCACCAATGATATAAAAGCGATAGAGAGATATATAGATATCTTCGTATTTTTAGACATTGACTCCTTCTTGCTAACTAATAAAATAGCAACCAAAAGAATTAAAATTAAAAAAAGTACTATTTGCATCACGCCCCCCTAAGCTGATAAGTTATATCTCCAGCTCCAAAGCCAATAATAAGTCCATTTTTTAACTCCAAGTTATCTGTTAGCTTTATAAAATCTCCATCTCTTTTAACTCTATCTATAAATTTTGGATTATACTTTTGAAACTCTTTTTTGAAATCTATCTCAACTTTATCCTCTCCGGCACTCCAAACAGGCATTATAAAAAGCTCATCTACTCCTTCAAAACACTCTTTAAAGCCATCTAGGTTATCTATGGTTCTTGAGTATTTATGTGGTTGCCAAATAGCAGTAATTTTACTTAAATTCAAAAGCTTCGCATACTTTTTCGCTGATCCTATAGTAGCTTTTATCTCCGTAGGATGATGTCCATAATCATCTATGAGAGCATACCCCTCTTTTTTTGTAAGTATATCAAACCTCTTTTTTATACCTCTGTAGTTTTTTATCCTCTCTCTACAACTCTCCAAATCTATCTCATTTATACTAGCTAAAATTGCCAATGAAGCATCCAAAGCTATATGCTCTCCTATCCCCCACACTTCAAATCTTCCCAAGTCCTTTAGCACAAAAGAGGTGTATGGCTCCCCATTTTTTAAAATGGTTTTTAAATCCTTTATATCTTTACTAGGATAAAGCCTTATAGCTTCTAACTCATCTAGGGTTCCTAAGAACTCATCCTCTGCATTTATAACCCTAATAGTAGCACTATTTAAAAACTCTCTATATGCCCCATAAAATTTGTCATAATCATACCCATAAAATTCCATATGCTCAGGCTCAGCATTTGTAACTATGGCTATATAGGGGTTTGAATTTAAAAAGCTAGAGTCACTCTCATCTGCTTCAAAAATTATGTTATTGCTTGGTATATAGTGCATATTTGTATCGAACTGTTTTGATTCTGCCCCAATTATGACTGTACCTTCAACCATACTTGCCAAAATTGCACTTGTTGTGCTTTTGCCATGTGCCCCACATACCGAAAAAACTCTCTTGTCTTTTAAAATCAAAGGCAGTGCCTCTTTTCTTGATAGTGTAATAATCCCTCTCTTTCTAGCCTCAATCAATTCAACATTATTATCTTTTATAGCAGCAGAGTATATAACTAAATCTTGCTTATCTATATGCTCCTTTGCGTGTGGTACTTTAACATCTATTCCCTCTTCTTGAAGTTTTTTTGTAATTTTTGTCTCTTTTATATCTGAGCCACTTATAGTGTAACCCTCTTTTTTTAAGTACCTAGCAAGTGCTGAGAGACCAATGCCCCCAATACCTACAAAATGGATGGCTCTACTTTTCATCAATATCCCTCTTCTTTCATAAACTCTCTAATCAAGTTTAAAACCTTTTCGGTTTTTTCACTATTTTCAACCAAGGCTATCCTTACATAAGCACTTCCCATTCCTTCTCGTCCTAAAAAACTACCAGGAAGTACCTTTATATTTTTTTTCTCGTAGAGTTTTTTTGTAAATTCTAACTCATCTTTCACCTCAAGCCAAACATAAAATGTAGCCTCAGGCATCTTCACCCCTAAAATCTCACTAGCCAAACTCAAATTTTTAGCATATATCTCTCTTGATCTCTTCACATGTAGCTCATCTTGCCAAGCCTTGGCAGATGCCCTTTGAAGCGGCAAAGGGATAGCAGCACCAACATAGGTTCTATACTTCATATACTCTTCTAAGATTTTACTATCTCCAGCAATAAATCCACTTCTAAGTCCAGGAGCACTACTTCTTTTAGAGATAGAGTTAATCACCAATATATTTTTAAAACTCTCATTGCCAATCTCTAAACTAGCTTCTAAGAGTGAAGGTGGCTTCTTATCTACATAAATCTCACTGTAGCACTCATCATTTAACAGCACAAAATCATACTCCAAAGCCAACTTAGCCCACTCTTTTAACTCTTCTAAACTAAGGGTTGAGCTTGTTGGGTTGTTTGGAAAGTTCAATATGACTAAATCTGCCTCTTTCAATCTAGGCTCACTCAAATCAGGCTTAAAACCATTCTTCTTTGTAAGATTTAAGTGCAAGACTCTAGCTCTACACATCCTAGCTGCGCCCTCATAAATCTGATAAAATGGGTTTGTATAGGCAATTAGTGGCTCTTTTTTGTCAAATAGTAAAAACTGAGGGAAGTTAAACAAAACCTCCCTAGTCCCAAATGTTGGAATCAACTCTTGATTATTAAGCTCAACTCCAAATCTTCTTTTGACAAACGAAATCTGAGCCTCTTTAAGCCAACTCTCGCCTGCACTTTTTGGGTACTTATTTAGAAGGCTTGAGTTACTCTTTAACTCATCTTGTATAAAACCAGGTGTCTCAAATTGAGGTTCACCTATGGTTAAAACTACCGGCTCATAAGCACTATTTGGCACAACGCCCTTCAATAATTCATTTAACTTTTCAAATGGATACTTTTCAAATTTCAATTTTTTTCCTAATTCAGCCCAAACTGTATTGTAAGTAGATATATGTAACTATTCTACCATATATGTGGTTAATTCTCAAATAGGCATCTTAAACTTTTGGGTAACTAACTCACCCTCATCATTAAAGTATAGGTAGTAGAGCAAATCTTTTTTAACTCTAAGTCCTGCTAAGTATCTAAGTGCTAGATTTGCCTGTAGTGAAGCTATATGCATAACAATGGGTGCAGCAATTCCAGCAGGAGTTTTTTTTCTAATTTTAAAAGCTTTAAAACTACTCTTTTGAAAAAAACATACCTGTCCATTAAAGGCCTCTACCGAACCATAAATCCAAGGAGTTTTTTTATCTCTTGCATACTCATCTATGGATGCTCTAACAATTAGATTATCTGTTGCATCTAAGATTAAATCAACCTCTATATCTTTTTTAGCAAACTCTTCAAAGCTCTCTACATGTGCAACAGTTTTAACAAATGGGCATCTACTTTCTAAAAGTTCAGAGACTACCTTGGCTTTAAACTTGCCTTCATCTTTGGTTTTAAAAGCTATCTGTCTATGTATGTTATGAATGCTAACTTCATCAAAATCCACTAAGTGAACCTCTTTAATCCCACTTGAGCCTAAAGCTATAGCAAGTGAACTTCCAAGCCCACCACAACCAATAATTGCGATTTTTTTACCTTGAAGTAAAACCTGGGTGTCCTTACCCCACAACTGTACCTGTCTGTGAAAATACTCTAAAAAATTTTTCATATATTTAGTCCTCTAAAAATATCCTCTTTTTGAAAGAGATCTCTTCCATCCCCAAACTTTTCTTGCACTATTTAGCTCATCTTTGCAAATTGTTGTGATCAAAATCTCCTCTTGATGACCCAAGCTAAGCTCAACCTCACCCCAAGGGTTTACTAAGTTACTGTGACCATAAAATTTCCACTCTAGCTCATTTTTATTTTTATAAACTCCAACTCTATTTGAGCGAAGTATATATATACTATGAGTAAAGGCTCTCATCTTAAGTAACTCTATCCACCTAGCCGAAGAGTCAAAAGTAGAGGCTGAGGGAGTCAAAACAACATCTACATTTTTTTGAAAAATCTCCTCAAATGCTATATCAAAATGCAACTCAAAACCATTGATAATTCCAAACTTGACCCCATCTAAACTAAAAGTTGGAAGAGAAAATTTTTCTATCTCATTGTCAAAAAATCTCTCTTCATTCCAGTGTTTATAATTTATCAAAAATTGCTGATTATAGTAGTGAACAGATTTTGGAGCTACCTTTATGGTTGCTTTATAAAGTTTGTTTGATTTTACTCTCACTATGGGAGCTACAACTACCAAATCATAACTCTTCGCCAACTCTTTTAAAACCCTAATCTTATGCTCACTCTGCTCTTTTATCATACTTTTTGGAGTGCTCTCAAGCTCTTTAAAGAAGCTATTTAGTGCATACTCACTAAGCAAAACCAGTTTAACTCCCCTTTTTTTACATATCCTAAAGTAATAATCGAGCTTTGCTCCACTCATTGGAAGGGTTGCAAGCTGAAGTGCTGCGATAGTCACTTTGAATCCTCTTGTAAGGTTTTATACTCAAGCTTTGCATCCTCTATCATCTTTGTAGCCTCCTCTAGAAGCTTCAATCCCTCTTTATACTTCTTCATTCCCTCACTCAAACTTATCTTAGAGTCCGATAACTCCTCCAAAATCCTCTTCGCATCTTCTAATTTCTTTTCAAAACTCATCTTTTCTCCTCAAAAGGGGTCTTCAAAAGGGGTCAGGGCTAAACTCTAAACTTTTTAACAAAAAGTTTAGAGTTTAGCCCTGACCCCTACAAAGCTCTTTTTACATAAAAATCAAACTTTTCATACTCTACCAAAAAGGCATCATGCCCATAATCACTATCTATGCAAACATACTCCACCAAATCACCCTTGCCAATATCAACTAGCGTATCTCTAATCTCCTCCATCTCTCTAGGACGAAATAGCTTATCCTCTTTAAAAGAGATAAGAGTCATCTTGGATTCTATATGAGCTAATGAATGAGCTAGAGAATCATAGTTCCTTGTAGCATCAAATATATTCATAGCTTTTATAATGTAAAGATAACTCAAAGGGTCGAACCTCTTAGCAAAACTATAGCCATTGTACTGCATATACCTCTCTACTTCAAATCTTCCAAAAAGCTCATACAAACCATCTGTTGCAACATAGTTTCTGCCAAACTTTCTATCCATTGAGGCTGGAGATAAGAAGCTAATGTGTCCTGCCATGCGACCTATAGCAAAACCATATAGCCCCTCTTCTTTAAAATCTCCCTTTTCATACTCACCGTTTTTAAATCTCTCATCTCTAATGATACCTTCCATAGCCAAACGATTAAATGCAATCGCCCAAGCTTGAGTAGCATAAGTTGAAGCTAGCATAATAACTCTATCGGTAAATTTTGGATACTCTATAGAGACACAAAGTGCTTGCATACCGCCCATAGAAGCCCCAATCACTGCATAAGCTTTTTTTATGCCAAGCCTCCCAAAGAGTTTCATTTGCGATGCTACCATATCGCTTATAGTTATAACAGGAAATTTTAATCTAAGAGGATTTTTGCCGCTCATAGGACCCGTAGAACCGAAACAGCTACCAAGCACATTTACACAAATCACAAAAAATTTAGTTGTATCTATGGGCTTATTGTCTCCAACCATAGGGTCCCACCAGCCAGCTTTTCTATCACCTTCATATCTTCCAGCCACATGGTGACTTCCTGTTAGTGCGTGAAATACAACAATAGCATTTGATTTATCCTCATTTAGCTCACCATAGGTCTCATAAGCTAACTCAAAACTCTCTAAAATCCTACCACTCTCCAAGTAGAGTGGCTCATCAAAACTCTCTATTGCTGTGTTAATTTTCACTAGTTTACTCTGTAGTTTGGCGCTTCGTGTGTAATTATAACATCGTGAACATGACTCTCTTTCAATCCAGCACTTGTTATCTCGACAAACTCGGCTTTTTCTTGAAAATCAGCTATATCTTTTGCTCCAACATAGCCCATAGAGCTTCTAAGTCCACCTACCAATTGGTGAATTACAGTTTTTGTACTTCCTGCATACGGAACTCTACCTTCAATGCCTTCAGGCACGAGCTTATCTGAGGCAGTTCCCTCTTGGAAGTATCTATCAGTGCTTCCTTTTGTCATAGCCCCAATACTTCCCATGCCTCTGTAGGTCTTATACTGTCTTCCTTGGTAAGTTATGAGCTCTCCTGGACTCTCATCAGTTCCAGCAAGCAAGCTTCCAATCATAACGCAACTCGCTCCCACTGCCAAAGCCTTTGCAACATCGCCAGAATATTTAACACCCCCATCAGCAGTAACTGGCACACCATGCTTTTTGCCAACTTCGCTACACTCCTCTATCGCACTTATCTGAGGAACTCCAACACCAGCTACTATCCTAGTTGTGCAGATACTCCCTGGTCCAATTCCTACCTTGATCCCATCAGCTCCAGCTTCAATCAATGCCAAAGCTGCCTCTTTTGTTGCGATATTTCCAGCAACTACATCTACATCCAAACTCTCTTTTATCTTCTTGACTGTATCAATAATCCCTTTTGAGTGACCATGGGCAGAATCAAGAACCAAAACATCAACTCCAGCTCTAACCAAAGCCTCCGCCCTATCTAGTTGACCAACACCTATAGCCGCTCCAACTCTTAATCTTCCAAACTCATCTTTATTGGCATTTGGATACTCTACTCTCTTTTTCAAGTCTTTTATAGTAATCAATCCCTCTAGTTTATTGTTTTTACCAACTACAGGAAGTTTTTCTACTTTATTTGTCTTAAAAATAGCCTCAGCCTCATCAAGTGTAGTTCCCTTTTTGACTGTAATCAAAGGCATTGGAGTCATCGCTTTTGCAACTTTTTTATCAAACTCATCTTCAAATCTCAAATCCCTGTTTGTCAAAATCCCTATAAGAGTCTTGTTTTCATCTACAACAGGCACCCCTGAGATCCTATACTCAGCCATTATCTCCAACGCTTGAGCTATGGTATCATTTGCTTTTACAAAGATAGGGTCTATTATGATTCCACTCTCGCTCTTCTTAACTCTTTTTATCTCTCTTGCTTGAGATTTTATATCCATATTTTTATGAACAATCCCAAGCCCTCCAAGTCTTGCCATCATAATAGCAGCTCTATGCTCAGTTACTGTATCCATAGCAGCTGAAACAAGCGGGGTGTTAAGTGAAACATTTTTACTAAATTTACTCTTTATATCTACCTGTTTAGGTAAAATTTCTGAGTATTTTGGAACTAAAAGTATGTCTTCAAATGTGAGTGCTTTTTTTCTAATTTTCATTTTACTGTCTCCTTTCTTAGAAGCAAAGCTCCTAAGAAATTCCTCTCACTGAAGCACGAAGCAGAGCTTCTGTAAAGCTTGTTTACTGTCTCCTTTCTTAGAAGCAAAGCTCCTAAGAAATTCCTCTCACTGAAGCACGAAGCAGAGCTTCTGTAAAGCTTGTTTATTGTCTCCTTTCTTAGAAGCAAAGCTCCTAAGAAATTCCTCTCACTGAAGCACAACCTTGCGGTCGCATT
>JALSLU010000124.1 GCA_026988125.1 Sulfurospirillum sp.
CTTTAAAGATTATACCTCTTTGTACTCCCCGTAGGGCGTCTCTATTTTGTCCACTCTCATCGTTAGATAACCTTAAACATAGTTTTGGCTATGCGTAAGAACATCTGCCTTGATAGTGAACAAAATAAAAACGCTATTATGCGTTAATTTGGTTTAGGATGGGTATATCTCCTTTAGTACCAAATAGTTTCTTAAGCTATTTTGATAAATTTCATAATTTTTAAGTCCCTCTATCTCTTTGGTCACATTTTGACCTTTATAAAATAGAAGTGTAGTTTGAGTAGATATAAATGATTTACACAAGTCAATAAGTGTTTTAGTATCTGTTACAGCTCGTGAAGTTATCAAATCTACACTAAAAGCTTTTTCTTCTTCAACTCTACAAGTTCTTATAGTAACATTTTTTAAATTTAAATTTGATTTAACTAAATGCAAAAAAGAGCTTTTTTTTGCAATTGGTTCAAAAAGATAGAAGTGGGTATTTGGCATTGCAAATGATAGTATAATAGCTGGAAATCCAGCACCACTTCCAACATCAATTACAGTTTTAAATTTTTTTGGATCTAAGAAAGTAAGAGGATAGATGCTATCTTCTATGTTTTCTAAAACTTTTTTCTCAGTCTTTGCTCCTGTTATATTGTGAGTTTTGTTGTATTTTAAAATTAATTGCGTAAACTCTTTACATTTTTTGTTAAAATTTTCATCCATTTGTTCAATTTTCACAGGTAATGTCCCATCTGCTCTTTTTTTGTTTTTAGATAACTTTGATTATAGCTATTTGATTTGACAACAATAGGAACTCGTTTTAAAATTTTTATACCTTTTAGTGATTCAATTTTTTTGGGGTTATTAGTTAAGAGATTTATCGTCTTTATCCCAAAATGCTCAAGTATAAACTCTACTACTTCATAACTTCTCTCATCTGTTTGAAAGCCTAACTGGTGATTTGCTTCTACTGTATCTAGCCCTTGATCTTGCAGTGCATAAGCATTTACCTTATTTAAAAGACCAATATTTCTTCCCTCTTGTCTAAGGTAAATTACCATACCTCCCTCTTTTTCGATCTTTTTAAGCGCAAACTCTAGTTGCTCTCCACAATCGCACTTTAAACTGCCTATTGCGTCTCCTGTAAGGCACTCACTATGTACTCTTATTAGTGGAGTCTCTTTGAATGGTTCTTTAAAGATAACTAGATGTTCTTTAATTCCTTCACTAAAAGTTTGAATTTTAAAGTTTCCAAATTTTGTAGGAAGATTGGCAATATTTGAGATATTAATTCTCATTTGGGTGACTCCATGGCAGAAAAAATTTATAATCTTTATGGTAAAATACTTACTTTACGCAATTATACCCATAAAAGGTCAAAAGTATGTTTAAACGATTTAGAAGATTAAGAATAAATAAAAATTTGAGAGATTTAGTAAGAGAGACATCTTTACATGTAGAAGATTTCATATACCCTTTATTTGTTAAAAGTGGTAAGAGTTTCAAAAAAGAGATAGCCTCCATGCCTGGAGTTTTTCAGATGAGTTTGGATGAGATTTTAAAAGAGTGTGAAGAGTTGCAAAAACTTGGACTAAATAGCATAATTTTATTTGGAATTCCAAGTGTGAAAGATAGCATAGGTAGTGATGCGCTTTGTGAGCATGGGATCATAGCTAGTGCTATAGAGGCTATAAAAGAGAAATTTCCAGATATGCTTGTGGTTTCGGATCTCTGTTTTTGTGAATTTACTGACCATGGGCATTGTGGGATTTTAGATATGGAAAATGAGACTGTAGATAATGATGCAACTTTGGAGATTTTAGCAAAACAGGCGATAATCCATGCAAAAAGCGGGGTTGATATGATAGCTCCAAGTGGAATGATGGATGGAACTATAGAGGTTTTAAGAGAGGCACTTGATAGTGAGGGCTTTGTTAATTTGCCAATTATGAGTTACTCAACTAAGTTTGCAAGTGCTTATTATGGACCATTTCGAGATGTTGCAGAATCAGCCCCTAGCTTTGGAGATAGAAGAAGCTACCAGATGGACCCGGCTAATGCCAAAGAGGCAGTTGCTGAGAGCATAGAGGATGAGATTCAAGGAGCAGACATACTTATGGTGAAACCTGCACTTGCTTATTTGGATATAATTAGAGCTATAAAAGAGAATACTTCAACCCCGTTAGCTATTTATAATGTGAGTGGAGAGTATGCGATGCTTCAAGCTGCCAAAAAAGCTGGTGTTATTGATTATGATAAGGTTATGATGGAGACTATGATAGCCTTTAAAAGAGCTGGAGCCGATATAATCATAAGTTATCATGCAAAAGAGGTAGCTAGGATACTAAGGAAAAAATATGATTGCAAATAGATCTAAACATTTTTTATCCATATATGATCACACAAAAGAGAGTTTACTAGAAATCATTGACTTGGCAATAAAGATTAAAAAAGAGACAAAAAACAAAGAGTTTAAGCCATATTTGAAAAATAAGACTTTAGGGATGCTATTTGAGAAGAGTAGCACTAGAACTAGGATCAGTTTTGAAGTGGGAATTCACCAATTAGGTGGTCAAGGGCTATTTCTTTCATCAAATGATTTGCAGCTTGGTAGAGGCGAGTCTATGAAAGATAGTGCTAGAGTTATGGGAAGAATGTTAGATATGATTATGATTAGAACATTTGATCAAAAAGTGCTTGATGAGTTTGCAGAGTTTTCAGGAGTTCCTGTAATAAACGGCTTGACAGACAAGTACCATCCTGTTCAGCTTATGGCTGATTATTTAACAATGATAGAACACAATAAAGCCAACAATCCAGTAGTAGCTTATGTAGGAGATGGAAACAATATGACCCACTCTTGGATGATGTTAGCAGGAAAGCTTGGGTTTGAACTAAGAGTAGCAACTCCAAAGGGTTATGAACCACTAAAAGAGGTAATGGACGATGCTATTGAGCTAAGCCAGATAAGTGGAGCAAAAATTGTATATACAAATGATCCAAAAGAAGCAGTGCGTGGAGCAGATGTTGTTACAACTGACACTTGGGTCTCAATGGGGCAGGAGGATGAAAAAGAGAAGAGAATAAAAGATTTTAAAGGCTTTATGGTGGATTCTAGCCTGATGAGCTTGGCAAAAAAAGATGCTATTTTTCTTCATTGTTTACCGGCATATAGGGGTTATGAGGTTAGTGAAGAGATTTTTGAGCATTTTGCAGATGTTATATTTGACGAGGCTGAAAACAGACTTCATGCTCAAAAGGGAATTATGGTTTGGCTAGATAAGAGGTGCAAAGATGGCTAATGAAGTAACTGTTCTTAGTTTGGTAGATGAAATCTCTAAAACTTTAGATGATAAAAAGACAGTTGTGCAAATTAGAAATAGCAAGGATGACAATTTAAAATTTTTAGAACTTAAGAGTGGAAGCTGGCATAGTGATGAGCCTTGGATAGTTGTTGATGAAAATGAAAAACTATATACCATGATTTCATTGGAATCTGTTAATAGAATTTTACAAAGCTATAAAGATAGTATGGATGAGAATTTTCAGCTTAAATTAGAAAAGGTTATATGGAAAAATGTTCCTGTTGATTTTCAAGATGTTTGGGCAGTTGCTATGGATGAGATTAGAAAAATAGCAAAGAGCCAAAGCAATAATAAGGTATTAAATATTGACTTAGAGTCATTAATAAAAAAAATAAAACTTAAACATCCAAATCTATTTATTGATATGAAAGATTTGAGCATGTTAAGAGACATAAGGTAAAGTATGATAAATTTTGAACAGTTTTCAAAGTATTCAAAACCAGGTCCTAGATATACAAGTTATCCAACGGCTCCTGAGTTTAGTGAAGAGTTTAATGAACAAACTTACATAAATATACTAAAAA
The DNA here is from genome assembly GCA_026988125.1 of Sulfurospirillum sp. GTDB lineage: Bacteria > Campylobacterota > Campylobacteria > Campylobacterales > Sulfurospirillaceae > Sulfurospirillum_A. Next base: position 3,875 of record JALSLU010000124.1, read on the forward strand.
ACCAAGATAAAAATAGAAAACTTTCACTCTATTTTCATCTTCCATTTTGTAGGAGTGCGTGCTATTTTTGTGGTTGTAATGTAGTTTTTACATCAAAAGTTGATAAGATGGATAGGTATATTGGGTATCTAAAAAAAGAGTTAGAGATACTCTCAAGATATCTCAATACAAACAGGGAGGTTCTACAACTGCACTTTGGTGGAGGAACCCCAACTTTTTTTAGTGACTCTCAGTTAAAAAAAGTAATAGAGTTGATCCATAGTCATTTTCCAAACTTTAGCAGTGAGGCTGAGGTAAGTTGCGAGATTGATCCTCGATTTTTGACAAAAGAGCAGATTGGTGTTTTGAGTGAGGGTGGATTTAACAGAGTTAGCTTTGGTGTGCAAGATTTTGATCCAAAGGTGCAAAAAGCGATCCATAGAGTTCAATCATTTGAAGTAACAAAAAATGCTGTAGATTTAGCAAGGGAAGCTGGAATGGTCTCAGTGAATATGGATCTTATTTATGGGCTTCCATTTCAAACTTTAGATACTTTTAAAAAGACGCTTGAGCAAGCTTTAAAGTTAGATACCGATAGATTTGCAGTTTTTAATTATGCTCATGTTCCTTGGATGAAAAAGACTATGAGAAAGATAGATGAGACTACTCTTCCTCATCCAAGTGAAAAATTGGCAATCTTGAAATATACCATAGATTACCTGACCTCAAATGGCTTAAAGATGATAGGTATGGATCACTTCGCCAAACCAGAGGATGAACTATTTTTAGCGATTGAAAAGGGTGAACTTCATAGAAATTTTCAAGGCTATACTACCAAAGGTGGAGCAGATTTGGTTGGAATAGGACTTACTAGCATAGGTGATGGCATAAACCACTATGTGCAGAATGTAAAAGATATGAAAGAGTATGAGGCACTTTTAGATGATGGGCATCTACCAGTTCATAGAGGCTTGATTTTAAGTGACGATGATAGGCTTAGAAAAGCTGTAATTATGGAGATGATGAGTAATTTTAAACTAGATATAAAAAGGATAGAAAAAGAGTTTGGAGTTAGTTTTAAAGAGTATTTTAGTGATGCTTTAGAGAGTTTGAAAATTTTTGAAGATGAGGGTTTAGTTAGTATAAGTGATAATAAAATTGAAGTGAGCAGTACCGGTACGATGTTGATTAGAAATATAGTTATGCCATTTGATGCATATTTGCAAAGGATTCCTGAGAGTAAAAGGAAATTTTCTAAAACAGTTTAAAAAGGAAGTTTTATGAGAGGTTGCACAAAAGTGGAGAGCATAAGATGACTCCATTAGAACAGTTTGATTTTACAAAAGTTAGTGAAATGTGCATAAAGTGCGGGAAGTGCATTCCAACTTGTACAATTCACCAGATAAATCCAGATGAGGTTACAAGTCCAAGAGGTTTTTTAGAGCTTTTAGGAGCCTACAAAAGAGGTGAACTTGAGCTTGATAAAAATGCAAAAGATATATTTGAGAGTTGCTTTTTGTGTACAAACTGTGTAGATGTCTGTCCAAATGATTTGCCTGTAGATATGTTAATTGAGCAAGCAAGAAATGAGATAAGGCAAAAGTTTGGGATTGTTTGGTACAAAAAGTTGGCATTTTTTCTACTTAGAAATAGAAAGATAATGGACATAGCCGCAAAATTTGGCTGGGCATTTCAAAGTTGTGCATTTAAAAAGGATGATAAAAGAAAATCTATGTTTTTAAGAGATTTTCCTCTCATAAAGTACAATAGACTCTTTCCAAGTTTAGCTAGCAAGAGCTTTTTAAATTCTCATCCAGATGTAATCAGAAATGGCGGAAAGCAAAAAGTAGGGATTTTCATAGGTTGTCTTGGAAACTACATGTACACAGACATTGGTAAGTCTTTGTTGGAGATTTTAAAAGTTTTAGAGATAGATGCTTATTTGATAAAACAGCAAAAGTGTTGTGGCGCCCCTTCGTACTTTACAGGAGACTTTGATAGTGTAGAGGCTTTGGCTAAATTTAACATAGAGTATATTGAGGGTTTTGTTGATGAGTTAGATGCCATAATCATCCCAGAAGCAACATGTTGTGGGATGATAAAGGTCGATTATGCCCACTTCTTTCACAACAAGCCTGATTGGAAAAAAAGAGCTGAAGCCATAAGTCCACACATCTACTTAGCTACTGAATTTTTAGAAAAAAAGACAAATCTTAAAGAGATATTGGCTAAAAAGTCCAAGAAAAATGAGAGCATAACTTACCATGACCCTTGTCATGCTAGAAAGATGCTAGGAGTTTACAAAGAGCCAAGAGAGTTAATTTCACAAAATTATGAAATCAAAGAGATGAGTGATCCTAATCAATGCTGTGGTTTTGGTGGGGTTACTATGCAGATTGAAAAGTTTAGCAATGCGCAAAAGGCGGGTGAGCCAAAGGCTAAGATGATTGAAAAGAGTGGTGCTAAGATAGTAAGTGCAGAGTGCAGTGCTTGTAGGATGCAAATAGGAAATGCTCTACATGTAGCAAATGTAGATACAGTTTTTAAAAACCCAATTGAGCTTATAGCTCAAGCTTTAAAGGAGTAGACTGTGGAATTTTTAGCAAATTATTATAGTGAGATAAAGATATTTCATATTATGGCTATGATGTCGTGGATGGCAGTTTTGTTTTATCTTCCAAGACTCTATGTTTACCATGTAGAGCATATGGATAAAAAAGAGTTTGTAGAGGTTGTGGAGATTCAAGAGTATAAGCTCTACTATTACATCGGCGTTCCTGCTTTATGGGCTTCTATAATAAGTGGTCTAATTCTTTTTTATATAATCGATGGCTTTTCTGAGCCTTGGGCTCATGCTAAATTTACAGCGCTTATTGCTCTTATTGTTTATGATTACTCTATGAACTATTATAGAAAACAGCTCTTGAAGGGTAAATGCACCAAAAGTGGAAAGTTTTTTAGAGCTTACAATGAGATACCAACTTATCTATCTATCTTGATAGTAACTTTTGTTATTTTAAAAGATATTCCAGTAGGATTTACCATCTTTATGACTGCTCTTTTTGCTTTTATATTTTACTATCTTATGAAGCATGCAAAAGAGCCAAATTTGGATGTAGTAAAGCAAGATAGGTAGCATTTTTATTTACTTTTATGAGATATAATTCAACCCAAATTATGCAATAGGAGTTTTTTATGGCATTAGTGATGTTGATTGTAATGAACTTGGCCGTTATGGCTTCAATGTATGTTGTTTTATTTATCCTTGAAGCTTTTTTTGGGGTTAGGATAGACTCAGCTAGTACAAGTGGACTTTTTATATTTGCTCTTTTGTTTGGATTTGGAGGAAGCTTTATCTCTCTTTTGATGTCTAAACAGATGGCAATTAGAGGTATGGGTGTGCAGTTGATTGAGACACCAAGAGATAACTTTGAAGCTTGGCTTTTAGAGACTATTGAGAGACTCTCAAGAGATGCAGGTCTAAAGATGCCTGATGTTGGGATTTTTGATGCCCCACCAAATGCATTTGCTACTGGTTGGGATAGAAATAATGCACTAGTGGCAGTAAGTACCGGCTTGATTGAGACTATGAATGAAGAGGAGATTGAGGGAGTCTTAGCTCATGAAATAAGCCACATAAAAAATGGCGATATGGTCACTATGACTCTTATGCAAGGGGTTTTAAATACATTTGTAATCTTCTTCTCAAGACTGCTCGCAAATATGTTTTCAAGAGATAGAGATGGCAATACAAACATAATGAGTTACTATGCGATTAGTTTTGCTTTGGAGATGGTCTTTTCACTCTTTGCAACAGCAATTCTTATGTGGTTTAGCAGATACAGAGAGTACAAGGCTGATGAGGGAGCAGTCCAGCTTAGTGGGGTAAATGGAATCTACTATGCTTTGGCAAAGCTTGGTAAAATCCCGCCAGAGCAGCTAAGTCTTCCAAACGATATGAAAGCATTTGGGATTATTGGATTTTTGGAAACTTTCTTTGCTTCACACCCACCAATTGAGAAAAGATTGATGCATATTGAAGAGATAGCAAAGAGAGGATAATATACAAATGCCCTGGGATGGTTTTATACTTTTTGTTATATTAGTTTATCTATGGTATTTGCAATTTAGGAAAATGAGGCTAAATTTAGTCTCTCTTCTTACTACGCTGGGCTTAACATTTTTAACCATAGGGCTTCTTTTTTGGCTACTTATTAGATAAGGAAATTGATGGATTTTTGGAATCATATATACTCTCACTTCAACCCAATAGCCTTTGATTTGGGCTTTATATCGGTCCATTGGTATGGACTGATGTATGTTTTAGCTCTACTTACTGCACTTATTGCTGCAAAGTGGTTTGTAAAAAAAGATAATTTAGATATATCAAATAAAGTTTTAGATGATTATTTTATCTGGGTTGAGATAGGGGTTATTTTAGGGGCTAGAATAGGATATATAATTTTTTATGATACTCATACTTACTACTATTTGACAAATCCTTGGCAAATGTTTAATCCTTTTGTAAATGGTGAATTTGTTGGAATTAGGGGTATGAGTTATCATGGAGCTATTGTGGGATTTATCTTAGCTACCATCGCTTTTAAATATCGCTACAAAAATGTAAACATTTGGGAGATGCTTGATTTGGTAGCTTTAAGCGTTCCGGTTGGATATATTTTTGGAAGAATTGGAAACTTTTTAAATCAAGAACTCATTGGAAGAGAAACAACTGTTAGCTGGGGAATTTATGTAGATGGGGTTTTAAGACATCCATCTCAACTTTATGAGGCAGTTTTAGAGGGCTTGGTGGTATTTTTAATTCTTTATATATATAGAAAGAGAAAAAGATTTTCAGGTGAACTGATCGCTCTTTATGGTGCTTTGTATTCACTAGCAAGATTTATTGCAGAGTTTTGGAGAGAGCCAGACTTTCAAATAGGCTTTGTGTATGGAGGATGGATGACAAAGGGGCAAGCCCTTTCGATTATCATGATAGCATTGTCAATCATTTTGTACATGTATTTATATAATCACTCAAAGTTAAATGCTAAAAAAGTTTAGGAATATATATAAAATCTCACCACTCTTTGCCATGACAATCGTAACAGCTTACTTTACCTGATATATCAGTACCTTTGAGATCTGTACCATGGCACAGGGTGCAGCTCAAAGTTCCATAGTTATCCACCCACTCTCCATGCCCATCTTCATCCTTCCAAAAACTACTAAAACTATGGACTATTTTGCCATTAAAAGCTTTGTTTATAGTATCTCCGGGATGACAAGTCATACAGTTTTGAGAGCCTACAGTATTTGGCTCAGATTTATTTGTATGAACTTTGTGAATGGCATTTGTTAGCGATCTTACCGTTCTTAAACCACTTCCTTGTACACCATTTATCCCATGGCAGTTTGTACATGTTATTTTATTTGTTTTTGAGGTTGCTTCTAAACCACTAGTATTATAATAATTTATTCCTTTTTCTTGTAAAGCAATTAGTGTATTATTAACTGCATCTGGATAGTTAAAATCATGAACTCTTAGTATATTGGTTTTGTAGTCCTCTTCAAAATCAGCTAAATTAGCAGGGTTGTTAGCGTAAGCTAGAGGATAATTAGAATTCGATGCATGGCAAGTAGCACAGTTATTAGTTCCTCCATCGTATAAAACTATTTTATCTTTTGCAATGACTGCTCCACTGTTTTTATCTATAGCTTCTATCCGATATGATGGATATATATCTTTTTTATCAAAGTATCTAACAGTTGCACCATTTTTTATCCATTTTTCTAAACTATAATCATAACTTAGTAATATTTCTGTGTCTGCATCTTTTGTATGAACTGCTCGTAGAGTATAGTTTGCAGGATTGATACCGCTACTCTTAGTGTAGTCTACTAGCTTAACGCTTATTGTTGTCTTGTGAGGTCTAAGTGAGAAAATTTTATCGTTATTTAAGCTAGGATCACTTTTAGATACTGCATATACTCTTGGTTTTCTCCAATCATAAAGAACAAAATTAGTTTTTAAAATATCGATTGGAGTAATAGGGTCTGTAACTACCTTATCTTCATCATCGTTGTCTTCATCATAGTTATCTTCATTACTATTAACTGCTGTTTTATCACTTTGAGCATCAGAAGAACCGCCTCCCCCTCCACACCCAACCAAAAATAGGGAAAGCAGTAAAATTGTCAATATGCTAAAAAATTTTCTAAATAGTTTCATTTCTTTTTCCTTCTATCTAGCAAGCTTCATAGCCTACTTTAAACTTTTTAATATCGTTGCCATTAGTATCGATTAAGTGTACAGCACAAGCAATACAAGGATCAAAGCTATGGACAGTTCTTAGTATTTCTAATGGTTCATCAATGTTTGAAAGAGTAACGCCTTC
>JALSLU010000125.1 GCA_026988125.1 Sulfurospirillum sp.
CTTTTTCGCCTTAGCTTTTGGCTAGGGCTTCAAAAGAGTGCCTTGATTGTAAACTCCTATGCAGTGCTGAGATGTGCTAGGGTTTTTAGAGGTGCCCTTTAATTATCTCATAGGAATTATAGCAAAAACTTTATTTACTATCTGTTAAAAACAAATATTTTTTAATAAAAATTATGAACTATTCACTTTTTTTGAATCATCACTATCATTTTTTTGGGGTTTATACTCTAAAATATTGCTTCCTGTAGATGAGGACAAAAATTTTACTATCTCTTTTTTTACAGCTATATCACTATTTGGATCGCTTATTATATCAAACATTTTTTCTAAATTTTTCTGTTTAATCTCCATCTCTTTCATGTAGAGTTCTTTTTCTAGTTCCTTCTCCTTTAACTCTCTTTCATGCTCCTGCGCTGCAACTTTTCTATAATAGCTCAAAATAATCCAAACAATCATTATAACTCCAGCAAAGAAAATAGCATTTGTATATACCGATGTTTTTTGATCTGTAGTCTTGATTTCAGCTACTTGTTCAAGCTTTGCAATCTCAATTGAACTTTTTTGCTCGATCTTTTTTTGTTTAGTTTTTTCAATCTCAGCCAGTTTTTGGGCTTCAATCTCTAATGCTTTTAATTCCTTCTCTTTTTGAGCTCTTATCTCTTCAACTTTTTCTATATTTTGATTTTTAAGTTTCTCTAATTCAAGTTTTTTTTCATATTCTAATGCTAAAATTTTCTCTTTATCTAAATTATCTTTTTTTTGAGCTTCAACTACCCTCGTTGTTTCTGTTTTGTCTGTTTTTGAGTCTTTATTCTCTTTTATAATGTCACTACTACAGGCTACAAAAATCAAAGTGGTTGCAATTATTGAAATAAATCTGAAAGTTTTCATAAAAAGATCCTAAATTTTTTTTAAAATTTAGTATACAAAATCTTTTTATAAAGTTAAATTAAAATTTTACAGAAGTTAAAATTTATAACTGACTTTACGCACTATAAGCACATCTAGGTGAGAAAGCACCATCTGCTTCGTTAGTTTACTTTCACCGTAGCTTTGGCTATACTAAAAGTAAACTGCCTTGCATATAGTGCTTTCTCATTCTGCCTAGGTGTGTTTATAGTGCGTAAGGTCAGTTTATAAAAAGACCCGACACCCACAGAGTGTCGGGTAAAAACTACTTCTTCTTTATAATGATCTCATCATTTTGAGCGACAACTTCTAAGTTATCACCCTCGCTTATCTCATCTTTTAAAATCATATCTGCAATCTTATCCTCGATAAGCTCATAAACCGCCCTTTTTAGAGGTCTAGCTCCATAAACTGGATCAAACCCGGCACTAGCGATCAACTTCTTAGCTTCACTTGTTAGCTCTATAGTTATATCTCTCTCTTTTAGCTTATCTTGAAGCTCTTTGAAGATTATATCTACAATTTGCTCAATTTGCTCCAATCCTAGTGGATTAAAGATTACTATATCATCAAGCCTGTTTAGAAACTCTGGTTTGAAGTTTCTCTTAAGCTCAGCCATAACTGCATCTTCACAGTTTTGAGGGTCAGCCATAATTTTATCACTTGCTATGTTTGAAGTTAAGATTATGATGGTATTTTTAAAATCAACCACAACGCCTTTGTTATCAGTTAATCTTCCATCATCTAAAACTTGCAACAAGATGTTAAATACATCTGGATGAGCCTTCTCAACCTCATCAAAGAGTATAACACTATATGGCTTTCTTCTAACTGCTTCAGTTAGCTGTCCACCCTCTTCATATCCAACATACCCAGGAGCCGCACCAATAAGTCTGCTTACAGAGTGTTTCTCCATATACTCACTCATATCAAATCTGATAAGAGCTTTTTCGGTATCGAACAGGAATTTTGCCAAAGCTTTTGCGCTTTGAGTCTTACCAACACCGGTTGGTCCTAAGAACATAAAGCTACCAATTGGTCTGTTTTGTGAGCTAAGTCCAGCTTTACTTCTTTTTATAGCTCTACCAATAGCTTTTATGGCTCTATCTTGTCCTACCACCTCTTCTCTTAGCTTATCTTCAACATGAAGAACCTTCTCTTTGTCTGATTGAAGCATTTTTGTAACAGGGATTCCTGTCCATCTACTAACAATGCTAGCAATCATCTCTTCATCAACACTATTTTTCAAAAGTGTTCCAGCCTCTACCATAGCCTCCCACTGCTTTTTAAGCTCCTCTTCTTGCTTTAAAAGCTCAGGGATTCTTCCATACTCAATCTCAGCTGCCTTGTTAAAATCGCTATTTTTCTTAGCAATCTCAGCCTCTCTTTTTAAGTTTTCAAGCTCAGATTTTAACTTTGCAATCTTTTCAAATACCGCCTTTTCATTTTCAAACTGAGCCTCAAGCTTTTGCATCTTCTCTTTGGCATCACTTAGCTCTTTTTCAATCTCTTCTAATCTTTTTTCATTCTTTTTGCTCTTCTCCATCAAAAGAGCCTCTTTTTCAACCATAAGTGTGCTTATAAGCCTTTTTACCTTACTAAGCTCAGTTGGCTCACTCTCGATTTGCATTTTAAGCTCAGCTGCTGCCTCATCTATAAGGTCTATCGCTTTATCTGGCAAAAATCTATCTGTTATGTATCTATCACTGAGTTTTGCTGCTGCTACAAGTGCGCTATCTTGGATGTTTACACTATGGTGAGCCTCTAGTGACTCTTTTAATCCCCTCAAAATCTGCAAGGCCTCATTTATGCTAGGCTCATCTACCTTTACAGGTTGAAATCTTCTTTGAAGAGCTGTATCTTTTTCAAAGTGCTTTCTATACTCTTTTAGAGTTGTAGCACCAATTGTATGAAGCTCTCCTCTTGCAAGAGCCGGCTTTAGGATGTTTGCAGCATCCATACTTCCCTCACTAGCTCCAGCTCCAACTATGGTGTGAATCTCATCTATAAAGAGGATTATATTTCCATCTTTTTTTACCTCTTCGATAACAGCCTTTAATCTATCTTCAAACTCACCTCTATACTTAGCTCCAGCAATAAGAGCAGCCATATCAAGTGCAATTACTCTTCTGTTTTGCAAGCTAACTGGCACCTCTTTAGCTGCAATTCTTTGAGCAAGACCCTCTACAATCGCCGTTTTACCGGTTCCTGGCTCACCTATAAGGATTGGGTTGTTCTTTGTCTTTCTTATGAGGATTTGCATCATTCTTTGAATCTGCTCATCCCTTCCTATCACAGGATCAAGCTCACCCTCATTTGCCTTTTGAGTTAGGTCTATACCATATTTACTAAGAGCCTCTAGTGTCTCTTCGGCACTTTGAGAGTCAATCTTCTTTCCACCTCTTAGAGCTTCAAAATTCTTTTTAAACTCAAGTATATCTACATACTTTGCAAATATATCTTTAAAGCTATCTAGGTTAGCTAGTAGCCAAGTATCAACAGCTAAGTAGCTATCACCAAGCTTATTCATTAATCCTTCTGCATTGTTTAGTGAATCAACTAGCGCTCTTGAGATTTTGATATTTTCTTTAGTTACTGTTGAAACTTTTGGTAGTTTATCAACTAAGCTCTTAACCTCAAGCTCTATCGCAGATTTATCAACTCCCATTTTATTAAATACTTGATTTAAAATTGATTCGCTATTAGTTATAAGTGCCCATACTACATGTAAAGGTGTTACTTCACTGTTTTTATTGTGCAGTGCTAAACTAAGTCCGCTCTCTATTGATTGAGTCATTTGGTGTGTTAATTTCTCAAATATATTTCCGTTGTTCATTTTTTCTCCTTTTTATTTAACTGTCTCCTTTCTTGGAGGCAAAGCCCCCAAGAAATTCCTCTCACTAAAGCACGAGCTGACGCTCTGTAAGAGTTTTTTAACTGTCTCCTTTCTTGAAAGCATTGCCCCCAAGAAATTCCTCTCACTCTTGTAAAGTAAAGCGGTTGCTAAGCAATTACTCTCTTAGAGAAAGCACAACCTTGCGGTCATAAAGCTTTTGCCTAATTATGCTAAAGTTAATTTGATGTAATTATACAACTTTAGTCTATCTTTGTCAAGTTTTTTAAGTAAATTTATTTATATTTACTCTTTTAATTAATTCATCTTTCTATTTTATAGACTTTTTATAATATTTCTTATATAATCTACTCCTTTTTAAAATAGGAGAATTTTATATGAAAAATATTAAACTTTTTGGAGTCGGATTTATAGTTACGCTCTTTGGCACAACTATACTCTTTTCAAATGCTTTTACAACAGAAAATGAACAGAGTAGACTAGGTGCTTTAGCTAAATATACAAAGGTTTTAAGCACAGTTGAAAAGTATTATGTGGATGATTTAAACTTAACTGATATCATAGATAAATCTATAAAGGGATTGTTATCAAACCTAGATGCACACTCATCATATCTTGACGCATCACACTTTAAAGATTTAAAAATTCAAACAGATGGAGAGTTTGGAGGGCTTGGCATAACAATTGGTATGAGAAATGGGGCACTTACAATCATAGCTCCAATGGAAGGAACTCCAGCAGATAAAGCAGGAGTAAAAGCAGGAGATATAATCTTAAAAATAAACGATAAATCAACCCTCAATATGACCATAGATGAAGCTGTTGGCATAATGAGAGGTAAACCAGGGACATCTCTTACGCTAACAATAGTAAGAGAGGGAGAGAGCAAACCCTTAGTTATTCCTATAACAAGAGATATTATAAAAATTGACTCAGTCTATACCAAAACAATAGAAAATGAAAATATACTCTACATAAGGGTGACCAACTTTGATAAAAATGTTGTTACAAAAACAAAAGAGGCAATTAGTAAAAATAGAGACATAAAAGGGATAATTATAGATTTAAGAAACAATCCAGGAGGGCTTTTAAACCAAGCGGTTGGATTGGTTGATCTTTTTGTAGACAAAGGGGTAATTGTATCTCAAAAGGGAAGGTATAAAAGCGAAAATAGTGAATATAAAGCCTCAAGTGCTGGAACCATAAAAGATTTACCTCTTGTTATCTTAGTAAATGGTGGAAGTGCCAGTGCTAGTGAGATTGTAAGTGGCTCCTTACAAGATCACAAAAGAGCTATAGTTGTTGGAGAAAAAACATTTGGCAAAGGAAGTGTCCAAGTAATTTTACCTCTTAATAACAAAGAAGCCATAAGGCTAACTATAGCTAGATACTACCTACCAAGTGGAAGGACAATTCAAGCTATTGGTGTTACTCCAGATTTAACAGTTTATCCAGCTAAAGTTCCACACAAGACAAATGAATTTATCATCAAGGAGAGAGAATTAAAAAAACACTTAGAAGAAGAGCTTAAAAAGGTCGATACCAATACTACTAAAAAGAGTACACAAAAAGAGAAGAAAAAAGATAAAAAAGAGATTATAACACAAGATGATGTATTAGAGGATTTGCAACTCAAAAGCGCAATTGATGTTATAAAAGTATTAGACATAAAAAGAGCTAAGTAGCCAAGGAGATATAGCAATGGAAAAACTTGATTTAGTATATGAGGGAAAAGCAAAAAAGCTTTTTTCCTGTGAAGATGGAGATCTACTGATCGCAGAGTTTAAAGATGACTTAACTGCAGGAAATGCTGCTAAAAAGGGCTTTCAAGAGGGAAAAGGTGCACTTAATTGTAAAATTTCCAACCAAATTTTAAAACTATTGGAAGAGTATGGCATAAATACTCACTTAGTAAAAATATTGGACGATACTCATCAACTCATAAAAAAGGTAAACATTATACCCATAGAGGTAGTCGTTAGAAATGTTGCTACTGGCTCACTCACAAAAAGGTTGGGCATAAGTGATGGCAAAGTACTTCCTTTTGCTTTGGTTGAGTTTTACTACAAAAATGATGATTTAAACGATCCGCTACTAAATGATGAACACTGTATAATGCTTGATCTAGTAAAAAGTGAAAGCGATTTAGAAGAATTAAAAAGATTGGCTAGAGAGATCAACTCTATATTAAAAAGGTTCTTTGCATCAAAAAATCTGACTTTGGTAGATTTTAAAGTGGAATTTGGAACAGACAAAGATGGTAATATACTATTAGCTGATGAAATTAGTCCAGATAGTTGTAGATTTTGGGATAGCAAAACAAATGAAAAATTAGATAAGGATGTTTTTAGACAGGATTTAGGTAGCGTAAAAGTTGCCTATGAAGAGGTACTAAATAGAATTTTAAAAGGATAGAAAACAATGAAAGCAGTAGTAAACATTCAACTAAAAGAGGGAGTTTTGGACCCGCAAGGAAAAGCCGTGCATCATGCACTTAGCTCTTTACACTTTGATGAGGTAAAAGATGTTAGAGTTGGCAAACAGATAATACTTCAACTTGATGATGAAGATGAACAAAAAGCTTCAAATAGAGTTAAAGAGATGTGTGAAGAACTTTTAGCCAATACCGTCATAGAAAATTATGAGATAGAGATAGTAAAATGAAGATTGCAGTAGCTGTTTTTCCAGGAACTAACTGTGAGATAGATACAAAGTATGCTTTTGAAAAACTAGGCGCAGAGGTAGAACTTGTTTTTCATAAAGAAGAAAAGTTACCAAATGGCACCGATTTAGTTGTACTACCAGGTGGATTTAGCTATGGAGATTATCTAAGAAGTGCTGCAATTGCAAAATTTTCACCTATTATGAATAGTGTGATAGATTATGCAAAGAGTGGTGGAAAAGTTTTAGGAATTTGCAATGGTTTTCAAATGTTACTTGAAACAAGACTACTTCCTGGAGCTATGAAAAGAAATGCAAATGTACACTTTATATCAAAATTTCACCATTTAAGGGTGATTAACAACGAAAATGATTTTTTAAAAAAACTAAGCATAGGTGATGTTTTAAACATCCCTATAGCTCATGGTGAAGGAAATTACTTTTTAGATAAAATTGCTCTACAAGAACTTTATGACAATAACCAAATTTTACTAAAATATTGTGATGAAAATGGTATTGATAAAAATCCAAATGGTTCAGTTGATTCTATAGCTTGTATTTGCAATAAAGAGAAAAATATTTTTGGACTTATGCCTCACCCTGAGAGAGCTGTCGATACACTTCTTGGTTCAGAAGATGGCATAAAAATGCTACAAGGTCTTTTGGATAGCAAATGAGCTTCCTTTTGACTAGACTATTTGTCATTTTTAGTCTGATATCTTGTTTAAGCGCTGAAGATATTTTTATATCGGTTTATCAAGATGCCAACGAGACAAATTTGACAAATAGCTTAACTTCAAATAGCAATGAAGAGTCAAATAAAACAAATGTAAAAAGAGACACAGCTAGACTTAAAAATCAAAAGTCAATTTTTTTATCTTTTGAAGAGATTCCAAAAAGAGTATATCTACACGAGATTTTTACTATAAAGGTAAAAGCAATCATAGCAACAACAGAGTTTGAAGAGCTAAAAACAGTCATAAAAGATACTAGCAACCTTGATGTTTTAAACAAACAAAGCAATTGGAAGTGGTATAGCGATAACATCTTTTACAATACTTACTACATAAAAACAAAAGAGATCAATGCCTCTCTTCCTGCAATAGAACTAATTGCTTTAGAAAATGGTAAAAAAATCGACAGCGCAACTCTAAACCCAGAACCGTTAAATATAATTAAACTAAATGGTACAAAATATTTCAGTGGAGTTATAGCAGAGTCTTTAAAAGTGCTAAAACATAAAACAACACAATTTGATGATCAAAACAACATAATTGTTATTGAGATGGAAGCATTTCTCTCTAATTTAAAAGATTTTAAACTAAAATGGGTTATAAAAGATGGCATAGACTCTTCTAAAACCATACTTCCTAAAACTCAAATATATTATTATGCTATTATTCCAAATTATATAAAAAAGTTTGATTTTACCTACTTCAATAAAAAAACAAATAAGTTTAAAAAGATTTCTCTACCCATAGTAGTTGATAATGAGGAGATTAGCACACAAATAGATTTAAATCCTGCTCATAGCTCCCTAAAAGTATATAAAAATATTTTGTATGCTTTAGTAGCAGTTATACTTTTACTACTACTTATAAAAAGAAGAAAAATCATATACATTATTATGCTTCTACTACTAATTGCACTCTTTATAGATGATAAAAATATATTTAAAAGCATAAAAATTGAGCAAGGAACAAATCTACAGATATTACCTACTCCAAAATCAACCATATTTTACAAAACCGATAGAACACTATATGCAACAAAACTAGATGAAAGAGGCAACTACATAAAAGTGATGCTACCAAATGGAAAAATTGGATGGATAAAGGAGACAAATGGCAAAGATTAGAGGGATATACCTAATTTTAGAATTTGTTATAACTGTACTTATGGTTATACTTTTTCTCTATCTTTTTCCCAAAAAAAGCCACAAGATAAGAAGAACTTGGGCAAGATTACAAACTTTTCTTATGGGTTTTAAAATAAAAGAGGTAGGAAAACCAGATTTAGAGGCAAAACTACTCATAATGAATCATCAAAGTGTAGTCGATATAATAGCTCTTGAAGCTATTTATCCAAAAGATGAGTGCTGGGTAGCAAAAAAAGAGATAGAAGACATACCGCTTTTTGGGTACATCATAAAAGCTCCAAAAATGATTTCCATAGATAGAAATGATAAACGCTCCATCGTAAAGATTATAAAACAGGCAAAAGAGAGGATCAAGGATGGTCGAGTCATCTCAATCTTTCCTGAGGGAACAAGAGGTGATGGCAAGAAATTATTAAAGTTTAAGAGTGGTGCTAAGATTATAGCTGAAAAACTAAATTTAAAAGTTCAACCAATTCTTATACTAAACTCAAGATATATTTTTGATTCTAAAAATTTAACAGCACATAGTGGAGAGGTTACAGTGATTTATTTAGATAGTATAGATCCAAAAGAGGATGAAAATTGGTTTGAAAATATGAAAAAAAATATGCAAAAGAGGTTAGACAATGAGTTGGCAAACAATCTTAGCAATAGGTAGTGGAGGTTTTATTGGAGCAATTTGTAGAGCATACCTAAATGGCTTGGTAAACAAAAACATCCCACATGATCTACCCTTTGGCACACTAAGTGTAAATATTTTAGGCAGCCTCATTCTAGGTGCACTTTTTGCTCTATTTAGCAACACTTCTATCTTTAGTCTACACATTAAATCTTTTTTATCTACCGGTATGATGGGTGCTTTAACAACTTATTCAACATTTGCATTGGAAACATTTTGGCTTTTTAATGCAGGTAATATAATCTTGGCACTAAGCAATATAGTTTTAAATGTCGTTGGAACACTAGTAGCTGCTGGTATTGGATATAGGGGTATCATATACTTTTTAAAATAATTGGCAAAGCTCTGTTTTTAATCTTCCATGCCAACTCTTTACAACTCTCTTCATTTTCATCATCAATTACTGGAAAATCCATATGAATTGTTGTTACTCTTCTTGGAAATTGTGGACAAAGTTCACGAGAGTGTGAGCATATCGTAACAATCAAATCAAAATCCTCTTTAACAACATCTTTAAGAGTCCTAGGAGATAGCTCATCTATATTGACTCCCTCTTGATTTAAAATTTTTATAGCATTTTGATTGATTTTTTCATTCTCTTCTAAGCCTGCGCCTATAAACTCTATCTCTTTATCACTATTTTTTCTCAAAATTCCTTCAGCCATAACTGCTCTACAAGGACTTCCAGAGCTTAATAGAAGTACCTTTTTCATAACTTTTCCTTATAGTAAATGATTTCTTGCAGTATACAACTAAATAGTTAAAAATGATATAAAAAAATTTTTTTACTTTTTTAACTTGATACTTATAAACTAAACTTTAATTATGATTATATACTAAAGTTTATTGCTTTTTTTTATTTATTTTGCTATCATTCCAAAAAAATAATTAGGAGGAATAGATGGCAAAACATCAATTTCAAACAGAGGTAACACAACTACTTGATTTAATGATTCACTCACTATATTCAAACAAAGAGATCTTTTTAAGAGAGCTTATCTCAAATGCCAGTGATGCACTAGATAAGCTAAATTACTTAACTCTAACAGATGAAAAGTTTAAAAGTTTGGAGTTTAAGCCAAGAATTGATCTAAAGATAGACAAAGATGCTAAAACTTTAACTGTTAGTGATAATGGTATTGGTATGAGTGATGATGATTTGGTTGCAAATTTAGGAACTATCGCT